>JASHRV010000078.1 GCA_030037175.1 Acetobacteraceae bacterium
TGCCGAGATAGTCGGCGATATCGAAGCGGCTCATCGGCAGGCGGAGCAGCCTGGTCGCCGAATCGAAGAAGGTCACATGCTGGCGGCTGTCGAGGAGGAAGGAAGCGAGCCGCCGGCCATTGGTGAGCTGGCCAAGGACGATGAGCTGGCGCTGCGCCTTGCGCAGCTCGTGCGCGGCCTTGGCGAGCAGGTGCAGCGGCAGCGTGGGCTCCTTCAGCAGAAGCGCCTCGAGCCGGTCGAGAGGGAGGCGGAAGAGGGTCGCCGGCGTGAGGGTCTCGGCCGAATTGACGTAGCGGCCATCGTCCACCAGCCCGAGCAGGTCTCCGGGCCACATGAAGCCGAGAACCTGCCGCGAACCGTCGGGCAGATGCCGGTTGATCCGGACCACGCCGTCATCGATCAGATAGAGAAAATGCGCGTCCTCTCCTTCGGAAAAGACGACGGCGCCGCCCGCCTGATAGGTGAGGACCGTGGCGATCCCGGCGAGCGCTGCCTGTTCCTTCGGCGAGAGAAGATTGCCGAGCAAGGGGCGTTGCCCTGCGGCGCAGAACGGGCTCGCGATGATCTTGGGCCGTCTCGTCCTGGACTCCGGAGCGGTTTGCGAACGTCTTGCCATGGATCGGTTCCGCGGGATGAGCTCCGGGCCGGATCGGCCCGCCCGGATGAAGACGCCGCGAAATCTGACATTCGTCAGAGCAATCGTTGCGGCCCTTTGGTTGCATAGTTCACCCCGGCCGGGGGGGTCTTGATCTGCCGCAAGTCCGGAGCGCGGGCGGCGCGACGAGGCTCGAGGGGGCGCGATGAACGCGAAAGCTGCACCGCCGGCAGGGACGCCGCCCGAGGAAAATCGCCCGGCCGAGGCTGCCCGCCGCGCGCTCCTCCACGAGCTGGCCGAGGCGCTCACGGCGGTCGAGAACTACGCCTCCGTTGCCCGGTCCCTGGCCGGTGGTCCGCACCAGGACGAACCTCCCGGCCTCGCCGCCGCCCTCGAACGCCTCAACGCGCAGGTGCGGCGGGCGGTGGAAGCGCTGCGGCGGCTCCGTGCCCTGATGCCTCCGCTCGACAGCGAGGAATAGCCGAACGCTCGGCCCGCCGCGCCCTTGCCAACCGCGCGAACGCGGGGCTAGAGCCGAAAAGACGACAAGGACCGGCGATGATCCCGCGCTACAGCCGCCCCGAGATGGAAAAAATCTTCTCGCCCGAGGCGCGGTTCGCCATCTGGTTCGAGATCGAGGCGCTCGCCGCCGAAGCCATGGCCGCGCTCGGCCAGATCCCCGCCACCGCGGCCGCAACCATCCGCGCCAGGGGAGAAAAAGCCGTCGCCGCCATCGGCCCGGCGGAGCTTGCCCGCATCGCGGCGATCGAGGCCGAGACCCGCCACGACGTCATCGCCTTCCTCACCTGGCTCGGCGAGGCGATCGGCCCGGAAAGCCGCTTCCTCCATCTCGGCCTCACCTCCTCGGACGTGCTCGACACGGCCCTTGCGGTCCAGCTCGCCCGCGCCGCGGACCTTCTCCAGGCCGACATCGAGCAGCTCATGGCCGCGCTCAAGCGACGCGCCTTCGAGCACAAATTCACCCTCACCATCGGCCGCAGCCACGGCATCCACGCCGAGCCCACCACCTTCGGCCTCAAGCTCGCCGGCCACTATGCCGAGTTCGCCCGCAACCGCGCCCGCCTCAAAGAGGCGCGGGCGGAGATCGCGGTCGGCGCCATCTCCGGCGCGGTCGGCACCTACGCCCATCTCGATTCCCGCATCGAGGCCCACATCGTGCGCCATCTCGGTCTCGAGCCCGAAACGATTTCGACGCAGGTCATTCCGCGCGACCGCCACGCGGTTTTCTTTTCCACCCTCGCCGTCATCGCCTCGGGCATCGAGCGCCTCGCGATCGAGGTGCGCCATCTGCAACGCTCCGAGGTGCGGGAAGCGGAAGAATTCTTCCATCCCGGCCAGAAGGGCTCGAGCGCGATGCCCCACAAGCGCAACCCGGTCCTGTCCGAAAATCTCACCGGCCTCGCGCGCCTCGTCCGCGCGACCGTCATTCCCGCGCTCGAGAATGTCGCCCTTTGGGACGAGCGCGACATCAGCCATTCGAGCGTCGAGCGCGTGATCGCTCCGGATGCCGCGATCGCGCTCGATTTCGCGCTCTCCCGCGCCGCCGGCCTGATCGAGCGCCTCACCATCTATCCGGCCCGGATGCGCGCGAATCTCGAAAGCCTCGGCGGCGTCATCCATTCCGGCGAGGTGCTGCTCGCGCTTACCCGCGCGGGCTTCCTCCGCGAGGACGCGTACAGCATCGTCCAGCGCAACGCGATGGCAACCTGGGAGGCGCTGGGCACGCCCGCCGCCAGAACCTTCCGCGAGAATCTCGAAGCCGATCCCGAAATCGCCGGCCGACTTTCCAAGGCCGCCCTCGACGCGGCGATGGACCCGACGCTCCATCTGTCCGCGCTCGATGATCTCTTCACCCGCGCCTTCGGCGAGCCCGGCCCCTCGCTCGCCGCCGCCTGAAGCGCGTGAAGTACCGAAAAGGAAGAGCCTTCTTTTTCCGAAGAAAAAGAAGCAAAAAGACTTTTTTCCGTTTTCCGGACCCGGCCGCGCTTCAGGCCACCCCGCCGCGGCCGAGAATATCCCGCTTCTTTTGCAGGAACTCATCGCGGTCGAGCTCTCCGCGCGCATAGCGCTCTTCGAGAATATCAAGACCCGAGGAGCCTCTTTCCCCGCGCGGCGGATAATGAGGCCCGGCATGCTGCCATGGCCCGCGCACGATCCAGACGACCGCCATGACCGCGAGCACCAGCAGGATCACCCAGAAAAAGCCGCCGAAGAGCATCATCCAGCCCCCTGCGCCCCAGCCGTCGCCATAGCCCATCATCCCGTCGGGCCCATAGCCCCACATCTCTCACTCTCCCTCCGGCTCGATCGCGCCCGTGCGCCGGTCGATCTCGTAGCGCTGCACGAGCCCGCCATTGTCGGTGGTGACGATGTCCGCGGTGATCGTGTCGGAACCCTTCGCGGCCACGGCGCCGAGCTTGACATGCGGATTGCCGGTCGCGCTCAGCCAGCGTCCCATCCCGGCCTTCACCTGATCGACGGTCAGGTGGAAATTCGCCGGCCGCGCCGGCCCCCAGCCGCCCGGGCACCCGCCGCTCCAGCTCACCGTCCACGGATCTATCCAGCCGCCGCCCATCATTCCCGGCGCGGGGCCGTATTCGCCGCCCCAGCCCATGCTCCACGGGGCCATCCAGCCACCGTGCATCATCCACGGGCCGGGCCCGTACGCGCCACCCCAGCCCATCATCCACGGCCCCATCCAGCCGCCGGAGGCGCCGACGCGGGGCCAGTATCCCGCCTGCATCATCCATGGGCCGGGGCCGTATCCGTTCCCCATCATCCATGGGCCGGGGCCGTATCCGCCGCCCCAGTCGCCCGCGTTCGCGGGCGCGGCGGGGCCGGCGGCGGATGAATTTGCCCCGCCCATCATCCCGCTGCCCGGCCCCATGTCCCCCTGCGCGAAGGCGCCGCTCGTACCCAGAGCGAGCGCAATCGCGCTGGCGCCGGCGAGACGGAGGATCATGGTCATGGCTCTCTGTCCTTTCCTTGCCGCATGCCGAAAATCGTCGTCCTGGATCGGGATTGGACGCGCGGGGAATAATGAACCGGGCGCGTCGATGCACATTGAGCCTGATCAATTGCGCGAAGAGATCGTGCCGGCTGCGGATCGCACCCGAAGCGCGGTTGACTTGCCTTCCGCCCCCGCCTACTCGGGCTATCGCTGTTCGGCCTGCTTCCGTTCGCCCTCCCCTCGGTCACGAACCGGGGGAAGCGAGCCGCACGACCGGCAGGCTGCGCAAATCAACAACCCGATGCTCCGCTTCCGGGATTTGCACGCCGCGCG
The DNA here is from genome assembly GCA_030037175.1 of Acetobacteraceae bacterium. Taxonomy (GTDB): domain Bacteria; phylum Pseudomonadota; class Alphaproteobacteria; order Acetobacterales; family Acetobacteraceae; genus JAKAWQ01. The sequence goes on from JASHRV010000078.1 coordinate 3,900, forward strand.
AATTTCGCAATCGGGGCATTGGCGGGGATCGGGGCAGGGATCGGGACGATGAACCAAAGCGAACGCCGCGCCGCAGGCTCGCTCGCCGCTGTCTTCGCGATGCGGCTTCTCGGCCTCTTCATGATCTACCCCGTCTTCGAGGCCTATGCGCGCGGACTGCGCGGCTCCACGCCGGCGATGATCGGGCTGGCGCTCGGCGCCTACGGCCTCACCCAGGGCCTTCTCCAGATCCCCTTCGGCCTTCTCTCCGACCGCATCGGCCGGAAGATCATGATCACGATCGGGCTTCTCTTCTTCGCCGCCGGCAGCGTCGTCGCCGCGCGCGCGGGCTCGATCGAGGGCGTGCTCATCGGCCGCATCCTTCAGGGCGCCGGCGCCGTCGGCTCGGTGATCCTCGCCCTTGTCGCCGACCTCACCCGCCCGGAAGTGCGCACCCGCGCCATGGCCATGGTCGGCATCACCATCGGCTTCGCCTTCGTCGTCGCCATCGTCCTCGGCCCCGTCTTCAACGCGCTGATCGGCGTTCCCGGCATCTTCTGGCTCACCGCGGTGCTGGCGCTCGTCGGCATCGCCATCACGCTCGGCGCCGTGCCCCGCCCCGAGCACCTCTCCATCCAGCGCGAGGCGGAGGCCGTGCCCGCGCTCTTCGCCCGCGTGCTGAAGGACCGCGAGCTCCTCCGCCTCGATGTCGGGATCTTCTCGCTGCACGCGATCCTGACCGCGAGCTTCCTCGCTGTTCCTCCCATCCTCGCCGGCGCGTTCGGCGTCGGCGCGGCCCGCGAATGGATGATCTACCTGCCCGTGCTCGTGGTCTCGGTCGCCCTGATGGTGCCGGCCGTGATCCTCGCCGAGCGCGGCGGCCGGATGAAGGAGGTCTTCATCACCGCGATCGCCGTGATTCTCGCAACCGTCCTCGCCCTCGCCTTCGCCAGCCAGGACGCCATCGCCGTGCTCGTCGCGCTCACGCTCTTCTTCGCCGCCTTCAATTCGATGGAGGCGATGCTGCCTTCGCTCGTCAGCCGCTTCGCCCCGCCGGACGCCAAGGGAACGGCGATGGGCATCTATTCCAGCCTCCAGTTCCTCGGCATCTTCATCGGCGGCGCCGTGGGCGGGCTCGCCGCCGCCCTGGGCGGCCCGCGCGGGGTGCTCGTCTTCGCCGCCCTTCTCGCGCTCGCCTGGCTCGCAACCGCAATCGCCATGCCCCGCCCCGCGCCCTCCAGGGCGCGCGCCGCCGCCGCGCCGAGCGAGGCTCATCGGGGCGCCTGAGCCCCGCACCCAGAGACGTGTGCACCGTCGTCCTCCGGATCGCGCCCTCCTTGGAATCAGGGCACGAAGCTTTTCCCCTGATCATGGCCGCCAACCGCGACGAGCGCACGGACCGCGCCTGGGACCCTCCCGCCGCCTGGTGGCCGGGCCAGCCCGACCTCATCGGCGGGCGCGACCGCACCGCCGGCGGCACCTGGATGGCGGTCAACGGCGCCGGCGTCGTCGCCTGCGTCCTCAACCGCCCCGGCAGCCTCGGCCCGGCGCCCGGCAAGCAAAGCCGTGGCATCCTGCCGCGCCTCGCCCTCGCCCATCCCACGGCCGCCGCCGCGGCGAACGCGGTCGCGGCGATCGCCTGGGAAAAATTCCGCTCCTTCAACCTCGTCCTCGCCGACGCGAACGACACGCTCTTCCTGCGCGCGAGCGGCTCCGGCCCGATCGAAAGCTTCTCGCTTCCGCCCGGCGTGCACATGGTCACCGCCCGCGACCCGGACGACGAGGAAAGCCCGCGCGTCGCCCGCTACCTGCCGCGCTTCCGCGAAGCCCCTCCGCCCGATCCCGCGGCCGGAAACTGGGACGCCTGGAAGACAATCCTCGCCGACCGCTCCGGCCCGCCCGGCAGCGAAATCAACGTCCCCGAGCGCGCCGGCTTCGGCACCGTCTGCGCCTCGCTCCTCGCCCTGCCGCGAACCGGACTCCCGATCTGGCTCTTCGCTGCCGGTCCGCCGGACCGCACGCCCTTTCGGCCGGTGCTGCCAAAAAAGGAAGAAGCCTGATTTTCAGAATTCCAGAGGCTCCGCCTCTGGCAGGGGCTCTGCCCCTGCACCCCGGCAAAGGCGGAGCCTTTGCAATCCATTACTTCCAAAAGCGGATGGGGGTCTGGGGCCTCAAGGCCCCAGCAGGGGTGCAAGGGACAGCGTCCCCTGCGCCTGGCTAGCCTCCGGTCACGCTCATATGCCGCGCGACGGCCGGCCTGTCCTGGCGGCGGTCGATCACGAAGTCATGCCCTTTCGGCTTGCGCGAGATCGCCTCGCGGATCGCGGCGATCAGCCCCGCATCGTCCGTTCCTTCGCGCAGCGGCCGGCGGAGGTCGGCGGCGTCGTCCTGGCCGAGGCACATATAGAGCGTGCCGGTGCAGGTCAGCCGCACCCGGTTGCAACCTTCGCAGAAATTGTGGGTCATCGGGGTGATGAAGCCGAGGCGCCGTCCGGTCTCGGCGACGCTGTAGTAGCGGGCCGGCCCGCCGGTGCGGTAGTTCGTCTCCGCGAGCGTGAAGCGCCGCTTGAGCCTCGCCCGCACGAGCGAGAGCGGGAGATACTGGTCCACCCGGTCGGCGCCGATCTCGCCCATCGGCATGGTCTCGATCAGGCAGAGGTCGAAGCCCTGGCTTCCGCACCACTGGAGCAGGTCCTCGATCTCGTCCTCGTTCACGCCCTTCAGCGCCACGGTGTTGATCTTCACCGCGAGGCCCGCCGCCTTTGCGGCCTCAAGCCCCTCGAGAACCGTCTCGATCCGGCCCAGCCGGGTGATGGCGGTGAATTTTTCCCCATCCAGCGTATCGAGGCTGACATTGATCCGCCGCACCCCGGCCGCCGCGAGCGCGGCGGCATGGCGGGCGAGCTGGGTCCCGTTGGTGGTGAGGGTCAGCTCCTCGAGTCCGTCTCCCAGCCGCCGGCCGAGATTTTCGATCAGCTGCATCACGTTCCGCCGCACCAGCGGCTCGCCGCCCGTGAGGCGGATCTTCTTCACCCCGAGCCCGATGAAGGCCCCGCACATCCGCTCCAGCTCCTCGAGCGAGAGGATTTCCGCCTTGGGCAGGAACGTCATGTCCTCCGCCATGCAATAGACGCAGCGGAGGTCGCAGCGGTCCGTCACCGACACGCGGATATAGGTGATATGGCGGCCAAAGGGATCGATCATCGCACGGGCAGAGATTTCGGTGCGCGCGCCGCCGCGTCAAGCTCCGTCTCGGAGAGCGGCTCGAGGCTGACCATGGCGGCGTTCACCAGCACCTTTCCCGCATGCTCGAAGTTTACCGTAATCCGCCCGCCGATGGCAGACTGCACCTGGCCCACCCCCCAGTCGGGGCGGTCCGGGTGGCGGACGAAGGAACCGGGCGTGATGGCGCTGGCGGCGGGGGGCAAGATCGGTCTCCGAGCTCTTGCGGCCTCGACTTCACGGCAGGCGGCAGCGTAATCGCAATCCGAGCTTAACGGGTTTCTGGCAAAGGCGCGATCCGTGGCAGAAGTCAGCCCAGGCATGCGATCCGGCGGCGCGTGAGCAGGGCGCGGGAACGGCGGTGACGGCGGGAGATCCTTCAAGCGATCCCCTATGGATCGCCGAATGCCTCTGCGCGCGGCTCTGCCACGAGCTTGCCGGCTCGCTCGGCGCGCTCATGGGCTCGATCGAGCTCGCGCGCGAGGACGAGGCGATGGCCAAGGAGGCGATCGCGTTCGCGGCCGTCGCCGGCGAGGGGCTGGTCGCGCGCCTCAAGCTCCTGCGCGCCGCCTGGGCGGGGGAGGGGATGCCGCTCGACCTCGCGCACCTCGCCGCGCTTGCCCGCGGCCTTTCGGACCGTCGCGTCACGCTCGATCTCTCGGCCCTGCCGCCCTCCACCATGTTCGATCCGGCAACCGGCCGCGTCGTCCTCAACCTCGTCCTTCTTGGCGCCGAGGCCCTGCCGGGCGGCGGGACCGTGTGGCTGGGGGCGGCGGGGCCGGATCTCGTGCTCGGCATCGCCGGGCCGCGCCCCGCCTGGCCGCCCGGCCTTGCCGCGGCGCTCGCGGGCGAGACCGCGATCGAGGGCCCGCGCGGGCTCCAGGCCCCGCTCACCATCCTTCTCGCCCGGCACCACGGCCTCCGCCTCTCGCCCCTTCTGCCGCCGTCCGGAAGCCTCGATCCGGCCGGATCGCCGCTGCTCCTTCTCGAACTGCCGGCGGAGAGCCGATTCGCTTGATCGCCGATCGGGGCTCCGGCACAAAAGGCCCGCATGCGCGACTTCTCCGACCTGACGGAACGCGAGATCCTGGCGCTGGCGATCGGCAGCGAGGAGGAGGACGCGCGCATCTACGCCGATTTCGCGGAAGGGCTGCGCGCCGACTATCCCCATACCGCGACGATGTTCACCGAGATGGCGGCGGAGGAGGGCGAGCATCGCCGCCGCCTGATCGATCTCTACCGCGAGAAGTTCGGCGAGCACATTCCGCTCATCCGCCGCCAGGACGTGCGCGGCTTCATCACCCGCCGTCCGGTCTGGCAGGTGCGCCCGCTCGGCCTCGACACGGTGCGCAAGCAGGCCCAGCTCATGGAGCTGGAAACCACGCGCTTCTACCGCCGCGCCGCCAGCCGCACCTCGGACGCCTCGATCCGCAAGCTGCTCGGCGACCTCGCCGAGGCCGAGGTCGCGCACGAGCACTATGCCGACAAGCTGGTGCAGGAGAACCTGCCCATGTCGGCGCGCGAGGAGGAGGCGCAGACCGCGCGGCGCATGTTCGTGCTGCGCGTGATCCAGCCTGGCCTTGCCGGCTTGATGGACGGCTCGGTCTCCACCCTCGCGCCGGTCTTCGCCGCCGCCTTCGCCACCGGCCGGCCGTGGGACGCCTTCGCCGTCGGCCTCGCCGCCTCCGTCGGCGCCGGGATCTCGATGGGCTTCGCCGAGGCGCTCTCGGACGATGGCAGCCTCACCGGGCGCGGCTCGCCCTGGGTGCGCGGCGGCGTCTGCGGGCTGATGACCACGCTCGGCGGGATCGGGCATACTTTGCCGTTCCTCATCCCCGCCTTCCGCACCGCGCTCATCGTGGCGATCGCGGTGGTCGTGGTCGAGCTCATGGCGATCAGCTGGATCCGCTGGAAATACATGGACACACCGCCGATCTCGGCCACTCTGCAGGTCGCGCTCGGCGGCGCGCTGGTCTTCGCGACCGGGGTCCTCATCGGCAGCAGCTGAGCCCGCCGCCTCTGCGCCCGGATTCCCTTACCTTTTGTCACGAGCCTGAGGCGTTCCCGGCCCCTATTCTTCGGTCAGGGCGGAGCATGTCGCCCGAGTTTGAGAACAAGGGCCGGAGGATCGTCCGCAACGGGAGCGGACCATGAACGAACGCCAATCCTCCATCCCTCCGGCCTGGCGGGCCGAGCACTATGACCGGGCGAGCATCGCGCTCCATTGGGCCTCGGCCATCCTGATCGGCATCAACTGGATGCTCGGGCAAGGCTTCTCGTTCATCCCGAGAGGCAGCCCGCGCACAGACGTGGTCTCCACGCACATGCTGATCGGCCTCTCGGTCGGGCTGATGCTGCTCGCCCGCCTCGCCTGGCGCGCCGGACCCGGCCGCCGGCTCGCCGCCGAGCCCGGCCTCCTCGGGCTGGCCGCGAAAACCCTCCACGGCACACTCTATGCCGTGATCGGCGCGACCGTGCTCGCCGGCCTTTCAGCCGCCCTTTCGCACGGCTTCCACCTGTACGGCGCATCCATCCTGCCGCGCCTCGATTTCTGGCCGCGCGGGCCGCTCTTCCAGCTCAGCCACTGGCACGGCAAGCTCGCCGATCTCCTGATCATATTGGCCGGGCTTCACGCGCTCGCCGCCCTCTGGCACCACGCCATCCAGGGCGATGCCATCCTGCTCAGGATGGCGCCGTTCCTGCCGTCCGGGCTCCGTCCGCCGCGATACCGCTCCAGGCCGAACGGGCCCGATGCCGCCGCACCGGGCCTCGCCCCGCCGCTTCGCGACAGCTGAGTATTTTCAGTCCGTGCGCGAGATCCGCCCGGTCTCGGTGTCCATCGTGAACCGTGCGATCACGTCGCCATGGGCGGTGAGGAAGGCGAAGCTCACCGTGTGATCCGCGTTCGCCGTCACGTCGCCCACCTTCCAATCATGCTCGCCGTTGCGGAGCAGGATCGCCTCGGCGATCGTCTGCACGTCCGCGGCCGAAAGCCCGAGATCGGCCGGCCGGTGGAAGAGGCCCCAGGTGTTGTTCCAGGCGAAGGCCGCATGGCCGCGGCGCGCCATCCAGGGTCCCGCCCACGGGCCGGGATGCGGCTGGCCACCCATCATCATCGGCCCGCGAGGCGCGGCCGGCCCCGGCATCGACGGCGGCGCCATAAGGGGCGAGCCGGCGGGCACGACCGGGGTCGCCGCGGTCTGGGCGCTGGCCAGGATCGGCAGGGCGAGGGCGCCGGCGAGCACGGCCGCGCCGAGAGCGGGGAAAAGCGTGCGCATGGATTGTCTCTCCATCGTGGTTTCTCGGAGGGCGCGGACTATGCCAGCAGGCTCGTGGCTGCATCGCGATGAAGTGCAACCGAATGCAACGGCGCTCCCTGTTTCCTCCCCGCGTGGGCTTCTGCCGCCGATGGCGTGAGAAATTTCCGCCGAAGCGCTATGTGTGGTTCCCGTGGAGACCGCCCAGCACGTCCTGATCGTCGACGACGACCGCGAGCTCCGTGAGCTCCTGGCCCGCTTTCTCGAGCGCAACCGCTTCCGCGTCACCGCGGTCCGGGACGCGCGCGAGGCGCGGCGCGCCTGGCCGCACGCCCATTTCCACCTCGTCGTGCTCGATCTCATGCTGCCGGGGGAGGGGGGTCTCGACCTCGCGCGCTGGATGCGCGGGCAGTCCGACGTGCCGATCATCATGCTCACCGCCATGGGCGAGGAGACGGACCGCATCATCGGCCTCGAGCTCGGCGCGGACGACTACGTCGCCAAGCCCTTCAACCCGCGCGAGCTGCTTGCGCGCATCCGCGCCGTGCTGCGCCGCGCCGGCGAGCCCGCGGAGCGGCGCGAGGCGGTCGGCGCCCAGGCGCTCTGCTTCTCCGGCTGGACGCTCGAGCCCGCGCGGCGGCGGCTCATCAACCCCGACGGGGTCGAGGTGCCGCTCACCGGCGGCGAGTACGACCTCCTCCTCGCCCTGGTCGAGCGCGCGAACCGGGTGCTCACGCGCGACATGCTGCTCGATCTCCTGCGCGGGCGGCAGGCCGGCCCGTTCGACCGCGCGATCGACGTCGCGATCAGCCGGCTGCGCCGCAAGCTCGACGATGACGGCCGCCACGCCCAGCTCATCAAGACGGTGCGGGGCGGCGGCTACGTGCTCGCCACCACGATCGAGCGGCGATGACGCTTTGGCCGCGCAGCCTGGCGGCACGCACGGCGGTGCTGCTGCTGGCCGCGCTCATCGTCGTCCAGGTGGCCGGCCTTTCCATCGACGCGCTCGACCGGGTCGATCTCGCGCGCCTGGCCCAGATCCGCGACATCTCCGTCCATCTCAGCACGCTCTATCGCGCGGTCGCGACCGCGCCGCAGGACGACCGCGCCGCGGCGCTCGCGGCGATCGCGCTGCCGCCCGAGATGCGGGCCCAGCTCCTGCCGAAATCGCCGCTCGATATCCCCAACGCCCTGCCGCTGGCGCCGGACCCGCTCAAGCGGGCGCTCCATGTCGCGATGCTGCTGGTGCCGATGGCGCCCTGGCAGCGCCCGGACAAGATCGTCGTCCGCGGCGACTTCCCCGATCGCCGGCTCCTGGTCGGCATGCGGCTGCCCAACCACAGGGAATGGCTCACGGTCGCCGTCCGCGTGCCGCCGCCGCTGCCCTGGCACTCACCTTCCTTCCTCACCGCCTTCGCGCTGATGACCGCGGTCGCGGCGCTGCTCACCGTCTGGGCCGTGCGCCGGCTCACCTGGCCCGTCCGCACGCTCGCCGCCGCCGCCGAGCGGCTCGGCCGCGACGTCAATGCCCCGCCGCTCTCCGAGGACGGCCCGACCGAGGTCGCGACCGCCGCCGCCGCCTTCAACACCATGGCTGCGCGCATCCGCCGCTTCGTCGACGACCGCACCTTCCTGCTCACCGCGATCGGCCACGACCTGAAAACCCCGATCACGCGGCTCAAGCTGCGCGCGGAGTTCGTGGAGGACGAGGAGCAGCGGCGGAAGATGCTGGCCGATCTCGACGAACTCGAGACCATGGTCTCGGCCACGCTCGATTTCGGCCGCGACACCACCGCCTCCGAGCCGGTCGCGCCGCTCGACCTCGCCCTGCTCTGCCAGACCGTGCTCGACGAGGCCGCCGATGTCCGCCCCGAGGCGATGGAGCGGCTTGCCTATGCCGGGCCGCCGCACCTCACCGCGCGGGCGCGGATCATCTCGCTCAAGCGGGCGCTCGGCAATCTGGTGAGCAACGCGCTCGCCTATGGCGGCAGCGCGCAGCTCACCCTGGTTCCGCCGCAGGGCGGCCCGGAAGGCGGGGTCGCGCGGATCGAGATCGAGGATGACGGGCCCGGCATACCGCCCGCCGACCTCGAGCGCGTCTTCCAGCCGTTCCAGCGGCTGGAGGCGAGCCGCAACCGCGAGACCGGCGGCAGCGGCCTCGGCCTGCCCATCGCGCGCAACATCCTTCGCGCCCATGGCGGGGACGTGACCCTGGTCAACCGCGCGCGCGGCGGCGCCAAGGCGATCGTAACACTTCCGCTATGATTGTCCTCTTTTGAAAAAGAGCGCTTTTATCCGTCTCCCGTTCGGAATCCCCAGCCGGCGCCGGGTCCGGAAAACGGGAAAAAGTCTTTTTGCTTCTTTTTCTTCAGAAAAAGAAGGCTTTTCCTTTTCAAGGCCTCGCCAGGATACATGACACGCCGCGGGCCGATCGACCGTCGTCCGACCGGGCTGGTATCTTCCCGGCCCCAACGCCCCCAGGACTCATAGGGAGCCGCTGAGTGCCCAAGCCGACCGATCCCATCGCGTGGAGAAAGCGCCGCCGGCGGACCCGCCGCATCGCCCTCGCCGTGGTCGCGGTCGTCATTCTCGTCCCCATCCTGGCCGCCGCGGTGTTCGTGGCCCGCTTCGATCCGAACGCGTACAAGCCGCAGATCGAGCAGGCGCTCGAAAGATCGCTCGGCCGTCGCATCGCCCTCAACGGGCCGCTCTCGCTCGCTCTCTCGTTCTCGCCGGCGATCTCGGCCGAGAACGTGGCGATCGCCAATCCGCCCGGCTTTTCCCGGCCCGAGATGGCGACGCTCCAGCGGCTCGATGCCCAGGTGGCGCTCATTCCGCTGCTCGGCGGTCGGCTCACCATCCGCCGCGTCGTCCTGGTGCAGCCGGTGATCGCCGCCGAGATCGACAAGGCCGGCCGGAGCAATCTTTCCTTCGCATCCACCGCCGCATCCCCCGCCGCATCCGCCGCTACCCCGGCCCCTGCCGCTCCGGGCGCGCCCGCGCCGCGGCCGGGTGCCGGCAACGCCAGGCCCGTCGCGATCGATGTCCGCTCGGTCCGCATCACGAACGGAACCCTCTCCTGGCGGAACGACCGCACCGGCGCGCACGGCCAGCTCGCGCTCGCCTCCTTCACGGCCACCGCCGCCAGCAGCACCTCTCCGCTCACCATCGCCGCGGACGCCAGCTACGCGGGGCTCCCCTTCACGCTCCGCGGCGAGACCGGCCCGCTCGACCGCCTCGCGAAGCCCGGCGCCGCCGGCCCCGCCTGGCCGGTGAAGCTTGCCTTCACGGTCGGCGCCGCAACCCTCACGCTCGATGGCGCAATCGCGGACCCGGCGGCAGCCCGCGGCTACCAGCTCCGCGTCGAGGCGGCGCTGCCGGCACTCGAGGCGCTCGCCCCGCTCTTGCCGGGCGCAAAGCTGCCGGCCCTGCACGATGTCCATTTCGCAGCCGACCTCGCCGATTCCGGCGCCGCCCCCGCCGCCTCCGGCCCCGCCGCCTTCGGCATCGCCCCGCCCAGGGTCAGCGATCTCTCGCTCAGCGCCGGGAAATCCGATCTCGGCACGCTCAGGCCCGGCCTCGTCCTGACCGGGCTCTCCTTCACCGCCCCCGATCTCGACGAGCCCTGCAAGCTCACCCTCACCGGCACCATCGGCGCGGCACCCTTCGCCGTCTCGGCAACCCTCGGCCCTCCGGCCGCCCTGCTTCCCGCCGGCTTCGGCCAACCCCCGCCCGCCTCGCCCTGGCCGGTCGCGATCCAGGCCGCGTCCGGCGGCGCCGATCTCGCGATCTCCGGCTCGGTCGCGGCGCCGCGGGGACTGGCCGGCGCAAGCCTCGCCGTCTCGGCGGAGATCCCGGACCTCGCGGCGCTCGCCCCGCTCGCCGGCCGCCCGCTCCCCTCGCTCGCCCAGATCTCGCTCTCCGGCCAGATCGCGGACGCCGAGACCGGCTGGCGGCAATGGGTGCGGCTCACCGACATCGCGCTCGTCCTGCCGCAGGGCGACATCTCCGGAGACGCGACCCTGGCGCTCTCGGGGGCGCTCGCCGGCGCGCGACCGAACCTCACCGCCTCCCTCACCTCCAAGCGGCTCGATCTCGACGCGCTCCGCGCCGCATTCGCTTCCCCCAAGCCGGCCGCGCCCGCCCGGAAAACCGCCCCATCCGCGCCGCCGCCTCCGCCGCTGCACGTGAACATCGTCCCCCCGCCCGCGCGCCTGATCCCGGACACGCCGATCCCGCTCGCGCTCCTCAACGCGGCGGACGCCAATCTCACCCTCGGCATCGGCAGCCTGACCGAAGGCGGCGTCACCTACGGCAATGTCTCCGGCAAGCTCGCGCTGCAGGACGGGCACCTCACGCTCGACCCGTTCGGCGTCCAGGTGCCGGGCGGGCATCTCGCGCTCACCGCCTCCGTCAACGCCTCCGCCTCGCCCCCGCCGGTCGCGCTCTCGCTCGACGCCCCGGCGCTTGCGCTGAAGCCGCTCCTCGCCGCCTTCGGCCTGCCGGCGGAGGCGAGCGGCACGCTCCAGCTCCAGGCCCATCTGAGCGGCGCCGGCGACACCCCGCACGCGATCGCCGCCGGCCTCAACGGCTCGCTCGGCATGGCGATGGCGGGCGGCAGCGTCGACAACCGGGTGGTCACCACGCTGCTCGGCTCGGTGCTGCGCGTGGCCCACGTCCCGGCCGGGCTGCTCGGCTCCGGGCAGAGCCCGGTCCGCTGCTTCGCCGCCCGCCTCGATTCCACCGCCGGCAACGCGACCCTCCGCACCCTTCTGCTCGAGACCGGCCGCCTCACGCTCACCGGCAGCGGCGGCCTCGCCCTCGGCCCGGAGTCGCTCGCGCTCCATCTCCAACCCTCCTATCAGTATGGCGGCGGCGCGATCTCGCTCCCGGTGATTGTCGGCGGCACCTTCCTCGCCCCCAAGATCGAGCCGGACGTGGCCGGCGCGGTCGGCACCCCGGACAAGGCGCGCGGCACGCTCGCCGAGATCCTGGGCGCGCTCCGCGGCCAGCCCGAGAATTCCGTGCCCGCCTGCGAGCCGGCGCTCGCGCTGGCCCGCTTCGGCGCCC
>JASHRV010000079.1 GCA_030037175.1 Acetobacteraceae bacterium
CGGGCGCGTCCTTGCGGCCGAGCACGATGTCCCCGAAGGGGGCGGGGTCGCAGGGGATGCGGGTGCCGTGCTCGGAGTAGGAGAGCGGGGGGATGGTCGTCAGGGCGGCCGTGATGTCGAGGCGGAGCGCATAGGGGGCGCCTGAGGCGATGCGGGCGGCGCGTTCGGAGGCGCTGAGGCGGCGGCAGGTGCCGGGATAGACGGGGCCGTCGGGGCCCCAGGGGATGGCGTGAGGGGCTGCGGCGGCGGCTTCGATCTCGCGGGCGATTTCGGCGCGGGTGCAGAAGCAAGGGTAAAGGAGGTTGCGGGCGGAGAGTGCCGCGAGCGTGGCGCGGTATTCGGGGAGGTGCCCGGACTGGATGCGGACCGGGCCGTCCCAGTCGAGACCGAGCCAGGCGAGGTCCTCGAGGATGGCGGCGCGGAATTCGGGGCGGGCGCGGGTGGCGTCGATATCCTCGATGCGGAGGAGGAAGCGGCCGCCGGCCTCGCGGGCGCGGTGCCAGGCGAAGAGGGCGGCGTGGGCGTGGCCGAGATGCAACAGGCCGGTGGGGCTCGGGGCGAAGCGTGTTACGGTGAACATGTCACTATCGGCGGGCTGAGGGCGGCATGATACTGTCGTGGGGCCGGGGGCCGGACGAACAGGCGTGAGGGGTGGACATGGTGGGTTTCATCACCCGGTTCTTTTCGCGTCCCGCCAACGGCTCGGGCAAGCGGCGCCGCGGGGCGGAGGTGCCAAAGGCGGCGGCGGAGCGGGCGGCGGCGGAAGCGGCCCCGGAGACGGTGGTCCCCGAGACGGCGGCCAAGGCAGAGGCGGCGGCCGGGCGGGCGCCGGTTCTGAAAGCGTTTCGCTGGGGGCCGGAGAGCGGCCACACCGTCGATGCGATCATTTTCCTCTGCCATGGCATGGGCTCGAACGGCGAGCACATCATCCAGATCGCCCCGCAGCTCGGCGCGGTGGTGAAGCGGGCGCTGTTCGTCGCGCCGAACGCGCCGAACGCAGCCGAGCATGGGGGAGACGGGCGCGCCTGGTTCGATATGCGCGACCGCAGGCCGGCGGCGCTCGCGGTGGGGGTGCGGCGGGCGCGGGTGGCGCTCGATGCGCTGATCGATGCCGAGCTCGAGCGGGTGGGGCTGCCGGCGGATGCCTATGCGCTGGCCGGATACAGCCAGGGGGCGATGACGGCGCTGTTCACGGGGCTCAGGCGCGAGCCGGGGCCGCGCGCGATCTTCTGCTATGCCGGGGCGCTGATCGCGCCCGAGACGCTGGGCGAGGAGCTTCGCAACCGCGCGCCGGTGATGCTGGCGCACGGGCTCGCCGACACCGTGGTGCCGGCGTTCTATTCGCGCGATGCGGAGCGGGCGCTGCGCGCGGCCGGGGTTCCGGTGCAGGGCGCCTATCTGCCGGGAGCGGGGCACAATATCGACGGGGCGGGCTTGCAGGCGGGCAAGCAGTTCCTGCGGCGCTGGCTGGTGCCGGAAGCGGAGGAGACGGGGTTCGGGATGCGGCGCTCCCTTGCCGATGGCTGATGCCCATGGCTGATGCGGATGGCTGATGCCCATGGCTGATGTGGGAGAGCTGCTCGACGGGCCGCGATTCGGCCCGCGGGGCGGGCGGCGGGCCGAGGCGCTCGTCGTGCTGTGCCATGGGCTCGGCGCGGACGGGCACGACCTCATCGATCTTGCGCCCTATTGGGAAAAATCGCTGCCGGCGGCGTGCTTCGCGGCACCCGATGCGCCCGAGCGGAACGGGATGGGACCGTTCGGGCGGCAATGGTTCGATTTGAACGAACGCTCGCCCGCGCAGCTCGAGGCGGGCGTGCGCCGGGCGGCCGCGCATCTGGATGCGTTCATCGATGCCGAGCTCGCGCGGCTCGGGCTCGCGGGGGATGCGTATGCGCTGATGGGATTCAGCCAGGGCGCGATGACCGCGCTTTTCACCGGGCTCAGGCGCGATCCGGGGCCGCGGGCGATTCTCGCCTATTCGGGTGCTCTGATCGCTCCCGAAACGTTGGCGGCGGAGCGCGCGAATGAAGGCCCGGTGCTGATCGTTCACGGCGAGGAGGACATGGTGCTGCCGGTGACACTTTCGCGACAGGCCGAGCAGCTTCTGCGGGCCGAGAAGGTGGACGTGGAGTCGCTTTACGTGCCCGGGCTCGGGCATGGCATCGACGATGGCGGGCTTTCGGCCGGCGCGCTTTTTCTTCAGCGCGCGTTTGCGAACGGCTGAAGCGGCGCGCGAGCCCGTGGGGGCGGCTTGCGGCGCGGGCACGCCTCTGCGATAAGGGCACGCAATTCTGGTGGCGTACAAGTGCTCGTGGGTCACAGAAGCGTAACCTACCAGCGCTTGTTCGCCTCTCCCGCCGATAGGAGCGGTGATTGCCGGACGGTGGTCAACAGTTCCCCGCGCTGGTGCTGAACGCGGATTTCCGTCCCCTCTCCTATTTTCCTCTTTCCTTGTGGTCCTGGCAGGATGCGGTGCGCGCCGTTTTCCTCGACCGCGTTGCCGTGCTGAGCGAATACGAGGTGGAGGTGCGCTCGCCCTCGCTCGCGATGCGGCTGCCGAGCGTGATCGCGCTCAAGGATTATGTGACGACGGCGCGGCGGCCGGCCTTCACGCGGTTCAACGTGTTTCTGCGCGACGGCTTCACCTGCCAGTATTGCAGCGTGCGGCACCCGGCGCCGGACCTGACGTTCGACCATATCATTCCGCGTTCGCGCGGCGGGCGGACGACGTGGGAGAACGTGGTGACCGCGTGCGGCGGCTGCAATCTGCGCAAGGGCGCGCGGCTGCCGCGCGAATGCCGGATGTACCCGCTGCAGCCGCCGCGGCGGCCGAGCACGTGGGAGCTGCAGGACCGCGGGCGCGCCTTTCCGCCGAACTATCTGCACGAGAGCTGGCGCGACTATCTCTACTGGGATAGCGAGCTGGAGAGCTGAGGCGGGCGGCGGGGCTGCGGCGCGGATCAGGCGGGGCGGATCAGGCGGCGTAGCCGACGGTTTGGGCGAAGGTCACGAACTGCTCCTGCGGCAGCTTCAGGATGCGGGCGAGATTCGCCTGATCCACGGCGCCGCGGAAAACCGTGGCGAGCCCTTCCGAGGCGCAGAAGAGATAGACGTTCTGGCCGACGAAGCCGGCATCGACCGAGGCGTAGAGGCGACGTTCCTCGGGCGAAATGTCCGTCATGCGCTCGCCGTGGGCGGCATAGATGAGGTTGAGCGGTGCGGTGCCGACGAAATCCTGCAGCCCCGTGTCGGCGCGGATATCGGCATCGAGGTGCGGCAGCAGCGCGTGGGATTTGGGTTCGTAGAGCCATACGCCGTCCGCCATGGCGGCGTAGATGTCCGTCACCATGACGTGGCGCCAATAGGGCGCGGTGCGGTCGCCGCTGGGACGATTGATGCCGAAGGCGGCCCAGAGAAGATCCGAGAGCGTCTGGGCCGCGAGCGGACGGGGCGAATATTCGCGGGTGGAGTGACGGAGCATCAGCGCCGAGAGCAGCGGCTTGCCTCCTTCCGTGCGTGCCGGCGGCAGCGTCCAAGCCATGTCCGTACCCTCCGCAGCAATACGCACGACCCCGCACTGCGGCTCTGCTATCGAAGCGTCGCAGGCAATGCGCGATCGGGACTCTGGCTCTTTCGCCTCGTGCCTGCCTTGACCTGGGTCAAGGCGGCGCGGCGCGGCCCGAGGGAGGCCCTGCGGCACGAGTGAGGGACGCCCGTGATGTCGTGGCTTCTCTATGCCTTCGCGGCGCCGGTGCTGTGGGCGGTCTCCACGCACATCGACAAGTTCCTGGTCGATGCCTATTTTTCGCGAGGCAGCGTCGCGGTTCTGCTCATCTTCACCGCCGCCGCGGGCGCGCTGCTCGCGCCGCTGATCTGGCTGTTCCAGCCCGGCTCTTTCGCGCTGCCGATCGAGGCGATCGCGCTGATCGTCGGCGCCGGCATGCTCGGCATGGTGGCGATGCTTTTCTATCTCGACGCGCTGCAGACCGAGCCTGCTTCGTCGGTCGTGCCCTGGTTCCAGACCGCGCCGCTGTTCGGTTATGGCCTCGGCTATCTCCTCCTCGGCGAAACGCTTTCGACCCGGGAGATGGCGGGCGGCGGAGCCATCATCGCGGGCGCTTTCCTGCTCGTGCTCGGCGGGACCAGGAGAGCCGGCCCGTTCAATGTCCGCCTCGCCGGGCTGATGCTCGCCTCCGCGTTCATGCTGGCCCTCGCGACGGCGGTCTTCAAGCTGTTCGCGATCGAGGACAGGTTCTGGACGACGACGGCGTGGACCGGGGCCGGCCAGGCGCTGTTCGGCGCGGGGCTTCTCCTGCGTGCGGCGAACCGGCGCCGGCTCGTTGAAATGCTCGGGCAGAGCACGGGATTCGTGCTTGCGGTGAATGCCTTCAACGAGCTGATCAATCTCGCGGGCGCGCTGGCGCAGCGTTATGCGCTGCTGTTCGCCCCGCTCAGCCTCGTGCAGGCGATCACCGGCACGGGACCGCTCTTCGTCTTTGTTTTCGGCGTGGGGCTCGCGCTCGCCTGGCCGCGGCTCGGAAGCGAGGAGCTTTCGGCGCCGAATCTCATCCGCAAGAGCGCGGCCACCGTGCTCGTCGTCATCGGGGTGGCGCTGATCGGGGGATAGCGGGAAATCGCGAGGCCGGCTGCGGAAAACGGAAAAAAGTCTTTTTGCTTCTTTTTCTTCAGAAAAAGAAGGTTTTCCCTTTCCTTTTCAATATGTCATCGGGGTGCATGACGGCTTCTAACTGCCCATGCGGCCGTAGAGGCGGGCGGCGATGGCGACGAGCACGGCGAACACCACGGCAAGCACTGCGAAGTCCGTGCCGACGCCGAAGCTGCTGGTGCCGCCGCGGAGCATCAGCGCGCGCACGGCGTCGACCTCGTACGTGAGCGGATTGATCCGCGCCACCGCGCGGAGCCAGGCCGGCATGATGGTGAGCGGATAGATCGCATTGCTCGCGAAGAAGAGCGGCATGGTCACGACCTGGCCGATTCCCATGAAGCGCTCGCGCGTTTTCACGAGGCAGGCGACGATCAGGGAGAACGTGGCGAAAAGGGCGGCGCCGGCGATGATGAAAAGGACCATCAGGACGAGATGCAGGGGTTGGAGGCTGATCGCGACCGAAAGGAGGCCGGCGAGGACATAGACCACGGCGGCCTGCGAGAGCCCGCGGATGCCGGCGGAGAGGGCCTTGCCGATCACCAGCGCCGAGCGTGGGGCGGGGCTGACGAGGTAGCGGTGGAGGATGCCGAGATCGCGTTCCCAGATCGCGGCGATGCCGTAGAAGATGGCGACGAAAAGCACGCTCTGGGTGAGTATCCCGGCGGAAATGAAGTCGATATAGCTCATGTTTCCGGTTGCGAGGCCGCGCACCCGCGCCATCGCTTCGCCGAAGAGCAGCAGCCAGATCACCGGCTGGACGGCGCGGGTGAAGAGCTCGAACGGGTCGTGATGGAGCTTCTGCACCTCGGCGGCGCAGACGCCGAAGATCTGCTCGCTATAGAGCAGGGCCCGAGCGGGCCGCTCAGCCGTGCGTGCGGGCGGCGCGGCGGGAGAGACGGACATCGCGGTAGGCTTGCGTTTCCGCGGGCCCGGCTTCCTCGCCGGCCAGCGCGGCGAAGACGTCGTCCAGCGTCGCCCCGGGCCCGATGCGCGCTTCGAGCTCGGCGGGCGAGCCGACGGCCACCAGCCTGCCTTCCTTGAGCACCCCGAGCCGGTCGCAGAGCTCCTCGATCTCCTCCATGTAGTGGCTGGTGACGAGGATGGTCGTTGCCGTTTCGGCCCTGAGCCTTGCCAGGTGGTCGAGGACGGCGTGGCGCGCGGCGGGATCGAGCCCGACCGTCGGCTCGTCGAGAAAAAGGATGGCAGGGCGATGGATCAGCCCCTGGGCGATTTCCAGGCGGCGGATCATGCCGCCGGAGAAGCCTTTCACCAGGCGGCGCGCAAAGGGGGTGAGATCCATCGCCGCAAGCGCCTCTTCGACGCGGGGGCGGATCTCGCGCTGTGGAATTCCGTAGAGGCGTGCGGAAAGCAGGAGGTTTTCGAAGGCCGTGAGGTCGCCGTCGGCGGACATGAGCTGAGGAACGTAGCCGATATGCTTGCGAACCTCGCCGGGCTGCTTGACGAGGTCGTAGCCCGCCACGATCGCCCCGCCCGAAGTGACCGGAAGCAGGGTGGTCAGCATCCGCACGATCGTGCTCTTGCCCGCGCCATTGGCGCCGATCAGGCCGAAGACCTCGCCGCGGCCGACGCCGAAGCTCAGGTGATCCACGGCGACGAAAGTTCCGAAGCGGTGGGTCAGCTTCCTGACATCGATGACCGTGGCATCGATGACCGTGGCATCGATGACCGTGGGACCGCCCCCGGCTTGCGCGGGGAGCGCGGCGGCATCGGGCGGGCGGGCGGGCTCCATGGCCGGGACGTTGGCCTAGAGGCGCCAAACGACATTGATCTTTATCAAATGAGAGAGGCCGGTTGTTCCCGGATGGGGCGCGATCGCCGGAGGGGGGAACCGGAGGCGTTCGATCACGCGATCGCGCTCTAGCGGCGCGAGGCGGCGGGATCGGGCGCGATCTCCTTGAGCCAGCCGAGCGGGATGCCCTGCCGGTAGCGCGTGCGCAGCTCCCGCAGCCGCGCGGGCGCGATGAGGATGCGGGCGAGCGGGAAGAGCAGAGTGGCCTGGGTCTCGTTGACGACGAGATCGGTGAGGTCGGTATCGTCGCCCCGGGCCGCGAGGAGATGGCGGAAGAGGTCCCTTTCGGGCGGTGTCAGCGTGTCGTGGAAGAAACGCTGTGCGTGCACGGCATAGGCCGGGCTGACGAAATAGGCGGCGCTTGCGAGCTCATGGGAAAGAAGGCGCGCGCGGGCAGATGGCGCGCCCGCACCGGGAAGTGCCACGAGCGCGCCGACGGCGCCGGGGGCGAACCAGTGAAGCGCGCCGATCAATGCCCGGAGCTCGCTTTCCTCCCGGTTCGGCGCGACGCGGTCCTCGGCCATCAGCCGGAAGAAGCGCACGAGCGAGGCCGCGGAATAGGCGTGCGTCGGGGCATATGCGGCGGGTGTGGCGCCGGCGGCGCGGATCGAAGCGGCGAGCTCATCGTCCGCGAGAACCCGTTCACGAGGAACGCCCGCCTTCTCGAGGAAGGCGGTGATGCGGTTCAGCATCCGCCCCTGGGCAAGGGGATCGGGGAAATCGAGAACGATCACGCGCGGATCGGGACGGAAGCGGAAGAAAAGCAGCTGACGCGGCTCTGCGGCCAGGATCCCGGCCGTATCGGCAGTGCGGATGGGAAAGGAAGGCGGGGCGTAGAAATAGAAGTAGATGGCGGAAAAGATGAGCAGGGCGACGGCGACCGCCGCCCAAAGGAGCATGCGGTTGCCGGGGTCCGGCGGCCGCCGCGGCGCTGCCTTCGATGGCTCCGGCGACGAGGGGGTGGGTGTCACGCCACCTCGAGCTCGATCGCGAGCGCCCGGAGGCTCGCGGTGTGCGGGTGGCTGATGCGGCCGGCCCGGAGATCCTCGACGCTCAGGGTTTCCACCAGCTCCCCTCCCTGCATCACCCCGATCATCGGGCAAAGATGCGCGACCACGGCAAGGTTGTGGCTGACCAGGATGTAGGTGAGATCGCGGGCCGCCTGAAGATCGGCGAGCAGATTGAGAATTTCCGCCTGCACGGAGACGTCGAGCGCGCTGGTCGGCTCGTCCAGCAGGAGCACCTCCGGCCCCGCGATCAAGGCCCGCGCGATCGCGACACGCTGGCGCTGGCCGCCCGAGAGCTGGTGCGGATAGCGGAAACGGAGATTGGGCGGCAGCGCGACCTCATCGAGCGCGCGGGGAATGCGCGTGTCGATCCCGCCGATCCCGTGGACGATCAGGGGCTCGGCGAGCTGGCGGTCGATCGTCTGGCGAGGATGGAGCGAGCCGTAGGGGTCCTGGAAGACCATCTGCACGCGGCGGAAGAAGGGGCGCGGCCGGTGCGGCGCGAGCGGGGCGCCCTCGAGCAGGATGCGCCCGTGCCAGTCGCGGTTGAGCCCGGCGAGCGCGCGCAGCACGCTCGACTTGCCCGAGCCGGACTCGCCCACGATGCCGAAGCTTTTTCCTTTTCCGACCGCGAAGGAGACATTCCTGACGGCGGCGAAGCTGCCGAAGCGGATATGCAGGTTTTCGACCGCGATCATGACGAGGCCCAGCTGGGGTCGCGCACCAGGACGGGCAGCCGCCGACGGGGATGATCGAGGCTCGGGAGGCAGGCAAGCAGCCCTTGCGTGTAGGGATGGCGGGTGCGGACGAGATCCGCGGCCGGAAGCGTCTCGACGACGCGGCCCGCATACATCACCAGCACGCGGTCGCAGAAATGCGCGACCAGCGGCAGGTCGTGGCTGATCAGGATCAGGCCCATGCCGCGCTTCGCGACAAGGGTCTCGATCAGGCGCAGGATTTCGGCTTGCACCGTCGCATCGAGCGCGCTGGTCGGCTCGTCGGCGATCAAAAGCTCCGGATCGCCCGCCAGCATCATCGCGATCATCACCCGCTGGCCCATTCCGCCCGACAGCTCGTGCGGATAGCGATCGGCAACCGCGTGGGGGTCGCGGATCTGCACCTGGGCGAGAAGCTCGGCCGCGGCCGCACGCGCTTCCTTGCGCGAAAGGCCTTTGTGCAGGCGGAGCGGCTCGGCGATCTGCTCGCCCGCCTTCATCACCGGGTTGAGGGCGAATTTCGGGTCCTGGAGGATCAGCCCGGCGCGACGCCCGCGGATTGCGGCCAGCGCCCGCGGCGAGGCGCCGAGAATGTCGAGCCCATCGAAGAGAAGCTTCCTTGCGCGCACCACGGCGCCGCGCGGCGTGAGCCCGATGATCGCACGCGCGGTCAGCGATTTTCCCGATCCCGACTCGCCGACGATGGCGAGTTTCTCCGTTTCCATCGTGAGGGCGACGCCGCGCACGGCGGGCCGGAAGCCGGAGGGACTGGGAAAACCGATATGCAGATCCTCGATCTCGACACGCATGACCGCTCAGCGGGCCTTGGGATCGAGCACGTCGCGCATTCCGTCTCCAAGCAGGTTGAAGGCCAGGGCGGCGATGAAGATCGCAACGCCGGGGGCCGTCGGCACCCACCATTGCTGAAGGATGTAATCGCGCGAAGTGGCGATCATCGTGCCCCATTCCGCTGCCGGCGGCTGGGCGCCCATGCCGAGGAAGCCCAGGCCCGCCGCGGTGAGGATGATGCCGGCCATGTCGAGGCTCACGCGAACGATGACGCTCGAGAGCGCAAGCGGAACGATATGGCGGAGGATGATGCGCGGGCTGCCTGCGCCCATCAGCCGGACGGCGGCGATGAAATCCGCGTCGCGGATGGTGAGCGTGTCGGCACGCGCGAGCCGCGCGTAAGGCGGCCAGGAGGTGAGCGCGATCGCGAAAACCGCGCTGCCGATCCCGGGCTTGAGGGCGGCGACGAACGCGAGTGCCAGGATCAGGCGGGGGAAAGCGAGGAAGATGTCGGTGAGCCGCATCAGCACGCGGTCGAGCATGCCGCCGAGATAGCCGGCCACGCAGCCGATGATGAGGCCGAAGGGTGCGACCAGGGCCACCACCGCCACCACCATGCCGAGAGTGAGCCGCCCGCCATAGATCAGCCGTGAGAGAAGGTCGCGCCCGAGCTCGTCGGTGCCGAGCCAGTGCGCGGCCGAGGGTGGGGCGAGCCGGTCGGCGAGGTTCTGGGCGTAGGGATTGTAGGGAGCGAGCAGCGGCGCCGCGAGGGCGACGACGATGAGCAGCACCGCGGCGATGAAGGCGCCGAGGGTGATCCGGTTGGACGCGAAGCGTTGCCAGCCGCGATAGAGCTCGCCCCAGGCCGTCTGCCGGCGAGAGGTCGGTTCCTCGGCGAGCAGCCACGCACGGAGCGACTGGCTGCCGGGCGGAACGAGGGCGGGTTTGGCCCCTTCGTTCATCCGACGCCCATTATCGAACACCCATTATCGAACGCCCATTATCGAACGCCCATTATCGAACACCCATTATCGAACACCCATTATCGAACTCTGGGATCGAGCAGCCGATAGGCGAGATCGGCGAGCAGATTGAGCCCGACATAGATGAAGCCGATCACCAGCGTCGCGCCGAGCACCGCGTTCATGTCGGCGTTGAGGAGCGAGGTGGTGAGATAGAGCCCGAGCCCGGGCCAGGAGAAAACCGTCTCGGTCAGCACCGCGCCTTCGAGCAGGCTCGCATAGGCGAGCGCGAGCACGGTCACCAGCCCGACCGAGATATTGCCGAAGGCGTGCCGCCAGAGAACCACCCGCTCGGGCACGCCTTTTGCCCGCGCGGTGACGATATATTCCGAGCCGAGCGCCTCGAGCATGAAGGCGCGCGTCATCCGCGTGATATAGGCGAGACTGTAGAGGGCGAGCACCAGCGCCGGCTGGACGAGATGGGCGAGCGCGCTTTGAAAGGCCGCCCAGTTGCCGGTGAGCGCCGCGTCCACCACCAGCATGCCGGTGATGGTCGGCACCGTGCCTTCGTAGAGCACGCCGATCTGGCCTGAGCCGGGCAGCCAGCCGAGATCGACATAGAGAACGAGGAGAAAGATGAGGCCGAGCACGAAGACGGGAATCGACTGTCCGGCGAGGCTCACCACGCGCACGACGTGATCGAAGCGCGAGCCAGGCCGTGCCGCGGCGAAGACGCCGGCCGGCACGCCGACGATCACCGCGATGACGATCGCCGCTGTCGCAAGCTCGAAGGTGCGGGGAAAGAACTCGAGGATATCGGTGGTGACGGCATGGCTCGTCATCACCGAATGGCCGAGATCGCCCGCGGCAAGCCTTTGCAGATAGATCGCGAACTGCACCGGCAGCGAGCGGTCGAGCCCGAGCTCGGCGCGCACGCGCGCCACCACGTCGGGCGGCGCGTGGTCGCCGACGATCGCGATCACCGGATCGATCGGGATCACGCGGCCGATCAAGAAGGTGACGAGAATCAGCCCGAAGAGGGTGATCGGGATGCTGGCGGCGCTCGCAGAAAGGGCGCGGAGCCGCCCCGCTCCGCGCCGCACGCTCACGCCTTCCGGATTTCGTTGTAGCGAGTGAAGTCCGACTGCGCGCCGAGCACGAAGCCGGTCACGTTCTTGCGCACGATTGCGATCAGATTCTCCTGCAGCATAAAGGCGATCGGGGACGTGTCCCAGAATTGCTGCTGCATCCTGTGGTAGATCGCGACCCGCTTGGCGGTGTCCAGCTCCTGGGCGGCCTCGGTCACCTCGGCGGTGAGCGTCGGGTTGTAGAAATGGCACCTCCAGGCGATGATCTTGAGCGGACTGTTGTTCGAATCGTCGGGATTGGCGCAGAAGGCCTGGGCGTTCGAGTTGGGATCGAAATAATCCGGGTACCACTCGGAGAGGATGAGCTGGTGCTGGCGTGCCCGCATCTTGGTGAAGACCTGGCTGCGGGTGCCCGGCTGCAACGAGACCTTGATGCCGAGCGCGCCGAGATCGGCCTGGATCGCCGCCGCGATGTCCGTGTACGGGTGATCCGAGAAATGGTCGAGCGTGGCTGTGAAGCCGCCCGCGTAGCCGGCTTGCGCGAGCAGCGCCTTGGCCTTGTCGGGGTCCTTCTGGAACGGATTGGTCGTGGCCGCCCCGAGAATCATGGTGGGCTCGAAACCCTGGTTCACGATGTAGGTCGCGGGGACGATGTTCGTCTGGATGCCGGCATAATCGATCGCCCATTTGATCGCCTGGCGCACCTCGATCTTGGCGAACGGCGCGTAGCCCGCGTTGCCGGCCAGGTACATCTGGTTGGTCGAGGGCGTGGTCAGGCGGTAGAGGCTCGGATCCCCGGCCACCGACTTGAGCAGGTCGGGAGTGAGATCGCGGGCAATGTCGGCATCGCCGCGCCGGACCATCAGCACCTGCGTGGCCGGGTCCTTCACGTGGCGGATGAAGACGCGCTTGGTCAGGGGGGCGGTCGCCGCGTGCGGGTTGGCGTCGAGGATGATGTGGTCGTTCGCGGACCAGGAGGTGAGCTGGTAGGGGCCGTTGCCCGCCGAATGGCTCGTCAGCCAGTGATTGCCGAGATCGTTCTTCTCCTGGTGGGAGAGCGCGGTCTCCTTCTCGACGATGGCGCCGACATTGGCCGAGAGGCAGTAGAGCACGAAGCTGGTGGCCGCCGGCTTCGGCAGCTCCATCACCAGCGTGTGCGGGTCGGTGGCGCGGATCAGCTGAGCGACATTGTCCTTGGTGAATCCGAATTGGGTGAGGATGAAGCCGGGGGTGAGGTTGAGGGTGACGACCCGGTGCAGCGAGAATTCGGCATCCGCGGCGGTCATCGGCTTTCCGGAGGGAAAGAGCGCGTCCTGGGTCAGATGGAAGGTGAAGGTCTTGCCGTCCGCCGAAACTTCCCAGGCGCTGGCGAGGTCCGGATCGATCTTGCTGAGATCCTCGAGGTCGGGCGAGACGAGCTTGCGATAAACGTTCGCATCCACCTCGGTATCGGAGAATTCGTAGGACTGCGCGGGATCGAAGGAGATGATGTCGTCGATCTCCTTCGCCATGACGACGATGCCCGGCGGCGTCGCTGCTGCCGCCCCGCCGGCGGCAAGCGGCGCTGCCGCGGCGGCGGCTCCGGAGGCCAGGAGTGTGCGACGTGTCAGCATTTTTGCTCTCCCTGCATGCGCTGGAAGCATAATAGCCGGGCGAGGAGGACGGGAAGGGCCTTGGGTTGGAGGCTCAGCACCCCTTGATCTTCTTTATTAGGCACGCCGGGGCTGCTCAGAGCGCGGGTTGGACCTCGACCGTCACAGCCGTGATGTTGTCGGCTGCCTCATGCGCGAGCGCGGCCGCAAGGAGAAGCTCGGTCGGCGGCACGCCTTCCGGAGCGCCGAGCAGCGCGCGAAGCTCGGCATCGGTCAGCGTTTTGGAGATGCCGTCGCTGCACAAGAGGAAACGGTCTCCCACGGCGAGCGTGCCGGATGTCTTTTCAAGGGCAAACCCATCGAGATTCGCGCCGATGGCCCGTGTGAGGATATCGACGCGCGGATGGCCCGCTGCCTCCGCCGCGGTGATCGTCCCGGCATCCACCAGATCCTGGACCAGGCTATGGTCACGGCTGATCTGCGAGAGGACGCCGGCGCGCAGAAGATAGGCTCGCGCGTCGCCGGCCCAGAGACAGGCAAAACGATCCTCGCACGCCAGCAGGACGACCAGGGTCGCGGCGATCACCGCGCGTTCGCCTCGCCGCGCCGCCTCACGGCGCAGCGCCTCATGCGCCTCGGCGATCCGGTGCTGAACCTCGGCGATCATGCCGGCGACATCGAGGCCGGGGGGGATCGTCTCAAGCATCCCGGCGATCATGCCGGCCGCGACCTCGCCTGCCTCCTGCCCGCCCGCGCCGTCCGCGACCGCCCAAAGACCGAGATCGGGACGATCAACGAAGCTGTCCTCGTTGTGGCTGCGCCGGGCGCCGGGATGCGTCCCGGCCCAGGAGCGGAAGGCGAAGCCGTTCATCCGAGATCTAGATCACCATCGCCGGCGCGCCATGGCCGTGCCGCTCTAAAGCGTGATCGCCGAAGGTGGAGGAGCCGGAGGCGTTCGATCACGCGGGAGAAACAATGACCTAGAGCGGGATACGTGAGCGAGGGCGAACGCATCCCGCTCTAGCCGCTGCCCGAGCTGAGCGTCGCCTGGAGACCGGAGATGGTCAGGGTGAGATCCGTCGCTCCATCGGAGGCGACTCGTGCCGTGGCGCGCCACTCCGCATGATCGACGTCGCGAAAGAGCACCGCGATTCCGACGAATCTTGTCCCGCTCGCGAGGGTGCGGGTGATGGTCCGGCTGGTGCCGGGAGCGACGACGAACTCCTCCGAGCCAAGCAGATCGCTGCCGAGGGTCTCCTGCTCATGCGTCACGAGCGCGAAGAGGTCTGCCTGATCGAAGCGGGCGGTATCCGAGAGCTGATAGAGGCGCACCGCGACCGGCGCGGGATGGCCGGCGGGATCAGGGTTCTGGTCGGCGCCCGCCGAAATGGTGAGATCGAGCACTGGAGGCGGCGGTGGCGGAGGCGCTCCGCAGGCAGCGAGCGCCGCCGGCACGGCCAGGAATAGGCGACGCGACATCATGACCTTGGACCCTCCCGTCCCTTGGCCTCGTCGAGCGCCTGTTCGTAGGCGCGCGCAAAGGCTTTTCCGAATACGCTGTCGAAATCATCGGCCAGTGC
>JASHRV010000080.1 GCA_030037175.1 Acetobacteraceae bacterium
CGGCGTCAGCGTGAGCGAGACGAAGGCCGAGACCGCGACCGCCATGCTGACGGTCACGGCGAACTCGCGAAAGACGCGCCCGACGATCCCGCCCATGAGCAGGATGGGCAGGAAAACCGCGATCAGCGAGGCGCTGATCGAAACGATGGTGAAGCCGATCTCGCCCGCACCCTTGAGCGCCGCCTCGATCGGCGGCGTGCCCTCCTCGATATGGCGGAAGATGTTCTCGAGCATCACGATCGCATCATCCACTACGAAGCCGATGGCGATGGTGAGGCCCATCATCGAGAGATTGTCGATGCTGTAGCCTGCCACATACATCACCGCGAAGGTGCCGATCAGCGCGATCGGGATGGTGATGGCGGGGATCACCGTCGCCCAGAGGCTGCGGAGGAAAACGAAGACCACCATGACCACGAGGCAGAGCGCGAGCAGCAGCGTGAACTGCACGTCCGCGACGGTGGCGCGGATGTTCTGCGAGCGATCGACGACGACCGAGACATGCACCGAGGGCGGGATCGAGGCCTGAAGGCGCGGGAGCTCGGCCAGGATCCGATCGACGGTGGAGATGACGTTGACGCCGGGCTGCTTGAAGATGACGAGGGCGACGCCGCGCTTTGCGTTCTCCCAGCCGGCCAGGAGCGTGTTCTGCGGCCCGTTCACGGCGCGGCCGATATCGCCGATGCGGATGGGCGCGCCGTCGCGATAGGCGATGATCACGTTGTTGAAGGGCGAAGCCTCGGTGATCTGGTCGTTGGTGTTGATGGCGAAGGCGCGATGGGCGGTGTTGATGCTGCCTTTCGGGTTATCGACCGTGGCGTTGAGGATGGCATTGCGCACGTCCTCGAGCGTAAGCCCCATGGCGGCGAGCTTGGCGGGATCGACCTGCACGCGAATGGACGGCGTCTGCTGACCGCCGATGAACACCTCGGCAACGCCCGGTAGCTGCGAGATCTGCTGGGAGAGGACGACATCGGCGTAATTGTCGACGGTGGTGAGGGGCAGCGCCTCCGACTGCACCGCGAGGATCAGGATCGGCGCGTCCGCGGGATTGATCTTGCGGTAGGTGGGCGGGTTCGGGAGGTTCTTGGGCAGCTGGCCGGAGGCGGCGTTGATCGCCTCCTGGATGTCCTGGGCGGCGGAATTGATGTTGCGGTCAAGGGAGAACTGCACGGTGACCGAGGTGCTGCCCAGCACGCTCACCGAGCTCATCTGCGTCACCCCGGGGATCTCGCCGATCTGGCGCTCGAGGGGGGTGGCGACGGTCGCCGCCATGGTCGATGGGTCCGCGCCCGGAAGCTGCGCCGAGACGACGATGGTCGGGAAATCGACGTTCGGCAGGGGCGCGATCGGCAGCAGCGGATAGGCGGCGATGCCGATCAGCATGATCGCCGTCATGATGAGGGAGGTCGCGATCGGGCGGCGGATGAAGGGGGCGGAGATGCTCATGCCCCTTGGGCCCGATGATCGCCTTTCATGGCCGCGCTCAGCTCCCCCCCTCGATGCTCACGCGCATGCCGTCATCGAGCCGCGACTGGCCGGCCAGCACCACGTGCGCACCTTCCGCAAGACCGCTTGCGATGACCGCGGTCTCGCCCTGCTCGATCGTTTCGGTGACGGGCTGGCGGATGACGGTATGATCGGGGCGGATGAGATAGACATAGAGCCCGTCCGGCCCGTGCTGCACGGCGCGCGCGGGCAGGGTAAGGGCGTTCGCGATCGTGCGGACGAGCAGCTTGGCGTTGACGAACTCGTTCGGCCACAGGACTTCGCCGGGATTGGGGAAGATCGCCTTCATCTCGATCGTGCCGGTGCTCGGATCGACCATGTTGCTGATCGTGGCCAGCGTGCCGCGATCCAGGAGGCGCGGGTTCTCGCCTTCGCTTTCGGCAAGCACGGCAACCGGCCCCTTGGCCGTGGCCTCGCGAACCGGGGCGATGTCGGCCTGGGGCAGGGTGAAGACGACGCTGATCGGCTTCATCTGGGTGATGGTGACGATGCCGGTGGGCGCATTGGCCTCGATCAGGTTGCCGGGATCGACGTTTCTCAGGCCGAGGCGGCCCGAGATCGGCGCGGTGATGCGGGTGAAGTCGAGATTGAGCTGGGCCTGCTCGATGGTGGCGGCATCGGCGCGGAGTGCCGCGGTGAGGCCGACGACCAGCGCCCGCTGCGTGTCGAGCTGCTGCTCCGAGGCGAAGTTGCGCTGGACGAGGGCCTGGTAACGGGAGAGGTCGGCGCGGGCGTTGGCGAGCGCGGCCTCGTCCTCGGCCAGCTTGGCGTTGGCCTGGTCGAGGACCGCCTGGTAGGGGCGGGGGTCGATGATGGCGAGCACGTCGCCCGCTTTCACCTCCTGCCCCTCGGTGAAGGGCGTTTCCTCCAGAATGCCGCTCACCTGCGCCTTGACGACGATAGTGTTGAGCGCCTGCACTCGGCCGAGGCCGAGCAGATAGACGGGGACGTTCGCGCTCATGACGCGTGCGGCGGTGACCGGGACCCCCTGGCTCTCGGGCGGGACAGCCTGGGCGCGCGGGGTGGTGCCGGTGGCAAGCATGGCAAGCACGACCGCCACAACGGCAGTGGAAAAACGCCGTCGGCCCCGCACAGGAACGAACTTCATCCCGCCGCCCTCGTGCCGCGGCCGGTCCCTGACTTCCGGATGGGCATCAAGCCGCTGCTCCCAAAGCGCGCGGGCTTCGCTCGTTTCGCTCCTATTCTTGCGTCCCGGCTCCCGGGACGCCAACAGCGACTTGTAACGCACTGTTGCCGGCTTGTGACTTTTTCTGACGGATGGTCCGGCGAATGATCCGGCGGATGGCCCGGATCATGAGGCTGGAAGCCCGAGCGCAGCACGGAACCGGTGCTGGAGGAAGGCGCCGTCGCGCGGGGGCAGGAAGCGAGGCGGTTCGCTCGGCGCAATCCTGACCACGGCGAAAAGGGGCTCGGAGCGAAGGCGGCGCCGGAGCGGCTCGAGCTCGGGCTCGGCGGTGACGGTCGCAGTGGCGCGCCAGCCGCAGGAAGCGGCAGCGGCCGCAAGGTCGGTGCCGAGGGAGGTGTGGCTCGCTTGAGCCCCGGTCTCGCCATAGCGGCCATTGTCGAGCACGGCTATGGCGAGATTGGGCGCCGCCGCCGCGGCGATGGTGGCGAGCGCGCCGAGGCCCATCAGCATTTCCCCGTCTCCGGTCATGACGAGAACGCGCCGGGTGGGACGGGCGAGGGCGAGCCCGAGACCGATCATCGCCGCACCCCCCATGGCACCCCAGAGATAGAAGGTGAGGTCGCGGTCGCCGGCCGCGCCGGCATCATAGGTGGTCGAGCCGAGGCCGGTGACGACGAGCATGTCGCCGGGATCGCGGAGCAGCGCCGCGGCCACGGCCCGCCGATCGAGAAGATTGCCAGGGGGAACATTGTCAGGGGAAAGGGTGGCCATCTTACGGCGTCTCCTGGCGGAATGCCTTGGCGCCGATCAGGCGTTGGGAGAAGAGAACCGCGACGGGAACCGAGCTGTCGAAGGCAAGAGCGGCAGCGGCGGCGACCATGCCGGCAACCTCGTGAGCGTGGTCGGCGCGATGCACATGCACGCCCATTGCCTGCAGCACGCAGGGCGTGGCCGAGCCCATCGGCACCTGCCATGGATTGAACTCGCCCCATTCGCCGCGCATCGTCACGAGGGTGAGAAACGGCATCCGGCAATTGGCGATCAGCGAGAGCATATTGATGCAATTGCCGACGCCGGAGGACTGCATCAGCAGCACCGCGCGCTCGCCGCCAAGCCAGGCGCCGGCGGCGAGTGCGACGCCTTCTTCCTCCGTGGTCAGCACGACGGCGCGCATTGCGGGGTCGGCGTGGGCGCGTTCGATCAGGCGCGCATGGCCGGCATCGGGCACATAGGCCACCTGACGGATGCGGGCGGCCTGGAGGACGGCGAAGACGGCATCGGGCCAGAGGGCGGGCTTGGCCTCATGAAGCTGGGTATCGGGCATGCGTGCGTCCTGCGTCTCGTGTCGGGTGCCTTGGGCCCGGTGCCTTGGGCCCGGTGCCTGGGGCATGGCGCCAGGGGCATGGTGCCTTGGGCCGAGCCGGTGAACAATGCGGGTTGCAAAGAGGGGCGGGTTGCCGAGCGGAGGGCAGGCTATGGACCAGATGACGGGTGCGGCAGAGGCCAACGCGGAAATCCGCGAGGAGGTCAGGAAGCTTTGCGCGCGGTTTCCGGGCGAATATTGGCGGGAGATGGACCGCGCGCGATCCTATCCGAGCGAGTTCGTCCGCGCGCTGACGGAGGCGGGCTATCTCGGGGTGCTGATCCCCGAGGAATATGGCGGAGCGGGGCTTCCGCTCTCGGCGGCTTCGGCGATCCTCGAGACGATTCATGCGTCCGGCTGCAATGGATCGGCTTGCCACGCCCAGATGTACATCATGGGCACGGTCCTCAGGCACGGATCGGAGGCCCAAAAGAGGGCCTATCTGCCGAAAATCGCCTCGGGCGAGCTCCGGCTGCAGGCGTTCGGCGTCACCGAGCCGGGCAGCGGGACGGACACGACGAGCCTTCGCACCTTCGCCCGCCGCGAGGGCGATCATTACGTGGTGAACGGGCAGAAGGTGTGGACCAGCCGCGCCGAGCATTCCGATCTGATGCTGCTGCTCGCCCGCACCACGCCCAAGGAGCAGGTGAGGCGACGCACCGAGGGGCTTTCGACCCTGCTCGTCGACATGCAGGCGGCGCAGGGCGCCGGGCTTACGGTCCGGCCGATCCGGACCATGATGAACCACAGTTCCTGCGAGGTGTTCTTCGACAATGTCGTGGTGCCCGCGGAGAACCTGGTGGGCGAGGAAGGGCAGGGGTTCCGCTACATCCTGGATGGGATGAATGCCGAGCGGCTGCTGGTCGCATCCGAGTCGATCGGCGATGCCAAATGGTTCATTGCGAAGGCGGTCGCCTATGCGAAGGAGCGGCAGGTCTTCGGCCGGCCGATCGGCCAGAACCAGGGCATTCAGTTCCCCATCGCCCGGGCGCATGCCGGGATGCGGGCGGCCGAGCTGATGGTGCATGAGGGCTTGAGGCGGTTCGAGACGGGCGAGGCGTGCGGGGAGGAGGCGAACACGGCCAAGATGCTGGCCGCGGATGCCGCCTGGGCGGCGGCGGAGGCCTGCCTCCAGACTCACGGGGGCTACGGGTTCGCCGAGGAATACGATATCGAGCGCAAATATCGCGAGGCGCGGCTTTATCAGGTGGCGCCGATCAGCACCAACCTCGTCCTCTCCTACATCGCCGAGCACGTGCTCGGCCTGCCACGGAGCTATTGAGGCGGATGAGAGAACCTCAGCCGCCCGGATGAAAGGCGCCGGCGGCGATCATGACCGGCGCGGCGCGGTAGGAGGCGAGGGAGCGGCCATAGAGAGCCGGGCCGCCTCCGAGCGGGCGGTTGGCGAGCATGAAGGCCCCGGAACGGCCGGCGAACGGACCTGTTTGGGCGACTCCCGCGTCGGCAAGCAACGGCGGCGCGCCCGTCATGCCCGGCATCGGCGGCGGCGTGAGCGGGCCGGACGGCAGGGCAGCCGGCACGCCGGCGGCCTCGCGTTGCCCGGCCGGCCAGGCGGCCATCACCTCGCGCTCGTAGGGATAGGCAAGGGCGGGCGTGGTCGAATGGTAGAAGGCGGCGGCCTCCGCCCAGCTCCGCGTGCTCGCGTAGAGCTGGCGGAGGAACTGGGCGGCGTAGGCGGCGTTGGTCGGCGGGTCGAAGGCCTCGTCGAGGGTGGCGAAGGCATCGGGATGGTGGAGCAGATTGACCTGCATGCAGCCGACATCGATCGAGCGGATACCGGCCGCCTGGAAGGCGTGGACCGCTTCGATCGCGGCCGCCTTGGTGGGGTAGAAATGACCGTCACCGTCGGCGTCCACTGTCCAAGGCCAGGGCAGGAAGGCGCCGGTCGCGGGATCGCGGCGGCCGCTCTCGACCTGCCCGATCGCGCCAAGGAGGCCGGCGGGGATGGCGAAGCTGCGCTCCGCGGTGACGATGGCAGCGCGACAAAGCTGGCCGGGCCGGGGCGGGAGCGCGCGCTCGGCTGCTGCCCCGCACGTGAGCAGCGGAAGGAGCAGGAGCGGCAAGGCCAGGCGCCGCAACAGGGATGAAAAAATAGTCACGAAGGGAGCATGGCGCGGCCGGGTTAGCAAAGCCTTGCCGCGCTCGGCTTAACGATCTCGTGAGAGTCGGAAAGAAGTTTGCCGCAATGCAAAAAACCTCTTGCGCGAGGCCATGCAAGCGCTTAGTTTCCGCACTGCAGCAGTACGGCGATGCCGGGCTGCCTGCTTTTCTTGGACGTTTCCTCCCTAAACTTGGCGGCGCCACAAGCGCCGCCATTTTTTTGGCTAGGCGTCCGGCGCGCAAGGCTGGGAACTGGCCGGCCAATGCTGATCAACCGGAAAAAAGAGCGCCGGCGCTGGTGCAGAGGCCGGCCAGCAGCGTCTCGATGCCTTGGCGAAGGCGACCGAAGCCCGGCAGGCGCTCGATCCGTTCCTCGTCCATATAGAGGTCGCGGGCGATCTCGATCTGGAGCGCGTGCACACCCTCACGCGGGCGCCCATAATGGCGGGTGATGTAGCCGCCGGAATAGGGATCGTTGCGGCGCACGCGGTAGCCGAGGCCGGTCAGGATCTCCTCGACGGTGCGGACGGCGTGCACCGCGCAAGTCGTGCCATGGCCGTCTCCGAGCACGAAATCGACCCGCCGCCCGGCAGGCACGGGGGGCGCGGGCATCGAATGGCAGTCGATGAGAAGGCAGGCGCCGAAGGACGCTCGGGTCTCGGCGACGAGGGCTGCAAGCGAGGCATGGAACGGTTCCCAGCAGCAGCGGATGCGGGCCTCCGCCTCGGCGAAGGAGAGCTTGTCGCGGTAGATCGCCGAGCCGGTGGCGACGATGCGGGCGATGGTGCCGAGGCCAGCGCCGATGCGGGGGCTCGCGCTGTTCACCCAGGGAGGCAGCGGCTCGGAGAACATCTCGGGGTCGAGTTCCCAAGGCTCGCGGTTGGCATCGCAGAAGGCGCGCGGGAAGGACGCGGCGAGGAGGGGCGCGCCGTAGCGGGGGGCGGCGGCGAAAAGCTCGTCGACGAAGCTGTCCTCGCTGCGGCGAAGGGCGAGGGGATCGAGGCGCGCGGCGGCGAGAAAGGTCGGCGGATAATCGCGACCCGAATGGGGGGAGGCGAAAACCAGCGGCGCAGTCTGACGCACCGGGCGATGGAGCGCAAAAGGCGGCGGAGCGGGGTGGGTGTCGAGAGAGGGCAGATCCATCAGGTGCGGCAGTGAAGCCGCTCGGTGGGGGCTTGTCATCAGGGAACAAGCTTGCCGGCACTTCCGGGGGCGGGCTAGAAGCGGGCAGGGGCGCGTAGCTCAGCGGGAGAGCACCACCTTGACACGGTGGGGGTCAGAGGTTCGATCCCTCTCGCGCCCACCAGCACGATCCCGGTGCCGTGCGATCGGCCATTTCCGCCTCCGGTCATCACATCCTAAAGCCAGGGCGTTGCCGCGACGACAAGGAGTGCCAGAAAGATGGCGCCGAGATATTTCCACACCGGGCCGATGGCGTCGTCGGGATTGACCCGCCCGATCACGCAGGCGGAGTAGAACCCGACTCCGAAGGGTGGCGAAAAAAGCCCGATGCTCATCGCGACGATCACGACGATTCCGTAATGAACCTCGGGGATGCCGAATGATTGCGCGACCGGAAGCAGCATCGGAGCAAAGAGCAGGATCGCGGGCAGGCCCTCGAGCACATTGCCGAGCAAGACGAAGACCACGATCGTGATCGCCATGAACCCGGCCGCACCGCCCGGAACCGCGGTCATGAATGTCACGAGATTGGCGGAAAAGCCGGATTGCGTGAGCGCCCAGGCCACGCTCGTCGCGGCACCGATGACGAAGAGGATCGCGCCGGAAAGGGCTGCCGTCTCGACCAGCGCGGGGTAGATGCGCCGCCATTCGACGGGGCGATAGAGAACGATTCCGATGATGGCCGCGTACGCGATTCCCAGCGTGGAAACCTCGGTCGCGGTGGCGATTCCGTCCACGACAGCCCAGCGGATGAAGACCGGCAGGATGAGCGCCGGCAGGGCTTTCAGGAATGTCGAAAAAATCCTGCGCGGATCGAGCTTTCGCTCGGGTGGCTTGTCGCCCCTGGAGCGCAGGAAGATGACGACGAGCAGGGAAGCAGCGAGAATGAGCGCCGGCACGAGACCGGCAGCGAACAGCGCGGAGATGGAGACACCGGTGACCGAGCCCAAGGTGATCAGCGCGAGGCTCGGCGGGATCGTATCGGCCATGGCGGCGGCCGAGCCGAGCAGGGCCACCGATTCGCCAGGGCGCGCGCCGTGCCGGCGCATCTCGGGGAAAAGGGCGGGCGCGATCGCCGCCATGTCGGCGGCTTTAGAGCCGGAGATGCCGGAGACGAGCAGCATCGCGCCCACCAGCACATAATTCAATCCGCCGCTCACGGTGCCGAGCAAGGCGGCAAGAAAACTCACCATGGAGCGGGCAAGGCCGGTCAGCTCGATCAGGAGGCCGAGAAAGACGAACATCGGCACGGCGAGCAGCACCGGCTCGGACATTCCCTGATCGATCCGGTTGACGACAACGCTCAAGGGAACGCTGGTGGTGAGCGTGAGATAGGAGATGGCCGCGACGCCGAAGGCGAACCCGATCGGCACCCCGATCGCGATCGCGGCACCGACGAGACCGACGAAGAAGACGAGAAGATTGAAGTTGCCCATCGCGATGAAAAGCGGCGTCGCCAGCCAGAATCCGGCCGCCACGACGATCGCGATCCCGACGGCGCCGATGGCGAGCCAGGGCGAGTCGGCCCGCAGCATGCGGCGGACGGCGATGACGAGCATCAACACCGCACCGACCGCGATCGCGGCCCCTCGGAAGCTGTCCGGGATGTTGAGGCTGGGAATGGTTGTTTTCCACTCCTCCCCGACATAGGTGCAGGCCGGGTTCAAGAGCAGAAGAAGGAAGATCGCGATCGTCGCCGTTGCGACACCGTCGAGCCAAGCCCGAGACCCGGGCCCGAGCCGCGCGACGAGCCCGGTGAAACGCATATGCTCGCCCCGACGGAGCGCGATCACCGCGCCGAGCATGGCGAGCCAGAGGAAAAGGCCGGAGGCCGCCTCATATGACCAGATCAGCGGATGGCGAAAGACATAGCGTGCGATCACGCTTGCGAGGAGAATGAAGATTTCGATGACGACGAGGGCGGCGGCGGGAATTTCCGTGATGCGGGCGAGGAAGCGCTCGCTCCACGCGAACCTCGCATCCGGCGCTCCGGCCGGATAGAGACCTTCGCTCATACCGCTTCCATCCCCTAGAGGGTGCTATGCGCCCTGATGGCGTATTGAAAAGGAGGGGCCTTCTTTTTCTGAAGAAAAAGAAGCAAAAAGACTTTTTCCCGTTTTCCGGACCGGGCTCCACCTCGGGACTCCGAACGGCGGATTGAAAACGGATAGAAGTTTTCTGGTTCTCTTTTTCAAAAGAGAACAATCCTCGTCGCTCACGACACGAAAGGTCCCGAAGGTTCCCGACACGCTCTAGCCGAGATCCGCGCCTGAAGCCTCCTCGAGCAGCGACCACGCTTCCTCGCCGAATCCTTTGCGCGCATTGGCGTAGTAGCCGGAGGTCTTCAGCCTCTCGCGGAACGGGGCGCTGTCCACGTCGTTCATGACGATCCCGGCGGTCTTCAGCGTCCTGATATAGGAATCATTGAGCCGCGCCAGATCCTGGCGCTGCGCAAGGCCGCTTTGGTCGAGGTTGCGCTCGGCGATCTCTTGCAGATCGGCCGGCAGCGTATTCCATGCCTTCTGATTGATGAGGCACCAGAAGCCTTGCCACATATGGTTGGTGAAAGAGCAGTATTTCTGCACCTCGTAGAACTTGGAGGTGACGATCAGCCCGACCGGGTTTTCCTGGCCGTCGACAATGCCGGTCTGCAGCGCCGAATAGACCTCGGGGTACTGCAGGGTTTCCGGCGCGGCGCCCAGCGCCTCGAAAAGCCGGTTATAGGCATTGCCGGCGGGAACGCGGATCGTGAAGCCGGAAAGGTCGTGCACCGTGCGGATCGGATGGGTGCTGGAGGTGATCTCGCGGAATCCGAGATCCCAGATTTTCCCCGTCACATAAAGGCCGGACTTCATGATGGCGGCGCGGATATAGCTGCCGAGCTTGCCGTCCATCGCCGGCCAGACCTGATCGTAGCTCTTGAACGCGAAGCCGGTGCCGTCGAGGGCGGCCATCGGAACGACCGACGAGATCACGAAACCGCCGATGAGATAGATCTGAACGGCTCCTGAATAGACCTGATGCAGCAGATCCTCCTCGCCGCCGAGCTGGTTGTTCGGGAACAGCAGGAGCTTCAGGCGCCCGTTCGATTCGGCAAGGATTCTCTTGGACGCCTCACCGAGACGGATATTCGTCGGATGGTTCGGAGCGAGGCCGGTCGCCACCTTGAAGGTGACGGTCTCGGCCTGTGCACGAGGGCCGAAGGCGAGCGAGCCGGCCGCGGCTGCTCCCGCGAGCATGTCCCGGCGCTTGATTTTTATCATCGATATCGTTCCTCCTTGTCGTGCATTGCGGCGCCCAGCGAACTCGCGCCTACCGGACGGCGTTGGCGCCGCTGTGCCGTGCCTTGATCCGTTCGGCGATATTCAGCATCCGCTCGGCGCGCAGGACGACGGGGATGTCGATCATCTTGCCGTCGACGGAAACCGATCCGCGCCCCCGTGCCTTGGCCTCCTCGAATCCTGCGATGACGCGTTCCGCTGCCGCGATTTCCTCAGGCGACGGGCCGAATCCTTCGTTCAGCAGCGGCACGATGCCGGGATGGATGCAGGAACCGCCCTGGAATCCAAATCGCCGCGAGCGCGCGATTGCGCTTCGGTACCCTTCGATGTCCTGATAATTCGCGACCGAAGCGATCACCCCGAGCGGAAGCACACCGGCGGCATAGGCTGCGATGACGACCTGCTGCTTCGGAAAGAGGAGCACCTCCGGGTCAGGCTGCGACTGGGTGGCAAGGGTGAAATCCTCGCTGCCCAGCGAGACGGCGACGACGCGCTCATGGCTGGCGGCGATCTCCCGCACCTGGAAGAACGCATCCGCAGTCTCGATCAGGAGGACGAACTTCGTATGGCCGCGGCGCAGCCCGCGCTCGGCCTCGATGGTATCGACGAGCTCGGCAAGCAGGCGGACATGGCTTGCGCTCTCGATCTTCGGCAGCACCAGCCCCATGATCGCGGGCGAGATCACCGCTTCGATATCACGCACCGCGAGCTCGAGCGGGCGGTTGATCCGCACCAGGATGTCGGCACCGCCCGCCGCCGCCTGCCGCGCGGCATCGGCGATGAGGCCGCGCGCCGCCGCTTTCTCGGGTGGCGTGATGCTGTCCTCGAGATCGAGAACAATCGAATCGGCGCCACGCGTGTGGGCCTTGGCGACATATTTTTCGACATTCACCGGAACGATGAGCTGGGAGCGCCAGAGAGGAAGCTCCTTGTCGCTGGCTTGTGTCATTCCGTTTTCCTCCCCCTCAGATAGTGCCGGCATCGTGCAGCGCGCGCATGCGTTCGGCGTCGTAGCCGATGCGGCCATAGATCTCGTCATTGTGCTGGCCGATGGAAGGCGGCCTCAGCCGGAATGTTCCCGGCGTGTGGCTCAATCGCGGCGTGACCTCGTGCATCGGCACCGTGCCCAGCTCATCGTCCGGTGTCTCGACGATGATGCCGCGCTCTTGCACATGCGGGTCCGCCAGAAACTGGGCGATATCGTACACGGGCGCCGCGGTCACGCCTTCCTCTTCGAGGACGGAAATGTTCTCCGCAAGCGTGCGAGCCCCAATCCAGGCGCCGACGATCGCATCCACCTCCCGGCGATGCTTTACCCGTTCCGCATTGGTGCGAAAGCGCGGATCGCGGTTGAGGTCGTCCCGGCCAATGACACGAAAGAGCCGCTCGGTCATGCTCTGGGTCGAGGCCGAAATCGCGACCCACCCGCCGTCGCTCGTCGCATAGACATTGCGCGGCGAACTCGATTCCGATGCGCTGCCGACGCGTTTGCGGATCTCGCCGGTCAAGCGGTGAATGAGCGCCTCCGGCCCGAGGATCGAGACCATCGGCTCAAGCAGGCTGAGATCCACCACCTGCCCCACGCCGCCATTGACCTCCACCTCGCGAACCGCCGCCAGCGTCGCCATCGCGCCCACGAGCCCCGCGACCATGTCGGCGAGTGCGAGCGGCGGCAGCACCGGTTCGCGATCCTCGAAGCCGTTGCGCGCCGCGAAGCCGGACATTGCCTCGACCAGCGTGCCGAAGCCCGGCCGCTTGGCATAGGGACCGGTTTGGCCGAATCCGGATACGCGCGTCAGCACGAGCTTCCTGTTCGCCTCCAGAAGCCGCTCCGGTCCGACGCCGAGCTTCTCGAGATAGCGATAGCGGAAGCTCTCGATCATGACGTCGAAATGCGGAACGAGATCGAGGATCACCCGCGGCGCCTCGGGTGACTTCAGGTTCAGCGTGATGCTTTTCTTGTTCCGGGCATAGACTTTCCAGTGAGCGCTGACCCCGTTCACGCGCCAGTCGCGCAGCGTGTCGCCGCGTTCCGGCGCTTCGACCTTCACCACCTCGGCGCCGAAATCGGCGAGTTGAAGGCTCAGCATATTGCCGCACATCAAACGGGAAAAATCGAGCACCCTGATCCCGGCAAGTGGCCCTCTACGGGTCGGATCGAAGTCTCTCAATCCAAACGGCATGGGTTCTCCCGATAAAAGCCTGGGCGGCGACAGCGGCAAAGGTTTGAGCGGCCTCTTGATTCGCGCTTCGCTTACTGATGAGAGAACATGCGCCGCCCGGCCACGGGCAGGCGCGCCATCTGCACCACGCCGGCGCCCGAATCGGTGATATAGAGCGTCTTCATGTCGGGGCCGCCGAAAGCGACGTTGGTCAGGA
This sequence comes from Acetobacteraceae bacterium, assembly GCA_030037175.1. Taxonomy (GTDB): domain Bacteria; phylum Pseudomonadota; class Alphaproteobacteria; order Acetobacterales; family Acetobacteraceae; genus JAKAWQ01. The sequence goes on from JASHRV010000080.1 coordinate 12,983, forward strand.
AGTCGCTCGCGCAGGACTCGACCCGCCAACGCGGCTGGCCCTTGGCGTCGAAGACCCAGACAGCGCCGAAGCGCGCATGTGCGACGACCAGCCCGCCATCCTCGGTCAGCGCCATGCCGTCCGGGCCGCCGCCACCGGAGAGCTGGATGAAGGTGCCGACGGCCGTCACGTCATCGTTCGGCATCAGGCTGAGATGCCAGACCGCGTTGGCATTCGTCATCGCAACATAGAGCACGCTCTCGTCGGCATTGGTCACCAGCCCGTTGGGATTGAGGCCGCTTGAAAGGAGGCAGTGCAGCTTGCCGTCCACCGACCAGCGATAGACGCGGCCCGTGGGATCCTGATGGCCGGTACGGCCCTGGTCGGTGAAATACATATCGCCATTGGCCGCGAAAAAAAGATCGTTCACGCCCTTGAACCGTTCGGAATAGCGTCGCTCCAGCGCCGGCCGCGTCGATCCGGTCGCGAGATCAAGCTCGACGATCCCGTTCCTGTAATCGGTGACGAAGGCGCGCCCGTCCTTGTGAATCTTAAGCCCGTTCGGCTCGCCGTCATATTCCGTGACGAGATCGAACGCGCCTGCGGGAGAGATGCGGAAAATGCGCCCGAACGGGATGTCGGTGACGTAGAGATTACCCGCGCGATCGAAGGACGGACCCTCGAGGAAGCTGTGGACCGGCTTGCCGCCGCGTCGTACGGCCGCCCAGGGGGGCACTTCATCGACCCGGCGATAGCGCTCCGGAAGCGTCGCGAAGGTCTCGGCCTTGATGATCTCGGGCGGGGCGAACATCACGCCGCACGCTCCGCGCCCGGACTGACGATAACGGACGGGCTGCGCGCTCTCGATCGAGATCCTGTTGTCACGGCACGTTCCTCCCGGTGCCCATGACCAGGGCGCCTCAGGGCCGAGGACTTGCACAGCGCGGACGATGATGGAAAGACAATTTGGAAGGGGTGGGATATAGCGGGAAGGTATAGGGGAAATGGACGTCCGCTCTTTGCGGTACTTCGTCACGATCGCCGAACTGGGAAGCTTTTCCGCTGCCGCCCGGCATCTCAACATCGCCCAACCCGCGCTCAGCCGCCATATCCGTGAGCTCGAGACCCGGTTTGCGACCCGGCTTTTGCTACGCACACCGCGCGGCGTCAGCATGACCGATCCTGGTGAGAGGCTGTTCCGCTACGGGCTCAGCATCCTTGGCCAGATCGAGCAGGTGGCGGCGGTCGTGAAGGAGGCGGACCAGCCAATCACCGGCCTCGTCACCATCGGCCTGCCGACCTCCGCCAGCGCGATCCTCTCCCGACTGCTTCTCACGCGCGCGAAACAGAAATTCCCCGGCGTGCGCGTGCATCTCATCGAATCGCTCAGCGGATTCCTCGACGAATGGGTGCAGACGAGGCGGCTCGACCTCGCGATCCTGTTCGATGCGGAGCCGAGCCCCAATCTCCGGCTCGACGACATGCTGGTGGAGGATCTCTGCCTTGTCGGCAGGGCCGGAGCGTTTCCTCCAGGTGCCCGCACGATTCCGTTCCGCCGGCTGGAGCACTACCCGTTGCTGCTTCCGGGCGTGCCGCATTCCCTGCGACGGCTCCTGGAGTCGATGGCGCGCAGTCACGGCCTCAGGCTCGACATTGCCTACGAGGTCGATTCGCTCGCCGTGGTCAAGCGCCTGGCGCGCGCGGGCGATGCCTACGCCATTCTGGCCGAAGGTGCAGCGCACGAGGAAATCGCATCCGGCCAGTTGCGGGCGCTGAAAATCGTGAGGCCGAACGTGACCCGCTCGGTCTCATTGGCGGCCTCGGTGCTTCCCGGCGGCACGCCGGCCTGTGAGGAGATACGCCGCCTGATCCTGGAACTCG
>JASHRV010000081.1 GCA_030037175.1 Acetobacteraceae bacterium
CGGCGCCGCCCAGCGCATTCGCTCCGTCGCGGGCGATCTGGACCAGCGGCTCGGCCTGCTGCGCGACGGGATCGACGCGCTCCTGAACGGCATGCGCCAGGACGACAAACCCGCCCACCGCCTCGCCGCATAGGCACGACGCCCCGGGCAGGAAGCAAGGAAAACTGTTGTTTTCTGTTCTCTTTTGAAAAAGAGAAAACTTTTTCCGTTTTCCGGACCAGGCGCCACCTCGGGCTACCGACCGTCGTTCGGAGTCCCGGGATGGCGCCTGGTCCCGAAAACGGGAAAAAAGTCTTTTTGCTTCTTTTTCTTCAGAAAAAGAAGGTTCTTCCTTTTCGAATCCCCTGGGGACAGAACCCACCGCGGGCAGTATTTTTATCCTTCCATTTCCTGAGACCGGCCTGTCCGACGGCGGAATCCCGATGCCCGATGAAGCCACGTCAACATCAATGGAACCCGTGAATCGCGTCCCCAGGGCGCGTGCCTGGCTCACGGCCGTGGCCGATTCGGTGGACGATGCGATCGTCGGCAAGGATCTCGGCGGGATCGTCATTTTCTGGAACAAGGCGGCCGAGGCGCTGTTCGGCTACGAAGCCGGGGAGATCGTCGGCCAGCCGATCGCCCGCATCATCCCGCCGGACAGGCTCGCCGAGGAGGCGACGATCCTCAGGCGCGTCCGCGGCGGCGAGCGCCTCGCCGGGCTGGAGACCCGGCGGCGGCGCAGGGATGGCGTCGTCATCCCGGTCTCGCTCACCATCTCCCCGATCCGGGACGAGAACGGCCAGGTCATCGCGGTCTGCAAGGTCGCGCGCGATTTGAGCGACCGGGAGCGGGCGAACCGGGAGATCCAGCGGAGCGAGGCGCTCATCCGCTCGATCCTCGACACCGTCCCGGATGCGCTGGTGGTGATCGACGAGCGCGGCCGCATCCATTCCTTCAGCATGGCGGCGGAGCGGCTCTTCGGCTGGAACGCGCCCGAGGTGATCGGGCGCAATGTGAGCCTCCTGATGCCGGCGCCCTATCGCGAGGAGCACGATTCCTATCTTGTCCGCTATCTCGCGACCGGGGAGCGGCACATCATCGGCATCGGCCGCATCGTCTCCGGCCAGCGCCGGGACGGCAGCGTCTTTCCGATGGAGCTCGCGGTGGGCGAGGTCCGGTTCGACGGAAGGCGCCTCTTCACCGGCTTCGTCCGCGATCTCACCCAGGCGCAGGAGCGCGAGCACCGGCTTGCCGAGCTGCAATCGGAGCTTGTTCATGTCTCGCGCGTCTCAGAGCTCGGCCAGATGGTCTCGGCCCTGGCCCATGAGGTGAACCAGCCGCTCACCGCCATGTCCAACTACCTGAGCGGCGCGCGGCGCCTCTTTGCCGCCGGCAACCAGGCGGGCGGGCTCGCGGCGATGGAGCGGATCTCCGAGCAGTCGGAGCGGGCGCGCCAGATCATCCAGCGTCTGCGCGATTTCGTGCGCAAGCGGGAGACGGAGCGGCGGACCGAGAATCTCGCCAAGACCATCGAGGAGGCGACGGCGCTCGCCCTGGTCGGCACCGGCTCGGGCGTGCGGCTCGAGATCCGCGTCGCGGATGACGCGGCCGAGGCCGTCATCGACAAGGTCCAGGTCCAGCAGGTCCTCTTCAACCTGATGCGCAACGCCATGGAGGCGATGGCGGGGATGGAGCGGCGGGAGCTCGCGATCAGCACGAGCCGGGAAGGCGGGAAGGTCGCGGTCCATGTCGCCGATACCGGGCCCGGCCTGCCGGACCTTGTCCGCGCCCGGCTCTTCCAGCCCTTCGTCACCACCAAGGCGAGCGGGATGGGTGTCGGCCTCTCGGTCTGCCGCACCATCATCGAGGCCCATGGCGGCGAGCTCAGCGCCGCGGACGGAAAGGCCGGCGGCACGGTCTTCACGTTCACGCTGCCGCACCCCGATGAGTCCTCGCCGGGGTGACGCGTCGCACTGATCTGCATCAATGCCGCGCGCCGGGGCTTGCCCGATGCTCGAAACTGGCTCGCGCTCGTAACGATTATCGGGCGCCGGCGGTCACCTCTGGGCACGGAACAGAATAGTGAACAATGACAAGGGAGGGGTTGCGATCATCGATGACGATCCGGCGGTGCTGGACTCGCTTAAGTTCCTGCTCGAGCTCTCCGGCCATGTGGTGACGACCTACGCTTCGGCGGCGTCCTTCCTTGCGGATCGCGGGGCGTCTCATGCCTGCCTGATCCTCGATCATCACATGCCGCAGATGACCGGGCTTGAGCTGCTCGAGCGGCTGCGCCGCGACGGCGCCGAGACGCCTGTGCTGCTGATCACCGGCTCGCCTTCGCCTGCGATCATCGCCCGGGCCGCGGCCCTCGGCGTGGAGAAAGTGCTTGAGAAGCCGCCGGGCGAGGAGGATCTCTTGCGCTTCGTCGGCGCCTACGGCTGAGGGGAGAGCTTCATGGCCATGACCGAAGAGGAACGCGAGCGGCGGATCAGGGAGCGGGGGCTCAGGCTCTGGCGTGCCGAGGGCGCGCCCAAGGGCCGCGAGGCCGAGTATGTCGAGCGCGCCCGCGAGCTCCAGGCGATCGACGACAACCCGACCGCGGGCCAGCTTCCCAACCCGATGACGCAGCACCATGGGGAGGTCCCGCCCGCGGAACCCGTGGAGGAGGCGGCGCTCGAGGAGAATCTGGGCGAGTTCCCGGTCGGCTACACCGACGAGGGCGAGCGGCTGACGAGCCCGATGACACGGGCGAAGGAGCGCGAGGTGCTCCGCGAGGAGCAGGCGGAGGAGCAGGAGGAGAAGTGACCCCGGCCTAAGCCCTTGAAGGGCCTAGGCGTCCCATAAGAGAATCTTCGTTATAAGAAATTCTTATAGACACTGTCTTGGACACGCTCCTCGATGCTGTCCAACAGCGCATCGGCGGCGAGGCGCGGAATCCGGCGCAAAAGGCCGCGCGGACGCGGCCGGAAGACTTTCGGCCGCGCCTTTTCACCCCCCAGCGTGCGTACAAGACTATCCACGTCCGAAAACCCGTCGATCAATCCGAGCGCAAATCCACGCTCTCCCAGCATCGCCGCCCCGTCGAAGATTTCGTCCTCCGTGCCCTTGAGCCTTTCTCCCCGCCGCGCCCGCACCCAGTCCTTGAAGCGAACGTGCAGCGCATCCAAGAGCTCCTGCGCATAGGCCACATCGTCCGGAATTTCTGGCCGGAACGGGTCGAGCCGCGCCTTGTGCGCGCCCGCCGTATAGAGCCGGCGCTCGACGCCGATCCGCGCGATGAGGTCGGAGAACCCGAATCCGCCGCCACGGACGCCGATCGAGGCCACCAGGCTCATCGGATTGGCGTGGATCTTGTCGGCCGCGCAAGCGATCCAGTAGCCGCCCGAGGCGCCCACATCGCCGATCACCGCGTGCACCTCGACCTTGGCTTTCTCGGCACGGCGGCGGATCAGGCTCGCGATCAGGTCGGACTGCACCGGAGACCCGCCCGGGCTCTCGATATCGAGGATCACCGGCTTGCCCCGCGCCGAGGCAAAGCCCCGTTCGATCAGCGGCGCGGCGGAGGCGAGATTGAGCCCGCCCATCCGCGACGCGATCATTCCATGCAGCTCGATCACGTTTATCCGCGGCTTGCGCCAGAAGATCAGCCCGCTCATTGCATTGCCAGCCGCGCCGCCTTCTCTCCGCTTTCCCAGGCCCCGCCGAGCGTGCCCGCAAGCCCTTCGTGACAGGCTTCGCCGGCAAAGATCAACCGTCCGCCGGCCAGCGGCTCGGCAAGCCGCGCCCGCGCCGCCGCCCAGCCCGGCCGCGCATAGGCATAGGCTCCGCGCACCCAGGGGTCGCTCTCCCAGTGCGTGACCAGCGCCGCCCGCGCGCCGAACAGCCGATCGACCCGGCCGCCGAAGAGCCGCCGAAGCTCCGCCCGTGCGAAGTCCGCCGCCGCTGCATCACCTTCGCGCGCCAGCGCCCAGGCCGCCCCGCCGCCGATCCAGCCCTGCACATAGTCCCGCCCGAACGGCCAGCATTGGAAAATCATCATCGGCTCGCCGCTCGTCTCGATCCGCCGGTCGAGCAGGCAATGCCGGGGAAGATCGAGCCGGTCGGGCCCCTCCGCGCGAAGAACGACCTTCATCGCAAGCCCCATGGGCAGGGCGGCCAGGCATTCCTCCACCGCTTCCGGCAGCTTCGGCGCGAATGCGATGACGCCGTCGGCGAGCACGCCGGTCGAAACCGTGACGATGCAGCGTTCCGCATGCACCGTGCCCGCGTCCGTCTCCACGCTGACCCGCCCGTCCCAGCCTATGTGCCGCACCGGCGCATTGAGCCGGATGTCGAGCCCCGCGCCCAGCCGGCGCGCGACGAAGGCGCCGATGCCGCCGTCGGGCAGGAGGTTGCTGCCGGTAAGCGGATTGGCGCGCCAGTCGGCGAGGCTGAAATCGGCGGCATCGACGGCACAAATGACCGGGCCTTCCCAGGATTCCACCGTCAGTGCCCAGGCGTCACCGGGCAGATGTTCGGCGACCGCGGCGAACGGCGGATCGGGCGGGCCTGAGGCGAGCAGCTCGTCCGCCTTGGCGGTGAAGCGGGCCCAGGCACCGTCGTAATCGGCGAGCTCCGCATCATTCGCCAGACGCCCGTCGACGAAGGTGCGTTCCTGGCGCATGTCGTCCGACCGCAACAGCGTCTCACCTGCCTTTCTCGCGATGGCGGCGAGCGGGTTTCTTTCCGCGGCGTGAAACCAGATCGCACCCATGTCGAACCAGGCGCCGCCGAGGGCTTCGGGATGCGCGGTCCAGGCGCGGCCACCGATCCGTCCGCTCGCCTCGAGCACCAGCGCCCTCTTGCCTGCTTCTTTCAAGGTTGCGGCGGCCGCAAGGCCGGCAACACCCGCGCCCACCACGACGACGTCGCATTCCATCGTCATTTGCAGGATTTTACGACCCGGCCATGCGCGCAAGCAGCGCCAAGGCTGCCGCGACGCTGGCGGCGCGCACGGCCGTGCGATCTCCGGAGAAGAAATGCCGTTCGGCCCGAACCTCCCCCGCGCGCCGGGCGGCGCCGATCCAGACGAGGCCGACAGGCTTTTCCGGGCTGCCGCCACCCGGGCCGGCGACGCCGGTGACGGAGACCGCAAGGTCGGCCGCGGAGTTGCGGATTGCGCCCGCGGCCATCTCGCGCGCCACCCTCTCGCTCACCGCGCCGTCGGAGGCGATCAGCGCCGCCGGCACGCCGAGGAGCGTTTCCTTCGCCGCGTTCGAGTAGGTGACGAAGCCGCGCTCGAACACGTCCGAGGAGCCGGCGATCGCGGTGAGAGCAGCCGCAACGAGTCCGCCGGTGCAGCTTTCGGCTGTCGCCAGCATGAGTTTTCGGCCGCGACAGAGCGCGAGGAGGGATGCGGCCTCGTCGAGGATCGCCTGGCTCAGCATGACGGCCGGCTCAGGCTGCCATCTCCGTCGCGGCCGCGGCGCGCAGCACCGCGATCGCCTCCTCGACGCCGGCGCGGTCGACATCGAGGTGAAGGCAGGCGCGGCCGCGGAATTTTCCCATGGTGGAGATGAGCACGCCCTGACGGCGTGCATGCGCGGCGAGCGTCTCGGCCGTCATTCCGGTGCCGGAAGTATCGAAGAAGACGAGGTTCGTCTCCGGCAACTCGACCGTGATGCCCGGAATCTGGGCGAGCCCGCGCGCCAGCGCCCGCGCGTTCTCATGATCGTCGGCGAGACGTTCGACGTGATGATCGAGCGCGTAGAGGCAGGCGGCAGCGCAGATGCCGGCCTGGCGCATCGCGCCGCCGAGCCGCTGTTTCCAGCGCCAGGCGGCGCCGATGAATTCGGCCGAGCCGGCGAGCGCGGCGCCGACCGGCGCACCGAGGCCCTTGGTGAAGTCGAGCCAGACGCTGTCATAGCCGGCGCCCATCTCGCGCGCCGAAATTCCGCTCGCGACGACGGCGTTCATCAGCCGCGCGCCGTCCATATGGGTGGCGAGGCCCGCGTCGTGGGCGGCAGCAGCGATGTCGTTGAGGGCGGCGAGCTTCCAGACCGCGCCGCCGCCAAGGTTCGAGGTTTGCTCGACCGCGACCAGCGCCTGCGGCGGCGCATAGCGGGTGCGCGGGCGGAACGCGGCAGTGAGGGTGGCCACGTCGAAGGTGCCGTGCGGGCCTTCGAGCGGCAAGACCCGCGCGCCGGCGAGCGCCCAGGGCGCGCCACCTTCGCTGGTGGAGATGTGAGCGGTCCTGTGGGCGAGGATCTCATCGCCCGGGCGGCAATGGGTGAGGATCGCGATCTCGTTGCACATCGTCCCGGAGGGCAGGAAGACCGCCGCTTCCTTGCCGAGCAGGGCCGCCATCCGCTCGCAGAGAAGGTTCACGGTCGGGTCCGCGCCCGCCTGCTCGTCGCCGACCTCGGCCGCCGCGATCGCCGCGCGCATCGGCGCGGTCGGCTTCGTCTGGGTGTCGGAATAGAGATTCACCCGGAGCGGCGGCAGCGACGGATCCGGCGGCAGCGGCGCAAAGCCCATGGCTTTCATTCCTTTCGTCATAGATGATGTATTGAAAAGGAAAGGGAGGGCCTTCTTTTTCTGAAGAAAAAGATTCTTTCCCCGTTTTCCGGACCCGGCACCAGCTCGGGACTCCGAACGACGGACGGAAGCCAGAGGTGCGGCGAGGTCCGGAAAACGGAAAAAAGTTCTTTGGTTCTTTCTTTCAAGAAAGAACGATCGTCGTCGCTCATCGCATGAGAAGTCCTGGAATGCTCATGACACGCTCTAGCGGATGAGAACCTTGGACGGTGTTGCCGTGCCGAGCGGGGCCGATGGCGGCCCGTAGACCTCGCCCGCCCGCTTGCGGAAGGCATTCACCATCCGCCGCACGGCCTCGCCGAAGACGACGCCCACCGCTTTCTGAAGGATACGGCTGCGGAATTCGAAGGCGACGAAGAAATCGACTTCGCAACCCCCGGGGCAGCCGCTCGGATCGGGCAGGAACACCCAGTCGTTGTTGAGAAATCGGAACGGTCCGTTCTCGTAGGTGACATGGATGCGCTCCGGCCGTTCCAGAGTCACGCGGCTCGTGAAGCTTTCGCGGAAAGGGCCGAAGCCGATGGCGAGATCGGCGAGCAGCATGCGCTCATTGCGGCTGCGGATTCGCGCTCCCACGCACCAGGGCAGGAAGCGCGGATATTCCCCGACATCGGCCACCAGATCGAAGAGCTGGTCCGGCCGATAGGGAACCAGGGTGCGTTCCGTGTATGTCGGCATCCGCGCTATGAGGCCGCTGCAAGCGCTTTGGCGCGTGCCGCCCGCAAGGCATCGAAATCGGCATCGGCATGGTAGGAGCTGCGGGTGAGCGGCGAGGCGCTGACCAGGAGGAAGCCCTTGCCGCGCGCCAGCGCGGCGTATTCGGCGAACTCCTCGGGCGGCACGAAGCGGGCGACGGCGGCGTGCTTCACCGTCGGCTGCAGATACTGGCCGATGGTGAGGAAATCGACATCGGCGATGCGAAGATCGTCCATCACCTGGAGAATTTCCGCCTTCTCCTCGCCGAGCCCGGCCATCAGGCCCGATTTCGTGAAGATGGTCGGATCGAGCAGCTTCACCCGGTCGAGCAGGCGCAGCGACTGGTAGTAGCGCGCGCCGGGCCGGATCG
>JASHRV010000082.1 GCA_030037175.1 Acetobacteraceae bacterium
AATTGCGTAAAAAGCTGGCAAAGGCTGGAGTAACTGATCTTATCGGCACTGTTTGGGGACGAGGTTATATGATACGTGAACCTGTACCAGGAAGTATGGGGAATCTAAAAGCGCCGGATTTGGAAGTTAGCAGAACGTTGGTCGCCGCATAAAGTAGTTGGCGCTGGCCTGCTGCGGGTTTCGCGGCTAGCGGGTTAAGCTAGCATCGCGCGTGCCTCGAACTCCATCGGGCTGAGATAGGCTAGCTTGGAGTGCCGACGCCTCGGGTTGTAGAAGCGCTCGATGCAGTCAGACACATCGGCTCTGGCATCGTCGCGGGAGCGATAGACTTTGCAGGCCGTGCGCCTGGTCCTCAGTGACGAGAAGAAGCTCTCCATCGCCGAATGGTCCGACACGTTTCCCGCCCGGCTCATGGGACAGCTGATCCCATTGTCGGCCAGCAAGAGCTGGAATTGCTCGCTGGTGTATTGCGATCCTTGATCCGAGTGATGCAGCAGGGCGTCTACCTTACCGCATCGCCAGACCGCCATCATGAGTGCATCCATGACTAGCGCGGCATCGCGTTCGGCCTTTATGGACCAGCCGACAATTCGGCGAGAGAATAAGTCCAGCACGACTGCGATATAAAGCCAGCCTTCAGCTGTCCAGATTTAAGTAAAGTCGGCAAGCCGCTTCTGATTCGGCCGGTCCGCCGGGAAATCCCGATCGAGGATGTTGTCGGCAATCACTGAGCGTTCTCTGTCATCCCTCGACTTTCCACGGCGCCTGGGTCGTGCTCGCGGCGCGTTCTGCCGTATCAGCCGTTCGATCCGGCGCCGGTCGCAAGCTGGCCCCTATTCAAGGACATCGCGCCAGATACGACGGGCGCTATATGTCCGGTCGCTCGCCTTAAGGCTTTCACCGATGGCCGCGACAAGCTTCGCGTCGTGGATCGCCTGCGCGCTGACCGGAGCGGTTGAGCCAGGCATGGAAGCCCGACCGTGACACCTCCAGGACGTCACAGAGCCAGCTGGTCGGCCAGATATCGCGGTGCTTCGCAATGAAGGCAAACCTCATGTCGCCTCCCGCCCGAAAAAAGCGGCGGCTCTCTTCAAGATGTCCCGTTCAGCCTTGACCCGGGCAACTTCCTTCTTCAGCTCGGCCAGCCCGGCGCGCTGCTGCCCATTGCCGGGGAAAGCTGCCGCCGACACCGCGGCCAGTTCCCGTATCCAGCCCCGCAGAACGCTCTCAGCCAAGTCCAGATCACAAGCCACCTACGCAACCGCTACGCCTCGCTCCGTCACCAGCTTCATAGCTTCGATCCTGAACTCACAGTCGAACCTCCGTCTCGTCATCTGCAATCTCCAGTTCCTCGATCACGATCCTATCTTCGTGTCCACGAAACCAGCAGCAGGCCAACGCGAGAAGAGCCCGCCTAGGCCGGCAGCTGCCACGGAGTCAGTTCTGCCGTAGTCTACATTTCGCTGACGAATAACACGCGATAAACACACTTCCCACGTATGATATTTTATGTTTTTCTAGCACCATTCCAAACACACTCCAGCTCGGGCGATCCCGCCAAATGGGCCGTCTGCCCGAAGAGCAAAAGCCACCGACGCCGCATCGTGTCTCGGTTCCCCCACCGGAATGTGGTCACGCGGCCGATCGCATCTCTGTATCGAAACGAAAGCGGAACCGCTCGCCGTGGCTCCGGATCCATCCGGCCGTCGGCTCCGGGAAATGGGCAGCAAGGAGCAGCGTGTCCGTGTCCGCGTAGCGGCGCATGAGGTCGAGGCGGGTTCGCAAGGCCAGCGTCTTGTCGATGTCGGCAGGATTGGCGAGCTCCGGCTCGGCGAACTGAATCGGGTGATGGATCACATCGCCGGACATCAATGCGTGACGGCCGCCTGCCTTCACATGCACGCTGACATTGCCCGGCGAATGGCCCGGGGCCGGCTCAAGCCAGATGCCGTCCTCGAGATGGCGTTCGATGACGTGGGAATCCTCAATCAGATCCACCTGCCCGTGCGCGACAACCGGCAAAACACTGTCCGTGAATGAACCGCGATTGACGGGCTGATCCGGATTTCTTCTGTGCATAGCTTCGAAATGCTCGAACTCTGTGCGCGCCATGAGATACCGCGCCTTCGGAAAGGTGGGGACCCACTTACTGTCCGCGAGCCTTGTGTTCCAGCCGACGTGATCCGCATGAAGATGCGTGCACATGACGTAATCGATGTCCTCGGGAGCCACTCCGAGGCGCGCGAGATTGGCAAGATACGCCGTGTCCAGCATGTGCCAGGGCGGCATGGACGGGCGGTTCTTGTGGTTGCCGTTGCAGGTATCGACAAGAATCGTATGGTGCGGAGTGCGTATCAGATAGCTGTGGAAGCTGAGGATGAACCGGTTCGTGCCGGCCTCCAGCAGCGCCGGGCCGAGCCAGCCGCGATGCCTTTCAATGATGTCCGGGGTGACGTTGCCGAAGAGGGATGTTGGCTCGACGGCAAGACGATCGATTTCGACGACTTTCTCGATTTGCATCGGGCCGATCTGCTGGATCTTCATGCTTCCTCGCGTTGTGTTGCGCGCCCGTGCTGGCGGTTGAAGCGGAGCGTCATACGCCGAGAAATTCGCGAAGCTCCGCCTCTTCCGTCGCAATCTCGGAATTCTTCAGCATCTTCGCGATCCTTCCGTTCACCATCAGGTAATGGCGATCCGCGATGGAGGATGCGAAGCGGAGATTCTGCTCGACCAAGAGAATAGTGAGAGCCCGTTCCTTGAGCTGGCGGAGCACGTTGCCGATGAGTTCGACGATGACCGGTGCGAGGCCCTCAGTCGGCTCATCGAGCAGAAGAAAGCGCGAACCCATGACGAGCGGCCGCGCGATCGCAAGCATTTGCTGCTCACCGCCCGAAAGGCGCGCGGCGCGCTGATGGAGACGGGCCTTGAGCGCGGGGAAGAGCGCGAACACCTCTGCGAGCGGCCATGCGTCGGGCCCGCGAAGGGACGAAATCGTCAGGTTCTCGATGACGCTCAAGGTGGCGAAGATTCCCCGGTCCTCCGGCACGTATCCGACGCCGCGGGCAGCGATTCTCTCGGGCGGAAGCGCTGCGATATCGACGCCATCGAAGCGGATCTTGCCGCGGCGGTCGGCGATGTCCCCGATGACGGACTTCAGCGTCGTCGTCTTGCCGGCACCGTTGCGGCCGATGAGGGTCACGACCTCGCCGCGCGCGACGTTGAACGAAATGCCCTGAAGGACGTGACTTTCGCCGTAGTAAGCATGCAGATCACGGACCTCAAGCATGGCCTGACGGCTCCGCCCCGCCGAGATAGGCTTCGATCACGCGCGGGTCTCGGCGCACCGCGTCATAGCTGCCGACCGTGAGGACAGCGCCCTGCTGCATCACGACAACCTCCCGGGCGAGGTTCGCGACCACGCGGAGATTGTGCTCGACGAGGATGATCGTCCGTTCGGCGGCGAGCCCGCGGATCAGGTCGGTGATCATGCCGATGTCCCTCGCCGCCATCCCTGCGGTCGGCTCGTCCAGAAGAAGGACGTCCGGGTTTGCCGCGAGGCTGATCCCGAGCTCGAGCGCGCGCTTGAGGCCGTAGGGAAGCAGGCAGGCCGGCCGGTCGCGCCATTCCTCCGCGATGCCGACGCGCTGCAGGAGTGCCGCGACTTCGAGGCCGTAGCATTCCAATGACGATGACGAGCGCCAGAACTCGACCCCGTTTCCGTCCCGCCGCTGCATCGGCAGCACCAGGTTCTCGGAGACGCTGAGGTTGGTGAAGACGCTCGTGATCTGGAAGCTCCGGACCAGGCCGAGGCTTGCGATCCGCTGGGCAGAGAGGCCGCAGATGTTTCGACCACGGTAGAGGATCTGCCCGGAGCTCGGTTTGAGAAACCCGCTCAGGAGATTGAAGAACGTCGTCTTCCCCGCGCCGTTCGGTCCGATGACCGCGGTCAGACCCGGCCCAGCGAAGGCGAGAGTGACGTCGCGAACCGCGATGAAGCCGCGAAAATCCTTGCTGAGGCCGCGGACCTCGACGACCGGCGCGGGGGTGGCGGCTGCGGCGGATGCCATCACGGTGTTCGCGCGGTCCGAGCGTGACACTGTTCCCGGTGCATGGAGAAAATTCTATTTCGCGCGATAGAGCGGGTAGGTCGCTTTGAATTCTTTCCAGTTGCTCTCGATATGAGCCTGCATTGCCTGCACCGTCTTGCGGACATCGCCAGCGGCGAGCGCCTTGAGCAACGCCTTGTGCTCGGCATCGGCGCGAGCGAACCGGCCGGGGATCACGCCCACGAGATCGAACGGATATTTGGCCCACAGCACGCGCACGAACTCCAGCGTCTGAAGCCTTCGGGCGAGCTCGTAGAGCTGGAAATGGAACCGATAGTTGGCCCGCCGCAATTTTTCGTGCACGCCGCTCGATGCGGCCGCGACGATTTCGCGATCGAGCTCGTTCAGGACCCGCAAATCATCCGCCGCGACATTTCCCGCAGCGAGCCGCGTCAGCCGCCCCTCGAGCAGCAAACGTAGCTCGAACAGCTCCTCCGCCCGATCGATATCGAAAGGGGCCACGACCACGCCGCGATGCGAATATCCGGCCACGTAGCCTTCGGCCTCGAGGATCTTGAGCGCCTCGCGGACCGGCGTGATGGAGATGCCGAGGGATCGTGCGATCTCGTCCTGCTTCAGCTTCTGGCCGCGCCCGAACTGGCCGGAAATGATCCGCTCGCGGAGAAACTCGGCAACCTGATATTCCTTGGTTGCGGCGAGCGAAAGCGGCCAGTCGATGATGCTGCCGCTTTGTCTGGGATCCGGGACGACGGCAGCCGGCGAAGCCGGCCGCGCCCTCCGCTTGGTGTCGGCCATTCTCTGGTTCTCGATATCTACGCAAAAGAAACAATGCATAATACTCGGCAAAACAGGGCCCGCAAGCCCTTTCGCGAGCGCCTGGCGCAGCGAAGCGGGATTGACAGGTGATGGGTTCTCCCCAAGAATGCATTATCGAAAATACAGGTCGTCTCTACAGAGCGCCGGGCTCGCTCCCGGTGCCGCGCGGCCGAACAACGGGAGGATCGCAATGCTTCGTCGCTTCATCAACGCGTGCCTGGCCGCTTCGTTCGGTTTCGCGGTCTTCGGCATCGGTGCCGCCCACGCCCAGATGAGCGACAAATACTTTACCATCCTCGTCGTCACCGACCTCTCCTCGGTCTACGCCGGAAACTCGGGACCGGGGACCGTCGCCGCCGTCAAGATGGCCATCAAGGATTTCGGCGGCACCGTGAACGGCGTGCCGATCCGGCTCGTCGTTCTCGACAACAAGCTCAACCCGACGCTGACGCTCAACGAGACCCGCGAGCTCATCCAGACCGACCATGTGAACCTGATCACCGATGTCCCGAGCTCGGCCGCCGCGATCGAGGTCGCCAAGCTCGCCCAGGAATACAAGGTGACGACGACATTCGTGAGCCCCGGGACCACCGTTCTGACGAACTCCATGTGCTCCCGGTACGTCTGGCACTACGCCTGGGACACCTATGCGCTCGCGCAGATGGCCGGCGGGGCGATCACCAAGCTCGGCGCGAAGCGCTGGTATTTCATCGCTGCGGACTATGCGTTCGGTCACGATCTCTACAACCAGTACAAGAAAGCCGTCACCGCCGCCGGTGGCGTTGTCACCGGCGTTTCCTTCGCGCCGTTCCCGAATTCGGATTTCTCCACCTATCTCCTCAAGGCAAAATCGGAGAACCCCGACGCCATCGGGCTGCTTGAATCGGGCGAGGACCTCGTCAACGCCATGAAGCAGGCACGCGAGTTCGGCCTGACCGGCAAGATCCAGCTCGTGCCCGGCCAGATCAATCTTTCCGATGTCCGGGATGCCGGCGTGCAGGCGTTTCAAGGCGTGATGGCGGCCGATATCTGGTACTGGAACATGGATCCGCGGGCGCGCGCCTGGGCGGACCGCTTCAAGGCGATCACCGGCTATCGTCCCGGCAGCCTGCATGCGGGCAACTACTCGGCCGTGACCCAGATCCTCGACACGGTCAAGCGGATCGGCACCGATAACCCCGACAAGATCGCCGCGGCCCTGGAGGGCACATCATTCGACGACATGTTCGCCCGGCATGCGACGTGGCGGGCCGAGGATCATACCGTGATCCATGACTTGTATCTTGAAGTCGTCCGCACACCCGGCGAGATCAAGATCCCTGAGGACTACTTCCAGGTGATCAAGACGGTGCCCGGAAAGGATGCGTTCATGCCGCTCTCCGAGGTCACCTGCAAGCACGACTGGTGAGCGTGGCCTTCCTGCCGATGCGTCCCAGCCTCCGCGCGGCTTGAGCGAAACCGCCGCCCGCCCATGATCGAGTACTATCTCGGGCAGATCTTCAACGGCCTGGTGAGCGGCGGCTTCATCGCGCTGATGAGCCTTGGGCTCAGCATCATATTCGGCACGATGCGCGTCGTGAACTTCATGCACGGCGCGCTCTACATGCTCGGCGCCTTCGCCGCCTATCTCGCCGGGAGGTGGCTCGGGCTGCCGCTCTGGGTCGTGCTCTTTCTCGCCCCCGCGGCGGTCGGCCTGGTCGGGCTTTTGCTGGAGCGTCTGCTGCTGCGCCATCTCTACAGCTCCGACATCACCTATACGCTGCTCCTGACCTTCGGCCTCACGCTGATCATCGAGGATACGGTCCGGAACTTCATCGGCGTCCAAGGCGCGCCGTTCCTAGTCCCTTCCGTGCTCTCCGGCGCCGTCGATCTCGGGTTCATCATCTATCCGAAATATCGGCTGTTCGTTCTCGCGGTCTCGATCGTTGCCTGCGCCGGAACCTGGATCGCCCTCGAACGGACACGGTTCGGCACTCTCATCCGCGCCGGGACGGAGCGGCCGACCCTGCTTCGCTGTTTCGGCGTCAACGTGCCTTTGCTCGTCTCCGGCACGTTTGCCTTCGGCACCGGGCTGGCGGGCCTCGCGGGGGTGCTGGCCGCGCCGATGACGGATGTCTCGCCTTTCATGGGCGACGATATGATCGCGATCGCTTTCGCGGTCGTGGTCGTCGGCGGGATGGGCTCGATCGCGGGCTCGATCATCACCGGCTTTGCCGCCGGCGTTCTCTCCGCCCTGGCCGCCATATGGTACGCGCCGGCGGCCGAGGTCACGATCTATGTTCTCATGATGCTCGTCCTGCTGATCCGCCCCGGCGGCCTCTTTCAGGGTATCGACGTGACGCACTTCGCGCCGCATCACACGCCGATCACGCTCAGCGCGCGCCGGCTGCTGCAAAGTCCGGCGCTGGCAGGGCTGGCGCTTGCCATAGCCTTGCTCCTGCCCTGGCTCGTTTATCCGCTGATCGCCACGGACGTTATCCTCTGGGGCCTCTTCGCGGTCGGCTTTGACCTCCTTTATGCCTTCGCCGGACTGCTGTCCTTCGGCCAGGGTGCGTACTGGGGCGGGGCTGCGTACCTGACGGGCATCGCCATTGCCGAACTCGGCCTTCCTTCGTGGATCGGGCTTCCCGTTGGCATTGCGGTCACGACCGCAATCGCTGCGCTGCTCGGACTGCTGGTCACGCGCAAGCAGGGAATCTATTTTGCGATGGTGACGTTCGCCCTGACCGAAATTGTCTATTTCGTCGTCAACCAACTGCCGCAATACACCGGCGGCGAGAACGGGCTGCACGGCGTCGTCCGCGGCACGCTCCTCGGCCTGCCTCTGAACAACGACCTTGTCTTCTACTATCTCGCGCTCGTCCTCGCCATCCTTACGCTCATGTTCGTGTTCCGGGTGGTGCGATCTCCGTTCGGACTTTCCCTGACCGGCGCCCGCGACAGCGAGCGCCGCATGGCGAGCGTCGGCTACGACGTGCAGAAACTGCGGCTGCTCGCCTATGTCCTTTCCGCCTTCGTCATCAGCGTCGCGGGCGGTCTTTACGTTCTCGCGCATGAGTTCGTGAGCCTTGATGCCATCTATTGGCGGGCATCCGGAGAGCCGATCATGATGGCGCTCCTTGGCGGCACCGGAACCGTCTATGGACCGATGGTCGGCGCGTTCCTCGTCGTCGTCGTGCGCGATGCGCTCTCGACGCTGACGGACAACGGCAGCCTCGTCCTCGGCATCATCTTCGTGGTCGTCGTCATGGGGCTGCGCCGCGGCCTTCTCGGCGAGGCCGTTCACGCCGTGGCATTGCGATCGGCGCGGTGGCGGCAACCGGCGCAACGGTTCGAGGCGGACACGAAGATCGCAGCGGAGCCGGGCGGAGAATGATGCGTATCGCACTTCTCGATGACTATCAGGGCGTGGCCATGGGCATGGCGGATTGGGGCGGCCTTTCGCCGCGCGCCACCGTCGAAGCAATCCGCGAGCATATCACCGATCCCGATGCGCTCGCGGCACGCCTGCATCCCTTCCATTGCGTCATGCTCATGCGCGAGCGGACGCGTTTTCCGCGTGCGCTTTTCGCGCGGCTGCCCAATCTCCGGCTGATCGTCACCGCCGCGATGTGGAACGTGGCGATCGATCTCGAAGCCGCGACGGAATACGGGGTGCAGGTCTGCGGCACCGGCGATGTGTCGGACTCGACGCCCGAGCTCACCCTTGGGCTCATACTGGGTCTCACACGGCATATCGCCGAAGAGGATCGCGCCGTCCGCGCCGGCAAGTGGCAAACGACGCTCGGCACCATCGTCAGAGGCAAGACGCTGGGCATTCTCGGCCTCGGCGTGCTCGGCACCAAGGTTGCCGCTCTGGGCCGTGCGCTCGGCATGGAGGTGATCGCCTGGAGCGCCAACCTAACCGATGAACGGGCGCGGGAGGCGAGTGCTGCGCGCGTGGAAAAGGATGCGCTGTTCGAGCGCTCCGACGTTCTGACGATTCACCTCAAGCTGTCGGATCGCACGAGAGGGCTGGTGACGGCGCGCGACCTCGCCCGCATGAAGCCGACGGCCTATCTCGTCAATACCTCGCGCGGGCCGATCGTCGATGAGGCGGCGCTGATTGCGGCCGTCAAGGATCGCCGGATCGCCGGCGCGGGCCTCGATGTGTTCGATCAGGAGCCCCTGCCGCTCGACCATCCGTTCCGCCGGCTCGGCAATGTGCTGATCACGCCGCATATCGGTTACGTTTCGGAAGAGAATTACCGACTGATCTACGGCGATACGCTGGAAGACATCCGCGCCTTCCTGGACGGCAAGGTGATCCGGGCGATGAACACGCCGGCGGTTCGCGCTCCGGCTGCCTGACGGAACGCGCTTTCACCGGACCGCGGCTGCCCCATCCCGCGTGTGACGGGTTATGAAGATTGTTCTCTTTTGAAAAAGAGACCCAGAAGACTTTTATTCGTTTTTCGTTCGGAGTCCCGGGACGGTGCCGGGTCCGGAGAACAGGGAAAAATCTTTTTCTGAAGAAAAAGCTGGCTCTTTCCTCGGCTATGCGGCGGCGACTTCGATCGTGCCGTCGGCACGGCGGACCAGGCCGGTCTTCGCCGCATTCTCCTCGTGGCCGGGCAAATATGTCACCTTCCCCGCAGGGCCGCCGATGATGGTGAGCAACCTTCCCTTGCCTTCGCCCATGTAGCGGAACCAGCGAAAGCAGCCGACCGGCCACATGACGGAGTCGAAGGGGGCCAGATCGATATGACGCTCGGTCTCACCATCGAGCCAGAAGATACGCCACGGGCCGATCAATGGCATGAAGAACTCTTCCGTCTCGTGCGAGTGCGGCGCGGTGCCTTCACCGGTCTCGCACTCGAGCATGCCGACATTGAAGCCCTGGGCCGGCAAGGCGATGTTCGGCCGAAGATCGGGGTTGCTCTCGTTCTCGGTCACGCCGAGCCCGACAATGTTGAATTTCTTGCGGTGACAGTTCGGCAAACGGCTATCGACGTAAGCGTCGGCACTGCCGCGCAACGAATCGAAGCGGGCGACGTTCCTGAGGATCAATTCGGGCGGAAACGAATCCGGCATGGCCTTCTCCTCCTGTCGTTGTCACGTCCGTGCAATTCCGGCGGACGGACTGATAGGCTTCTCATCGAGACGCTATCGGCGGCGGCCCGGACGGTCAACACGGATCAGCGCCAAGCCCGTAATGCGGCAGCGACCGACACCGTGGGAAGCGGCCTAGTCCAGAGAAAATTTGGGCAGGGTGATCTCGTCCGTGATCTTCTCGAACACCACGTGCACGGGCGCGCCGAGCTTTGCTTTTTCGGGATTTCCGACGAGGTTGCTCACCAGAACGGGCCCCTCCGCGAGGCGAATCAGGCAGGCGGTGTAGGGCAGATCGGCGGCAAATCCGGGCCAGTAGGCGCGGTGGAACTCGGCCCAGGATTCCAGCGTTCCCGCCCCGCTGACAGGCTGCCAGTCCTGGACATCTCCGAGACATTCGGGACAGACCGGCGAGGCCGGGAAATGCGCATGTCCGCAATTGCGGCAAACCTGCACCGCGAGCCGGCCGGCACGGGCATGGTCCCAGAAACCCCGGTCGAGAGCGGTGATAACCGGAAGCGGCTTGGCGTTGCTCATTTTCGTTCTCCGCCGCGGCTCATCCACGCGTATAGACGATGGAACGCGTGCAAGGCGTGGCCTGCACGTACTGCACGACCGCGCAGCCCGACACCTGCCGGGCGCCGCATTCGCCGCGCAACTGGCGAACGGCCTCGACGTTCAACGCCCATCCCTGCATGTACGAATTGGAGAGATGCCCGCCATCGGTATTGGTCGGCAGCCTGCCGCCGAGCTTCAGCGTTCCTCCCTCGACGAAGCGTCCCGCCTCGCCGCGCGGGCAGTATCCGAGCCCTTCCAGGCTGAACAGGACCGTCGGGCTGAAATTGTCGTAGCACATCAAGGCATCGACGTCGTCATGACGAAGGCCCGCCATGGCGAAGGACTCGCGGCCTGCCACGGCGACTTCATCATGCCAGCAATCGATGTCGAAATTGGCGATCGAAGAGCGCCGGAAAGCATCCAGCCCGCCGAATCCACTGATGAAGACAGGCGGTTTGCGGCCATCGCGTGCCCGCTCCGCCGTGGTCAGGATCAGGCAAACGGCGCCGTCGTTGATCAAGCAGTAATCGAGCAGCCGCAAGGGAAGCACGATCGGCCGTGCCGTCTCGTGGTCTTCGACCGTGATCGGCTTCTTCATCACGGCATCCGGGTTCAGGCAGGCGTGATGACGGATCGCGATCGATACCTCCGCCAATTGGCGGGTGGTGGTGCCGTAGAGCTCCATATGCCGGCGGAACATCATGGCGTGCGATGCGCCGGGCGAGGTGAAGCCCCATGGGTCCCATACGGACGGCGCTTCGTCGCCGCCGTAATTCACGCGCCGGGAGCGACCGATATTGGCGTATATCAGCGCCACCGTGGTGGCCTGCCCCGTTGCCAGCGCCTGCACCGCCTCGATCAGCCCGACGCCGGACATGCGGCCATGCGGCGGCAGCGTCAGCGACCAGTGCGGATCGATGCCGAGGACCTCGCCCATCCGGGCGTAGTAGCCGATCCGGCATACGACCAGCCCATCGACCCGGCGCTTATCGAGCCCGGCGTCGCTGAGCGCACTGCGGAATGCCTGAGCCCCCAGCGCATATTCATCGCGCTCCGGGAAGCTGCCATAGGCCGTGTTGCCGACGCCGATCACGGCGGCGCGGTTGCTCATCCCGGCATGTTCGCCCATGCGGCGCGCTCCTCTCTCTCTCAGATCACTCCGTCTTCGGCCAAACGCTCGATCTCGGATGCGGAAAAGCCCAGCAGCTCGCTCAGCATGGAGGCCGTATCCTCGCCATAGCACGGGGCGCCGCGATTGATCGGCCCGCCGACATGCGCAGGTGTCGCGCTGAACTTCATCGGCAGCTCCGCCACCGGCCAAGTGCCGATTTTCGTGCCGGTCACCTCGGTCAGCCAGCCGAGATGGGTGAGCTGAGGATCCCTTTCGCATCGATCCTCGGCTGTCTGGCACACGCCCGCGGGCACTTGGGCCGCCTGCAGCGACAGCATGCAGGCATAGGCGTCCTGGGTTGCGGTCCATGCGCTCACGGCGCCATCCAGCGCGTCCTGATTCGCCAGCCGCGCGGAAAGATCGGCGAAGAGAGGATCGGCCAACCATTCCGGATGCCCGGCGATGCGTGCCAGCGCCTCGAACTCGGGCTCGGTGAAGCAGGCGATGGCGATCCAGCGGTCCTCGCCCAGGCAGCGATAGGCGCCGTGCGGCGCCGCGGGCTTATAGGGGGAGCGGTTGCCGAACCGCGACCAGACGCGCCCGTTCGCCGACCAGTCCAGCACGGCCGGCCCTGCCAGAAAAAGGCCGGCCTCGCATTGCGAAGCGTCGATCCACTGCCCCTCACCCGTTTGTTCGCGGTGATAGAGGGCGCCCAGGATCGCCAGCGCGAAGCTGTAGGCGCCCATCCAGTCGAGGTACGAATATCCCCACCCTGCGGGCATGGCCGGCTCCGGCAGGCCCGACATCTCGGCGGCGCCGGCAAAGGCCGCCGCAACCGGCCCCACGGTGCGCATCCGTCCATAGGTGCCGTGACTGCCCATGCCGGACTGCTGGATATAGATGATATCCGGCCGGATGCTCCGCAGCACATCGTACCCCAGGCCCAGCCTCTCCAGCACGCCCGGCGAAAACCCTTCCGCCACGACATCGGAGACGCGGACGAGAGATTTGGCGATCTCCAAGCCGCGAGGATGGCGGATATTGAGCGAAAGCCCGCGCTTGCCGCTGTTCTTGTTGTTGAACTGCCCGCCCATGTCCGGATCGCGCACGCCCGGCAGCGGAGCGGTCGCGGCCCGGCGCGCATCGCGGCCGCCCACCGGCGCCATCGCGGCGAGGCGTGTGTCCGGATTCTCCTTCCATTCCACCTTCAGGCTCTCGGCGCCCAACGCGGCGAGAAAGCGCGTTCCGCCGGCGGATGCGAGAAACCATGAGAAATCGAGGATGCGCACGTTCTGAAGCGGGAACGGCTTGCCATGCGGCGAGCGGCGCTGCGTGAGGGCCGCGGGGAATTGCCCGGATGGGCGCAGCGGCGGGCGCGCCAATGGGCGCGATTGAGCCAGAACGGATGCCGTATCCTCGCCGCAGAGCGGTGCCCTTCGGCCGATCTGCCAGCTCGTCGCTGTGCTCAGCCATTTGCTGGTGGCGTAGCGAAGGGTCCGTCCGATCTCCGGGTGCTCGATATCGGCGAAGCTGTGACGAGAGAGCCAATGCGGATCGAGCGCGCTCTCATGCGGTCTGCGCAGCGGCGCCCAGAGCAGCCCGGCATTCTGCGCCTCTCGCCAGGGCATCGTGTCGTAGCGGAACGCCCGGATGAAGCGCTGGATCACTTCCAGCATGTGGGCCTTTTTCTCATCTCCGACTGAAGATCCGGGAATGCTGCGCGCACGCAGGTCCGCATCATTGCCCGGGGGCTGCAGATCCGCCTGCATGCCGTAGCGCTCGAGGAACGGGACGAGGTTGGCCTCGTCACGGGCGCTGACGCCCCAGGAGATGAACCAGCGCCCGTCCTTGGTGTGGCTTATGTTCGGGGTATGATTCGGCGTCTCGATCGCGTGCCGGCAGGTCAGGCGATAAAGCGGCGCGCGACGCATCACCCAGCTCATCAGATCGAGCTCGGTGTTTTTCGACACGGCTTCATGCACTGCGCAGGAAACATCCTGCCCCTCGCCGCTTCGCAGACGATGCAGCAAGGCAGCGATGATGCCGACGGCGAGCTGCTCTCCGGCGATGTGATAGGCGTGCCAAAGCTGCGGTGCGATCGGCGGCAAGTCGTAGTGCAGGTTCGGATCGGGGTCATAGCCGCAATTCATCATCACCCCGCCCAGGGCAAGATGGATCAGATCGGAACCTTTGAACTCCGCCCAGGGCCCGCCGTCGCCGAACGGCGTCATCCGCGCGACGACGAGCGAGGGGAAGCGGCGAAGCAGTGCCTGGCGATCAAGGCCAAGCCAGGCATTCACCGCACCACCGCTGGAATCCAGCAGCACATCCGCCGTTTGCAGGAGGTCCGACAGTTTCCTGCGCCCGGCCTCGGCTCCTGCATCGATCACCGCGGATTTCTTGCCGCGATTGTAATACCAGAAGAACAGCGAGCGCTCGGGGGCCGGCACGTCATCGAGGAAAGGGCCGATGGCACGCGTCGAGGCACCGCCAGGCGGTTCGATTTTCACCACCTCGGCTCCCAACCCGGCCAAAAGCAGACCGCAATACTCGCCAAGCTCATCGGCGACCTCGACCACCCGCACGCCAGCCAGCATACCCGGCCCGGCCACACCCAGCATTGTTCCCGGCCCGGTCGTCATCGCGCCCTCAGAGCGGTCTGCGTTCATCGGATCGCTTCCTGATTTTTCCACCCCGCCGCAAGTTTCGGTATGCGCGAATAGCGCCCGCGGCGCTGCCGCCCAACTTGCGTCTTTTTGCAGTTTGCGCGCGTGCGCCCGAGGAAGGCTGCCCCATTCCGCCGAAGCGCTTCCATCCTCCCCTCTCCCGTTGCGGAGCTCGCCGATATCGATATGCATGATGCATTTTCTCGGATGACTAGAGTCCGCGGAGCAAATGCTGTCAAGACCTTGCCAATCGACAGATATCTCATTTTCCTTTCCGTTTCTTCCCGATCTTCCGCGCCCCTGCTTGCGGCTCGGCCGGGACGAAGTTATAGTGATGCTCAAGAATGCATCATACCCTGTAGCGCGAGGACACGGCGTTCGTGAACCCCGATTTCGAGATCGTTGATTACCGGAGGTTCCGGCCTTACCTCGTCGCCAACGCCAAGGTGGAGGCCCTTCATGCCGGCACGCGCTGGGGAGAAGGGCCGTCATGGTTCCCCGACGCCCAGATGCTCCTCTGGAGCGACATACCCAACAACCGCATTCTGCGCTGGGTCGAGGGCGGGGGCGTCAGCGTGTTCCGCGAGCCCTCGAACAATGCCAACGGCAACACGCGCGATCGGCAGGGAAGGCTCATCACCTGCGAGAGCGGGGCGCGTCGCGTCACCCGCACCGAGCTGAACGGCGATATCACCGTGCTCGCGGAACGTTTCGAAGGAAAGCGCCTGAATTCGCCAAACGACGTGGTGGTGCGCTCCGACGGCAGCATCTGGTTCACCGATCCGGATTACGCAATCCTCAGCGACTACACCGGCATCAAGGGCGAAAGCGAGATCGGCCGCAACGCCGTGTTCCGGCTGGATCCTGCCGACGGCTCGCTCGCAATCGTGACGGACGAGCTCGTCAAGCCGAACGGATTGGCTTTCTCCCCGGGAGAGAATCTCCTCTACATTGCGGATTCCGGAGCAACCCACCAGCAGGACGGGCCGCACCATATCGTCGTCTATGACGTGGACGGCGCATGTCTGCGTCATCGTCGCGTATTCGCCACGATCGATCCCGGTGTTCCGGACGGCTTTCGCGTGGACGTGGACGGCAATATCTGGACCAGTGCCGAGGACGGCGTGCATTGCTACGCGCCGGACGGCGCGCTGCTCGGGAGGATACGCACGCCGGAAGTCATCGCCAATGTCACGTTCGGCGGGCGCCGGCGGAGCCGGTTGTTCATGACCGGTGCTTCCACGCTCTATGCCGTGTTTGTCGGCACGCGTGGCACGGCGTTTCCCTGAGCCGATGGATATCTCCCCATCCAATCCGGCGGCGGAGGTCATGAGATGGGATGAAGAAGCCGTCCGGGTGTACTCGCCGTGCGGGAATGGCCGTATGGTCTGGCGTGGTTGGGGAGAAGGGCGGCCGATCGTGTTGTTGCACGGCGGCTCCGGATCCTGGCGGCACTGGATTCGCAACCTGTCATCCCTGACCAGGGAGCACCGTGTGTGGGCGGCGGATTTGCCGGGGCTCGGCGAGTCGGACCTGCCGGAGCTGCCCTGGAGTCTGGGCGCCGTCGCCGAGATCGTCGCGACGGGGGTGCGTCAGCTGCTCGGGCCGGACGAAAGCTGCGATCTGGTGGGTTTCTCATTCGGCGCGCTGGTCTCTGCTGCGACGGCGGCGCGTCTGGCGGACCGCGTCGGCACATTGGTGCTGGTCGGCGCGAGCGGCCTCGGCGTGCCCCGGGGCGATGTCACGCTGGAGAAGGTGCGCAGCAAGACGGGCGAAGCGCGCGTGGCGGCCCATCGCGCCAATTTGGAACGGCTGATGATCGCCGATCCTTCTCTCGTGGATGCACAGGCGCTGGCAATCCAGGAGTGGAACACCGTCCATGCCCGTATCAAAAGTGTCGGCTTGTCGCCATCCACAGCACTTCTGGACGCGCTGGCCGACACTCGTTGCGCGCTGGCCGCGATCTGGGGCGGCGAAGACGCGGTGGCGCGCCTGAACCTCGCGGAGCGTGTGGCGGCGCTCAGCCGGCTTAGGCCCGACGCGGAGGTGCGGATCATACCGGCGGCCGGTCACTGGGTGGCCTATGAGGCCGCCGACGCCTTCAACACGGCTCTTGCCGCGATCCTGGGCGGCGAAAGGACCCGGAGGAGTCATGGCTGAAATCGCTCCGCGACCCTATGACGGCCTGCGGATCGTCGACTTGAGCGGCGAGCTCTCGGGCTACGTGACCAGGCTGTTCGCCGACCTCGGCGCCGAGGTAATTCTGGTTGAACCGCCCGGAGGCCGGCCGGAGCGGCAGCGGGAGCCGTTGTCAGGCTCCGTGAATTATGCAGACGCAGCGTTCGCGTTTCTGAATGCCGGGAAAAAGAGCGTCGTGATCGACTGGCGGGGGGGGGCCGGCGCCGAAATACTGGCCGACCTCGTGTCGAGCGCGCAGGTGGTCGTGGTGGAAGCCGACGCGGGAGCCTTGCTGCCGCAGATCATGCGTGTGCCCGGGCCGCGCGTGGTGACGGTCGTTTCGCATTTCGGACTTGACGGCCCTTATGCCGGCTATCGCAGCTGCGATCTGGTGACGCAGTCACTGGGGGGGATTGCCTGGCTCTCGGGCACGCCCGATGGGCCTCCGCTCCGGCTGCCCGGCGAGCAGACCAGCATGGTGACCTCGCTCTATGCGGCGGTCGCGACCGCGCTCGCCCTCTGGGACCTGGAGACGCACGGCTCCGGGCACGTGATCGACGTCTCGGCGCAGGAATGCATCGCGCATTCATTACAGAACGCGCTTCAGGTCTGGGATCTCGAGCGGCACATCTCCTCGCGCGGTGGCGAAGGGACGCGCGACAGCACCGAGGATATTTTCGCATGCCGCGACGGCTACGTATTCCTGGCCGCGCCCCTCTCTCTGCCGATGTCCTGGCGTGCG
Source organism: Acetobacteraceae bacterium (assembly GCA_030037175.1). Lineage (GTDB taxonomy): Bacteria > Pseudomonadota > Alphaproteobacteria > Acetobacterales > Acetobacteraceae > JAKAWQ01. The sequence goes on from JASHRV010000082.1 coordinate 17,230, forward strand.
CTCGTGGAATGGATGCGCGAGGAAGCCTATCCGGGCGGCGAACGGTTGTCGCACCCCGATTGGACCGACCGGGCGCGACGTGCGACTGCCGCGGCGCGCGCCGAATTCCGGACCATCTTCGAATCCTTCATTCGCGAGCGCACGCGCGCAGAGATGCGCGCGGAGGCGTTGCGCCGCAAGATCGTGCTGGCGCCTGTCAGCCGGATCAGCGATCTGGCCGACGACCCGCAACTGATCTTCCGACGCTTCTTCGTTGACGTACCGCATCCGGCGCTGGGCCGCTCCTTGCGCTTTCCCGGGGCGCCGTACCGTCTGTCCGAGCCGGTATGGCATATTGACCGCGCCGCTCCGGGCGCAGGTGAGCATGATACCGAGCTGTCCGGCATCCGCCGTTTCGCAGCACGCTAGGACACGCCGTCATGCAGCTGCGATTCCTGGAAGGCATCCGTTTCGTCGATCTGACATGGGCCGGGGCCGGCCCGTTCTCGACCAAGATTTTTTCGGACTTCGGCGCAGAGGTCATCAAGGTGGAGAGCGCGAGCCGCGCCGATCCGGTGCGGCTGGGCGGCCCTTTCAGGGACGGGATCGCGGGACTGAACCGCAGCGGCTATTTCGCATCCCGGAACACCGGGAAAAAAAGCCTGGCGCTCAATCTGAAGCAACCGGACGCGCGGGAAGTCGTGCGCGCGCTCATCCGCCATGCCGACGTGGTCAGCAACAATTTCGGGCCGGGCGCGATGGACCGGCTCGGGCTCGGCTATGACGAGGTGCGCGCCATCAAGCCCGACATCATCTATCTCGGCATGCCGATGTACGGAGAGAACGGCCCGCTTTCCGGGCTGCTCGGGGTCGGCATGACGATCAGTGCCGTGACCGGCCTGATGTGGCTGACGGGGCATCAGGATGGGCCGCCGATCGGCCCCGGCACGCATTTCCCGGATCACGCCGCCAATCCCTACCACGCCGCCTTTGCCGTTCTTGCCGCGCTCCGCCACCGCCGCAGGACCGGACGGGGCATGAAGATCGATCTCGGCCAGGTCGAATCCACCGTCAATATCGTCGGAATCCCCGTGGTCCGGCACGCCGCGACCGGTCAGGAACCCGAGCGGATCGGCAATCGCGCGGCCGATTGCGCTCCACACAATATCTTCCCCTGCCTCGGCGATGACGAATGGTGCGCCATCGCAGTGCTGGACGATGCGCAATGGCTCTCCCTGACCGGGGTGATGGGACGCGGCGATCTGGCCGCAGATCCCGAGCTCGCACGGGCCGCGGGGCGCTTGGCGCGAGTGACGGAGGTGGAAGAAGCGGTTGCGAGCTGGACCGCGGCGCATAGTGCAGGCGAAGTGATGCGCATGATGCAGGCGGTGGGCGTTCCTGCGGGCATGGTCGCTCATTCACGCACGCTCATGGAAGATGATCCGCAGCTCCGCCACCGCGGATACTGGCAGCGGTTGGACCATCCGGAGCTCGGAGAAAGCACCTTCACCTCGCCGCCTTTCCGGCTGGATGGGGAGCGTGTGCCGCTGGCCCGGCCGCCCCTGATCGGCGAGCATAACGAAGACGTTCTCTCCAATATTCTCGGCTACAACTCTGAACGGATCGCGGCGCTGCGGGCATCCGGCGCGCTCGAATGCTGAGCTGGCGCCTTCGCCGCGCCGAATTCGCCGCAGGCCGTTTTCGGCATCATTTGCGGGATGCCGCTTTTCTCGAAGGAAGATGTCATGCCGGCCGATAGCTGCGGTGCTTCCTTGCATAAGGTTGCCGCTGTGACGGGCATCGCCCATACCGACTGGATCGAAGACTACCGACGCGTGCGCGCAGGCGACAAACCGTTCGACAGCTATGGCTACGGCGCCCTCGCTTTCTCCCGTGCCATGGCGGATGCGGGAATTTCCCGCTCGGATATCGATGGTCTGATCGTCGGGCCCACCACCGCTTATGAGCGCATGGGCGAAGTGCTCGACCTCAATCCGCGCTGGGGCGATCAGGCCGATGCGGTGACGGCGGTTGCCAAAGCCTGCATGGCGATCGCGACGGGCATGGCCGAGGTCGTGGCGCTCGTCTATGGCAACGACCAACGCTCCGCGGCCATCCAGTACGGCGGACCCGAGGCAATGGGCGGCGACGCCTTCCTATCCTATGTCTACCATTCGCCCTGGGGTCTCACGTCCCAGGGAGCCCTCTATGCGCTGATGTTCCGACGCTACATGGCCCTGACCGGGACTCAGGAGCGCGATCTCGGCCAGGTCTCCGTTGCGCAACGTGCGTGGGCGAGCCGAAACCCTCATGCGCTCATGCAAAAGCGCATCACGCTGGACGATTATCTGGCCGCGCCATACATCGCCGAGCCTCTGCACCTGTTCGATTATTGCCTGATCAACGACGGCGGGGTGGCGCTGATCGTTGCCGAAGCCTCGCGTGCGCGCGCCATCGCCACCAAATCCGGCAAGCCACTGGTCTTCGTGGACGGAATCGGTCGGGCGGACCTGAACCGCGAAGCAACGAGTCTCGGCCCGCGCCTGCTGGAATTCTATCGCCCGGCACAGCATCTGGCCGCGCGCCAAGTCTATGAGATGGCCGGCGTCGGCCCCGAAGATGTCGATGCCCTCCTCGTCTATGACAGCTTCAGCTGCCACATTCTTTTCGCGCTGGAAGGATTCGGCTATTGCGGCGAAGGCGAAGCCGGCAGCTTCATCGCCCGGACCGGAATCGGCCCCGGCGGCCAGTTGCCCGTGAACACCGGCGGCGGCCATCTGTCGGAAAGCTACATGCAAGGGTGGAACCACCAGATCGAAGCCGTGCGCCAGATTCGCGGCGAGGGCGGCGATCGCCAAGTGCCGGATTGCCGCCATGTGCACTACGTCTCGGACGTAGCCGGCAAGGTCGTTTCGTTGATGTACGGCGCGTGACGGAGACCAGGATCGTGACCAGCCACCCGCGCCTCTTCTCCCCCTATGATGAACCGATGTGGAGCAGCATTGCCGCGCGTGAAATGCGGCTGCAACGCTGTGCCGGCTGCTCCGCGTTCCGCTATCCTCCGGGCCCTGCCTGCCCGCGCTGCCTGGGTGTCGAGGCGAGCTGGGAGCCGATCGCCGGTTCCGGCCGCGTGCTCTCCTGGACCACCTTTCACCGCCAGTATCTTTCAGCCTACCCCCCGCCCCACAGCGTGGTGGCGGTGAAGCTGGACGAGGGCCCGATCATGATCGGCAGCGTCAAGCCGGAGCACGTTGCCGCGCTGGCGGTGGATAGAGCCGTGCGCATGGTCTACGTCGCCCACCCGGACGGGTATCTCCTCCCGGCTTTCGAGCCGGCCTGACGCAGCCCTCCGTGTCGTGAATTCCGCACTATCGTCCGACCGTCTTACTCCTTCCGATCGACAAAAGAGGGTCCATGTCCAGCATTCCGGAACCGGTCATGAGAGCGGAGGATGAGGAAGAAATCCTCGACCCCGCACGTCCGATCATAGACCCGCATCATCACCTCTGGGACGATGACCGCCCGCGCTATCTGCTGGACGAGCTTCTGGCCGACACCCGGAGCGGACATAACGTGCGCGCGACAGTCTTCGTCGACTGCAGGTCGATGTATCGCCGCGACGGGCCCGAAGCGCTGCGTTCGGTCGGAGAAGTGGAGTTCGCGAACGGCGTCGCCGCCATGTGCGCGAGCGGCAACTATGGTGATATCCGGGCGTGCGCCGGGATCGTCAGCTACGCCGACCTTCGCGGCGGAGAAGAGGCCGAAGCGGTACTGGACGCGCTTGACCGCGCGGGGGGCGGCCGGTTCCGCGGCATCCGCCAAATGGCGACGCATGACGAGCAGGTCCGCGTGCATCCGTCACCGCATCTCTACCTCGATCCCCGGTTTCGGAAAGGCTTCGCCCGCCTGCAACGGCGCGGGTACAGCTTCGATGCGTGGCTCTATCATCCTCAGCTTCCGGAGCTGATCGACCTGATGGAAGCCTTTCCGGAGGCAAAGCTCGTGCTCAATCATATCGGCGGGCGCATCGGCATCGGCACCTACTCATCTCGCCAGGAAGAGGTGCGTGCGGCCTGGTCGAACGACGTGAAAGCCTTGGCGCGCTATCCGAACATGCATGTCAAGCTCGGCGGGCTCGGCATGTCGCTCTGTGGCTTCGGTTTCGAGAAGCAGGAGACGCCTGTATCCTCGGCCGTGTTGGCCGATGCATGGCGCCCCTATTTCGAGACCTGCATCGAGGCGTTCGGGCCGGAGCGTTGCATGTTCGAAAGCAACTTCCCGGCGGATAAGCCCTCCTGCTCTTACCGGGCCGCGTGGAACGCCTTCAAGTGCATTGCCGCCGGCGCGTCGGAAGAGGAAAAGGCAGCACTGTTCAGCGGGACTGCCGCGCGCTTCTACAATCTCTCTTTGGGCTGAGCGTCCTCGTACCTTCGGAATCCCTCGCCGGCGCCGGGTCCAGAAAACGGGGAAAAGTCTTTTTGCTTCTTTTTCTTCAGAAAAAGAAGCCTCGTCCTTTTCGATTCCGCCACCGGCGATCAGGCCTTAGCGAGAGAGCGGCCGGGTGGCATCCTGGCCGAAATAGGCCTGCTCCAGCCGATGGGGCAAATCCGCCTCCTCCGTTTCCGCTTCGAGCACGACCGAACCGCGCGCAAGAGCGTAAACGCGATCTGCCAGGAGCAGCGCCTTTTCAATCAGCTGCTCGACGATCAGCACGGAAGTCCCGATCTCCCGAAGTCGCCGGGCGACCGCGAGCACGCGATCCACCAGCACCGGGGAAAGCCCGGCGGACGGCTCGTCCAGCATCAACAGCCGCGGCCGCCGGACGAGGCCCTGCGCGACTGCGAGCATTTGCTGCTGGCCTCCCGAAAGCGAGCCGGCCCGGTCGTGCCGCTTGTTTACGATCTCGGGAAAGAAGGCGAGCGCCTCTTCGATCCGCGCCGCGCGCTCGCCGCGCGCCATGCCGTAGCCGGCGAGCAGGAGGTTGTCGAGCACGGTCAGCTGGGCGAACACGCGATGCCCCTCGATGACATGCACCAAGCCGCGCCGCACGGTTTCGCGCGGGCTCGCGCCGGCGAGATCGGCTCCCGCAAAGCGCACCCGCCCGGACCATGGCAGCAAGCCGGAGATGGCACGCAGCAGTGTCGTCTTGCCGGTGCCGTTCGGGCCGAGCAGCGCCACCGCCTCCCCGGTGCCGATCCACAGATTGATGCCGCTCAGCACGCCGACTTTCCCATAGCCGGTGCTGAGATCCGTGATCTCAAGCAGCTTCTCAGGCGCCGAGATAGGCATCCACCACGTCCCGATGCGAACGGATTTCCGTGGGTGTTCCGGCCGCCAGCACCTTCCCGAGATTGAGCACGGTCACATGGTCGCAAATATCGAAGATCAGGTCGGCATGATGCTCGACCAGCAACACGCCCGTGCCCTGCCGGCTGATCGTGACGATGAGGGTGCCGAGCCGCTTGATCTCGTCGGGCGAAAGCCCCGCCGCCGGCTCGTCCAGCAGCAGGAAGGCCGGACGCAGCATCAATGCACGGGAGATCTCCATGAAACGAAGCTCGCTGTGCTGCAGCCGGTCGGCCCGCACCGAGGCGAGCGGCTCGAGCCCGACCACCGCGAGCATCGCCCGCGCCTCTTCGTGCAACGCCGCCTCGTCCTTGCGATGGCGCGGCAACGAGAACAGGGATTCGACAAACGTGCCTTGGCCGCCGACAGTTCCGCCGATCATGACGTTCTGGATCACCGAAGCCGCGCCGACCACGCGCGGGGTCTGGAAAGTCCGCGCGATCCGGTGCCTTGCGCGCAGATGCGGTGCCCGGGGAGGAAGCGTACCACCGTTCAGAACGACTCTTCCAGCCTGCGGCGAGTAGTAGCCGGAGATCACGTTGAGAGTGGTCGTTTTCCCGCTGCCGTTCGGTCCGATCAGCCCATGCACCTCGCCGGGACGGATCTCCAGATCCAACCCGTCGATCGCGCGCACGCCGCCGAAGCTCAGCCTCAGCCCTTGCAGTGACAGAGGGCTGGACCGCGTTTTGTGGCCGAGCACGTTCGCCACCAGCTCGGGTCGGGGGATGATCGCACGGCCGCCCGCGAGCGGACGGCGGTTCCTGAAATCCAAGAGCTCGGCGATGCCGCCCGGCGCGACGAGCACGATCGCCAGAAGCAGCGCCGCGTAGAGAAAGGTGGACCACGCGACCAGAGGGGCTGCGAGTTCGGGCAGGATGGTGAGCAGGATCGTCCCCAACAGCGGCCCCAGAATGGAGCCGCGCCCGCCGATCAGGATCGCGATGAAGAAGAGCACCGAAAGGTCGAAGGTGAACGCATCCGGCGTGATATAGGATTGCAATGAGGCGAACAGCCCACCCGCTATGCCGGCAACGGCGCCGCTGAACAGGAACACGGTCATCAGCAATGCGGGCTTGGCCACGCCGCTTGCCTCGGCGGCGACTTCCGCGTCCCGAATCGCGACCAACCCACGCCCGAAGCGGCTTCCCGCGATGTTCGCGGTCATCCAGGTGCAGATTGCCGCCAGGAGCAGGCAAAAATAGTAAAAACCCCACTGGCTGGAGAATGGCCCCGGGAAGACAGGCCCCGCCACACCGACGCCGCCGCCGGTGACGCCCTGCCAGGCGAGCACGATCTGCGTCGCGATAGTGGCGAATCCCAGCGTGGTCATCGCGAAATAGAACGTGCGCAGCCTGAGCGCCGGCAGACCGATGATCGCTCCGAGCACCGCGCCCGCCACTCCGGCAATCGCCAGCGTGAGATAGGGCGAAAGCGCCGGCGTGACGGTGCCCGCCGCCAGCACGCTCGTCGTGTAGGCGCCGACGGTCAGCAGCGCGACCCAGCCGATGGCGATCTGGCCGGCAAAGCCGACCACGAGGTTGAGCCCGGACACCAGCACCCAATAGACGCAGGCGCGTGTCGCGATGACCCCCCAATAACTGTTGCCGAGCAACGGCAGGGCGGCGCCGGCAATGGCCAACACCGCGTACGGAGCCGCAGCCTCGAGCCAGTGCGCCATCCCCTGCCGCGGCCGGCGAGCCGACGCGACGACGGGCAAAGGCATATCCATCATACGCGGCGAACAGCCATCACGCCGGCAAGGCCTTCGGGACGGGCAAGCAAGATCATGATGAAGACGACGAACACCGCCACCGAAGCGAAGATCCCGCCGACGAGAAAATTCGCCGCCTGCTGGAACAGCCCCAGGGCCAAGCCCCCCATCACCGCGCCGCGGTTGCTTCCCATTCCGCCCAGAGCCACCGGGATGAACCCGTAGAAGGTCAGCATCGGCGCATTGGCGAAAAAGGCCAACAAAACTTCGCCGCCCGCGAAGCCCGCGAGAGTGCCGATCATGCCGGCCAGCGCATAGCTCGCCATGCGCAGGCCGCGCTCCGGCAAGCCGATTGCGCGCGCGGCATAGCTGTCCTCGGAAATCGCCAGAAACGCCCGCCCCACCAGCGTATAGCGATAAAGCAGTTCCAGACCGACGATCGTGGCGGCGCAGGCCAACAGGGGCAGCCAGAACTGCTGATCGAACGCGCTGCGGGCAAAGGGAAGCAGCCGCGGGAACGGCTGCGGGTCGGTGCTCCACTCGATCGCGGTGAACTGCTGGAACATCAGCGCGAAGGCAAGCGTCGAGAGCACGTAGAGATGCTGCTCCAAGCTCACGAGCACGGGCCTCACGGCGACGATTTCGGTGACGATCCCGATGGCGGCGCCGGCAGCCAGCGTGGCGGCAAAGCCGATACCGACAGGCCAGCCGAGATGGTTGATGAACAAGGCCCCGAGCACACCACCCAGCATCCCGAGCAGGCCCGCGGTGAAGCTGA
>JASHRV010000083.1 GCA_030037175.1 Acetobacteraceae bacterium
CCTCGTGCAGGCGACCTTCATCTTGTCCGCTGCCGTGCTGACCGAGGCGGCGCTCTCCTTCCTCGGCGCCGGCATTCCACCGCCGACCCCGAGCTGGGGAAACATGATCGCGGCCGCCCAGCAATATCTCGACCGTGCCTCCTGGCTGATATTCGCGCCCGGTATCGCGATTCTGCTCACCGTGCTCGCCCTTCAGATCCTGGGCGATGCGCTGCGCGATGCGTTCGATCCCAAACTCAGGCGGCTGCTATGACGGAGACGCCGCTCCTTCGTGTCGAGGGGCTCCGCACGATCTTCCGCACACCGGAAGGGGAGGCGAGGGCGGTCGACGGCATCAGCTTCGATCTCCACCGCGGCGAGACTCTCGCTCTCGTGGGCGAATCCGGCAGCGGAAAATCGGTGACCTCGCTTTCGATCATGCGCCTCTTCCCGGAGCCCCCGGGCCGGATTGCCGGCGGCCGTATCCTGTTCCGAAGCCGCAACGGAATCGTGAGCGACCTCGCCCGCGCCGGCGAGCGGCAGATGCGGGCGCTGCGCGGCGCCGAGATCGGCATGATCTTCCACGAGCCGATGACGAGCCTCAACCCGCTGCTCACCATCGGCGAGCAGGTGGCGGAGGGACTCCGCCGCCATGCGGACCTCGGCCGGCGCGAGGCCGCCGCCCGCGCCGTCGCTCTGCTTGCCCGCGTCGGCATCGCCGCCTCCGAACGCCGCGCCCACGACTATCCGCACCAATTCTCCGGCGGAATGCGCCAGCGTGCCATGATCGCGATCGCCCTCGCCTGCTCGCCCTCGCTCCTGATCGCGGACGAGCCCACAACCGCGCTCGACGTCACCATCCAGGGCCAGATCCTCGCGCTGATCCGCAGCCTCCAGGCGGAGATCGGAATGGGCGTCCTCTTCGTCACGCACGACCTCGGCGTCGTCGCGGAGATCGCGGACCGCGTCGCCGTGATGTATGCCGGCCGCATCGTCGAAACGGGCTCGGTACGTGCGCTTTTCGCCCGCCCGCGCCATCCCTACACGCGGGCGCTGCTGGCCAGCCTGCCCCGGATCGAGCCGGACGAAACGAGAGAGGCCGAGCTGCAGCCAATTCCTGGCCAGGTACCGAGCCCGCTCGCGCTTCCGCCCGGCTGCGCCTTCGCCGCGCGCTGCCCGCTTGCCCGCCCCATATGCGAGGAAACGCTGCCCGCGCTCACCGCAACCGGGGAAGGCGGTCTGGTCGCTTGCGTGCGCGCCGACGAGCTTGCTTCGTGATCGCGCTCGAAACGGTCGATGTCGCCTACACCGCGCAGGGCCGGAGCGTTCCGGTGGTGCACGGGGTGAGCCTCGCGCTCGCCCGCGGCGAGGTGCTCGGCCTGGTCGGGGAATCCGGCAGCGGCAAGACAACGATCGGCCGCACCGCGCTCCGCCTGCTCAAGCCCGTATCCGGCCGGGTCATGCTCGACGGGCAGGACATCACGGGGTTGCCCCGCCGCGCCCTCCGCCCCTTGCGCCGGCGCCTGCAGATGATCTTCCAAGATCCCTATTCCAGCCTCGATCCAAGGCTCACGGTCGCGCGCATCGTCGGCGAGGCCTGCGCCATCCACAACATCGGCACGCGGCGGGACCGGGCGGAGCGGGTTGCGCACATGCTGCAATCGGTCGGGCTTGCGGCGGACGCGATGCATCGCTTCCCTCATGAGTTCTCGGGTGGGCAGCGTCAGCGCATCAGCATCGCCCGCGCCCTGATCGCCGAGCCGCACTATCTCGTTGCCGATGAGCCGGTCTCGGCCCTCGATGTCTCGGTGCAGGCGCAGGTGATCAACCTGCTGAGGCGCCAGCAGCGGGAGATGTCGCTCGGTCTTCTTTTCATCTCGCACGATCTCGCGGTCGTGCGTCATGTTTGCGACCGCGTGCTGGTGCTCTATCTCGGCCGCGTCATGGAATCCGCCCCCGTCTCCCGCCTCTTCTCGGCCCCGCGCCATCCCTACACCGCCGCCCTGCTCGCGGCGGCGCCACGCCCCGATCCCGACCGCCGCGGCGGCGCCACGGTTCTGGAAGGCGAGATCCCCCGGCCCGATGCCCCGCCCAGCGGCTGCGCGTTCCGCACCCGCTGTCCCTATGCGCTTGAGGACTGTTCCAAAACCGTCCCGCCACTCGTTGAGGTCGCGCCCGGCCACAGCAAGGCCTGCATCCGCGACGACGTTCCCTGACCAGCAACGCAGGAATTCCACATGAGTCAGCAAGCAAGCGCCGCAGGGCGCGCCTTCGTGATCGGCGGCGGCATCGTCGGCGTGTGCTCAGCCTACGCGCTGCAGCTCAACGGCTTCGCCACCACCCTGATCGAGAAGGGCGTGCCGGGCCATGCGGCCTCGTTCGGCAATTCCGCGAGCATCGGCCTCGCCTCCGTTCCGCCGCTCGGCATGCCGGGGATGATGCGAACGCTGCCGCGCATGCTGGCGGACCCGAATCACGCCCTGGTCATCCGTTTGCGCCATCTGCCGCAAACGCTGCCCTGGCTGATGCGCTTCCGCCGCGCGCTCGCGCCCGCGCGTGTGGATGCGATCGCCGCCGCCCGCGCCGCGCTGCTCTCCCATGCCGGAACCGCCTATGAATCCCTGCTCGCCGAGATCGGCCGCACCGAGCTCATCCGCACCACGGGGCTGATCCTCGCCTACGAATCCCGCAATTCCTTCGCGGGCGCGCGCGCCGGCCTGGCCCTTCGCCGCCGCCACGGCATCGAGGTGCGCGAGCTCGACGGCCCGGCGCTCCGCGATCTCGAGCCCGCGATTTCCGAGCGCGCCGTCTGCGGCGTTCATTTCCCGATCGTGCAGACGGTGACGAACCCGCTCGATCTCACCGAGGCCATTCTCGGCGCGTTCCGCGCGCGCGGCGGGCGCGTGCTCTGCGAGACGGTGCGCGGCTTCGAGACCGGGCCCGCCGGCGTCTCCCGCATCATCACCGATGCCGCCCGCCATGAATGCGACCTCGTGGTGCTGGCGGCCGGCGCCTGGTCCGGAGCCCTGGCCCGCATGCTCGGCGAGCGGGTCTCGATCGTGGCGGAGCGCGGCTATCACATCATGATCCCGGCCGCTCCGCGGATGCCGGCGATCCCGCTCGTCTCCGGCGAGCACAATGTCTCGATCAGCACGCTGACGACAGGGCTGCGCATGACGACGATGGCGGAGCTCACGGCAATCGAGGCGCCGGCGGATCACGCGCGGGCGCTGCGCATCTTCCGCGCGGCCGCGCCGCTGATCCGCGGGCTCGATCTCGACACCACCTCCCCCTGGGCCAGCCGCTGGGTGGGCGCGCGTCCCTCCACCCCGGACTCGCTTCCGGTGATCGGCCGCTCGCCGCGCCACCGCAACGTCATCCACGCCTTCGGCCACGGCCATCTCGGTGTCACCTTCGGCGCCGTCACCGGCGCGGTGGTCGGCACCCTCGCCCGCGGCGAGACGCCGAATCTCGACATCACGCCCTACCGGCCCGACCGGAGATTCGACGGATCCCATCTCGGCACCGCGCGCTGACATGGCATCTTCCCCCAGCTACGCCGTCATCGGCGCCGGCAATGGTGGTTGCGCCCTCGCGGCCGAGCTCGCCCTCCTCGGCCGTGAGGTCGTTCTGTTCGACCATCCCGAGTTCGAACCACGCCTTCAGCCGTTGCGCGCTCTCGGCGGCATCCAGGTCGAGAGTCGCGCCGCTCATTTCGCCCGCGGGATCGGCACGCATTTCGCCCGGCTCGTCCATCTCACAACCGATCCCGCCGCCGTTGCCGCCGCCAGGATTATCGCCGTCGTGGTGCCAGGCCAGCATCATGGGCGGGTCATCGATGCGCTGCTGGCACATCTTCGCCCTGAGCAGCTTGTGCTTCTCGCTCCGGGCGGCGTCGGCGGCGCGCTTCTCTGGGCCGGCCGCCTCCGCCGCGCGGGGCTCGGCGACGTTCTGCTCGCTCAGACCGCGGACCTCTCCTACGCGGGATATCGTACGCCTGAGGCGAAAGTCGTCGTCGCCGACAAGAAGAAGCGGGTGTTCGTGGGTGTGTTTCCCAATAACCGGCACCCCGAAGCGATGGCGAGGCTGGAGGCGGATTTTCCCGAGCTCGTGCCTGCCGCGAACGCGCTCGACGCGGGGCTGCAGGGGCCGGGGATGCTGGTGCATCCGCTGCCCATGCTGATGAACGCGGTCCGCATCGACCGCGATTACCCGTTCACCTACGACGCTTACGACATCACCCCTTCCGTCGCCCGCGCCGTGAGCGCGCTCGATCGGGAGCGCATGGCGATCGTTGCGGCGCTGGGGGGAGAGGTCAAGCCGATCGAGGCGATCCTCGGCGATTACTACGGCGTGGCGGGCGCGGATTTCTACGACACGGTGCGCAAAGTGCCGGCTTACCGCGGCTCGGCCGCGCCCAGGGATTTTTCCCATCGCTATATTTCCGAGGAGGTTCCGACCCAGATCGTGCCGGCCTGCTCCATTGCCCGCGTGCTCGGCGTGCCCACCCCTCTGATGGAGGCAACCGTCGCGCTTGCCTCGGCTGTCACCGGTGAGACGTTTGGGAGAAGTGGTTGGACATCTGAGCGGCTTGGGATAGCCGGATATGATCGAATAGAGCTGCTGCGGCACCTTGAAACCGGATGAGAGCGTCCGGAAAGCGGGGAATGTCGGGGAAAGGCGACATGACCAGCCGGATCGTTGTTGCGTGGGAGGCGTTCATCCGGAGCGAAAATCTCATCCGGACCGGCCCCGGCGGCCGAATGGCGAGGCGCTGATGAGCGCCGGATCTGTGGAGGTCCGCTGGCGGGGTCTCGCGGTGGATTGCTGGTCGCAATGCGCCCGTGACTCGGAGATGCTCTTCCTTCGCCGCCAACCGATCATGCTTCCGCGGCCCACTCCCAAGCAGCCCACTCCCAGGCGGCCCACTCCCAGGCGGATTGGGTCGCGGCTCACCGCAAGGCCAATCGGCCTCGGGCCATTCCCGGAGAATCAGAACCTGATCAGGAGCGAATGTTGTGTCGGCCGGACCCCTCGGCAAAAGGGCTCGGAGGCGAACCCGGGCGGCTACGCCCGATTGGCCGAGCCCAGGGTTTCCGGGAGCCGCATCATTCCCTGCCTGGCGGGTATAATTCCCTGTTCGGAAAATTCTCCTCCCTGTTGCGCTGAGGAAATCCGCTGTTCGGTTGCATGGGGAACTTCCTCCCTAACTTGCTGATGGGATGCGGTTATTCCGCTCCTGATTTTTCACCGCGACCCTTGATGCGTGAATATTCCCAGTATCTTGCCTGCTTAACAGGGAATTTCCTGCAAAGAGCGGTTCGCAACGAACCGCCCCCTCCGCCGGCGAGTCCGTCTCTTCGCCTAATTTTCTCGCATCCCGGCGAAGTCTCGTGCACGCGCGCGGACTTCGCGAGGGGCGGTTCTCCGCGCGGCGGGTTCCGGCGCAGACGGGGAAACCAGGTCACGGTGGGACGCCAGAGGCTGGTGATTGCTACCTGATCGAGGCGGGGAGGGGCCAGCAAAGGCCGGGCATGGCCTGCTGATCGGACCAGGCGAGAGGTGGAAGCCCTGCCGGATGAGACCCTCCGCGCTGAGAGTCCGGGCCCGCCTGCGTCATTTGCGCTTCACCGACCTCCAGAAAGAATTGAGCACGGTCTGCACGCTCATGCCGCTCTTCAGGGCCGTTTCCACTATGACGTGATCGGCATTGATGTCGAACTGCGCGACGAACTTCGTGTTCGTCGCCGCATGGGTGAAGATGAGCGTGTCGCCCGCGATCCGGCCCATGGCCATGAGGGTCCCGAGATGCTTCTCGGGCGGCGGAATGATCGGGATGCTCCGGTTCACCGCCTGGACGAGCTCGTTGCGGATCTGCGGCGATTCGTTGGCATCCGCCGTCGGCTTGTCCCTGGACGACTGGCTGATGAAAACGCCGATCGGCATCAGCGACCCGCATCCTCCTCGGACCGGAGCGCAGTCAGGGGCCGAAATGCCAGATGAGGAAGGCGCGCGCATGCGGCGCCGATCGTTCCGCAATCGTCAGCGCGCGGCTTCCGACCTGCGCCGCGGCCGCGCGCCAAACCGTCTCATAGACACGTCCAAAGGAGGCGCCCGGCGGGGCCCGCCTCGACAACCCGGTTCACAACCGTTCCAATCGCCTTTAGCATGAAGCGGTTGCGGATCGGCCGGGATCCAAGACCTACGGTTGGGGAGGAAAATCGTGGCGACACGTAGGGCGTTTCTCGGCTTTGCTGCCTTCGGCGTTGGCGCGTTGGCTGGGAGCTTTCGTCACATCGCGCTGGCTGCCGAGGCCCGACCGCTGATCGAAGGCGTCGGTGCTGCCTGCCGGCGGCTGGCACCGCTGGGCTGGAGGCAGATTCTGCTCGAGGCAACAGGTGGCGAGCTCGACATCACGGCCGCGGATCTCCGGAGCGAGCTCACGAAGCCGCTGACGCGGATCGACCGCGCCTGTCCCGGCTTCGGCGATTTCGACATCGCCGGTGTCCGGGCGATCACCCGGGGCAATCCAGACCGCAGCCTGCTCTATCACGCCTTCGCCTCGCCAGGCGTGGTTGCAAGACGCGACGGCGCCGCGCTCGGCAGCTTTCCCACGCTCGCGGAGATCGAGGCGGTGGAGAATTTCGTCTATGGCGTCGATCCGCCGACGATCGGTGAGCTCGAGCGTCGCGCCGAAGGACGGAGCCTCGGCATCGCCGTCTATGCGCTTCAGTATCGCAGCGCGCCGCTTTCGGTGCATGCTCAGCACGCCGAGCTCTGCTTCGCCCGCGCCGGAATCGCGAGGCTCGGCTCGATCGAGCCGTTCTACGATGCCGAGCGGCGGAATTTCGTCGCCGGCGATGAGGCGCGGCCGTTCGATTTCCGTGTCGTCCCGCGCCGCTTCGCTGCTTATATCGCAATCAAAATGGAGGGCGCCGACGGGGGCTTCGGCCCCCAGGACGCTCTTCCAGGTGATCGGGACCTCACCTTCTGGGTGCCGATCCACAAGCTTTTCAGCGGCTCCGAATGCATCGCGGGACGCAATCTCGATCTCGAGCTCTCCTGCGGGTTGCGCAATGACGAGCTCGCCCAGTTCCATCGCTTCCTCGAGCTCAACGGATTGCAGAACAATTGGGGCGGCAGCGATCTCGAAAACTTCCCGTTCGTGATCAAGGACGAACGGATCGGGACACTATCGCGCCGGCCGGATTTCGGATCCGGCGTTCTCGAGCCGCGCCCCGCGCCGCTTACCGTCGCCGCGCAATACAAAGGCCTCCCGCTCACCTTCCCGGTCGACGGACGCTACACCTCGAAACCCGAGGGGCTTCAATTCTCGTCCCTGCAGATTTTGCCGACGGCCGAGACATGGTCGGAGCCCCACTATGTTGAAGACGCCGCGCAGAACACCCAAAGGCCCGCTCCCGAATATCTCAATATCCGCCACCGTCTGCTGCCGAACGGCGCGATCGACAATCTCAACCTGCGGCCCGACATGATGGAGATCATCTACAAGGGCGGATACGAAACCCTGCACTATATTGATTTCTCCGGCGATGGATGGATCGAGGCGCACTGCCCGCAGCTCGAGGATGCGATCGTCGAGCGGATGCCCGCCTATTGCATGGTCGGGTTGCCGGATTTCTTTCCCGAGATGACGCAGCGCGGGCTGATGCAATGGTGGCAGAACAGCGTGCCGGAGCCGGTGCGTGCGGCCCTGTGGGCGATTCCCCCCTATGCGCTCTCGCAGACGCGAATCGCAGCGAACGTCACGCTTCCCGTCGGCTTCAGCCTTGAGGACACGACGGTCACGGCGATCGTTTCTCAGCCGGTCGATGCGCCGGGCCCGATCCAGTCGCCCAACGGTCCCGTCGGCGAGGGCAAGGTCGGCCTGCCCGACGGCTCGCCCGGGCTGTTCGATCCCGGATGGGACACGAGCCAGGGCATCTATTTCACCGATCCGCGGCGTCCGCTCCAGAAATTCCTCGCCGGCTACGGGCTCGGATCGCCCTTCGTGGAGGATGCCAAGCTTTGCGCCGCCCTCGGCAATTATTGGCCGGGCGCGGCGCCGGATGGAACGCGCGTCTACCAGCCCGCCAAGCGGCTCGCCGGCTCGCTCTACCCTTATCCTACGAGTACCCCGCTCACCGACCAGGAGATCGGCAGCGCGCCGCTTCCCGATGGGAGGTTCATGCCGTGGGACGGCGTGCGCGGACCGGCACTCCGCAGCATCGACGGACGGACGGTCGTGGCCTATAGCGACGAGTTGCGGGTCGATTATATCGATCTTGCCGGAACGATGACGGCGGCGCTCACGGCGCGTATCGACGCGACGGAATATCAGACGCGCACGCTTGCCATGGAGGCCGTCTATTGGAGCCTCGGCATCCACGACCCGGATTTCTTCAGGCACGAGGACCCGGCGACGGCCGTGGCGAAAATCCTGCGCACGAAAGCGAGTTGGGCGGTGCTCTCGTTCCGTGTGGTGGGTACGGACGATGCCGACCTGGCGGCGGCCGAGCAGGCGACCGGGGTGACGCTCGGGGGGCCGCGGCGCTACCGCTTCCACGTCTATCGATGGGGAGCGCAGAGCCCCGATCCGGACGATATGCGGATCGTGCTTGTCGATGTGCTCGAGCAGGCGATTCTCTATGTTTCCGGGGGCACGGTTTTGCTGCGGCGGGACGATGGGGCTTGGGCCGCGGATACGTCGATGCCGAGCTAGGGCGGAGCGAGGCGGACCCGAAGCATGACGTGACCGCAGAGCGTCAAGGCGGCTGCATCGTTCCGTGCGGTCAAACAAGACGGGATCGCCCCTGGCGTGGCTGAGCATGATCTCGTCGTTGTCGGCGGCGGGCCGGGTGGCGCTGCTGCCGCGATCACTGCGGCGAGCCGCGGCCTCGATGTCGTGCTCTGCGAGCGCGAGGAAATTTTCGGCGAGCGGCCCGGGGAAACGTTGCATCCAGGGCTCGCGCCGCTGCTCGGCCAGCTTGGCCTGGAGGAACGGCTCGAGCCCTTCATTCACGCCCGCCATGCGGGGATCTGGGTCGAGTGGGGCGGACCCCGCGCGTTCATGGACTATGGCGGCGATGCGCGCGGCTCATGGGAGGGATTTCATGTCCGGCGCGCGGAATTCGACGATCTCCTGCTCGCGCGGGCGCGGGAGGTGGGTGTCGAGGTGCGCCGGCCGTGCGCGGTCACGGCCCTGCTCGGGGAAAACGGCACCGCGCGTGGCGTCATGACAGAGGGGGGACCGCTCGGGGCACGCCTCGTGGCCGATGCGAGCGGACGGGCGCGCTGGCTCGGCCGTGCCCTCGGCATCACGAGCCCGGCGCGCTCGCCGCGCTTCATCGCCCGTTACGGCTATGTCGAGGGCGCATGCTCGGCACGCGATGCGGCACCGCTCCTTTGCGGCGACGCAAGCGGCTGGACCTGGACGGCACGAGTTTGGGAAAAAACCTATCAGTGGACACGACTTTCCTTCGGCGCACGCCAGACTGGCGACTGGCTGCCCGAGGAGCTCCGCAGCCTTACGTCGCTCACGCGTTCACGAGGCGCCGACGTCACCTGGCGAATCGCTGAGAGGACGGCAGGGCCCGGCTGGTTCATGATCGGCGACGCGGCCGCCGTGCTCGATCCGACCTCGGCGCACGGCGTACTCAAGGCAATCATGTCCGGAATCGCCGCCAGCGATCTTGCGGCCGGGATGCTCAGGGGGCGGCTTCCACCAGAGGGGAGTGCCACAGCCTATCACGACTGGCTCGCCGGATGGTTCGCTCAGGACATAGCTCAGCTCATTCGGTTCTATCGCATCCTCAATGCTTCTCTCTTCGGTTGACCGGTCGCGATCGAGCGCGGGGGGTATGAATCGCAGCGCCGAACCTGGCCCGCGCCACTTGAGATGCTCCACCAACGTCATCTGGGTCTTGGGATCCCTAAGGCGCTTGGCTTTGCTGGTCCGGGTCGTGCATTGGCCTCCGACCGTGACACTCCGCTCAGAGCGCAATGCCGCGTCAAGCAGGCCGGCGGCGAGGCACTTGAAACCGAGGGCTCGGGAACCCGCTGATCCTTATCCCATATTTGGCAGCCGACAATGCCTGTTGCGCCTTTCCGGTTGCCGAACATTCCAAATACTTTACCCGCGTATCCGTTGATCCTCGCGGAGCGCCCGAGATCGACAAGGCCTCAGACACCTATTCAACGGAACTTTTCGCCGAGGGCATCGCGGCCTTCATGCAGGCGACGGGCATCGAGCAAGCTCACGTGTCTGGTCGGTCGTCGAGGGCGGCGACGGGGGCGTGGCTTGCGGCCAAGCACGCCCAGCGGGTTCGGTAACTGTCCCTGTATAGCGCGTGGGCCAAGACAGACCGTTTCTCAAGGTCGTGGTTGAGGGTCGACAAATCATGGCCAGAGAACTTGATAATGTCGCCGAGATGGTGATCCGGGGCCTATTCCCCCGGTGCATAACCCCGGAACTCTACGCGGGAAAGCCAGATTATGTTGATTCCCTCGCTGCCTTCGTGCGCGGCCATCCCGCCCACCCCCGCGGATGCTTTCCTCCGCCAATCCGAAGCGGTGATCGAGCATGATGCTGAGCCTGCTCTGGCCAGGGTCCGGGGGCCGACCCAAATCACGTTCGGCCGTGATGACCTCGTCACCTCCACCCGCTTCTCGGGCACGATGAAAAACGGCTTTGGGGGGGAGTGAAATGACCGTTTTCGAGAACTGTGCCCACGCTCCCATCCACGAGGATGTCGCACAGTGCAATGAAACCACCCCCGACTTCCTGAAGCACCATTCCATGCCCCCGTATTGGGGGTGGGGCTCAGGCCCGCATGCGCGTGATATCCAGGAGCACGTTGGCCTCAAGCTCCTTTTCGTCCAGCCGTTGCTTCACGAGATCCCCGATGCTGACGATGCCGGTGAGCTGCCCGCCGTCGATCACCGGGACGTGGCGGATTCTGCTCAGGGTCATAGTTGCCAGCACAGCATCCACGCGATCCGATGATTGGCAGCTGATGATGGGCGCGCTCATCAGGTCGTGGACAGTGAGATCCAGCGCAACGGCGCCCCGGGACGCGATGGCATTGATGAAGTCCCGCTCAGAGAAGACACCAGCCGGGTGCATCCACTGATCCTCTACCACGAGGGCTCCGATGCGATGCTCCGCCAGTCTCTGGACGGCGGCCCGCACACTATCGGTATCCGAGATCCTCACCACGGCGTGGCCCTTGAGGAGAAGGACATCAGAGATTAGCATGAGAGTTCCCCCAATTCGTGGCCAGCTGCGTGCTGGCCCAACCTTCAGATAGGCACCAGGGGGGCGGATGACCAGGGACGGCGGATGGTGGGAAGCGAAAGTCCAACCGGGCTCCGCCAACCGCATGTGCTGCGCTTGCTATCTGCACGGTGGGATGTTCCGGGGCGGATAGGGGCTGGCATCTGGTGGCGGCCGATACCCTGCGGAGGAGCTGCTCATTGCGTCGATCTCTGCACCTCGATTGGGCGACATGCCCGAAAGTTTGGGCGGGCGTCGATCGCCACCACACAAGACGACCTGCGCCGTCAGAATTGGTCGGCCCTGGGAGAGGAGCTCCCGCTGCCACGTGGCAGATGCCGCAGCTCGATCGAAACTGCTCCTGTCGCCAATATGAACTCTTCGTTA
>JASHRV010000084.1 GCA_030037175.1 Acetobacteraceae bacterium
TCGTCGTCAATGCCCTAGAGGTCATTGTGGCCAAGGCACGTGCGCGCAATCTGCCCGTCTGCCTGGGCATCGTCGCCAGCGAGACGGAGACAGAGAGCTGGCTAGCAAAGGGTGTGAACTTTGTTCTTACCGCCGAGGATACGAGCATTATGGTGAGCGGCCTGACGGAGGCGCTCAGCCGCAGGCGTGAGCTTACTGACGCGACGCGATCACGGTGACAATCATGCTCCACCTCAACCCGGAATCAGCCGCGGAAGAATGCTTCCGGCAGCCCCTTTGCGCCCACGTCCGAAGCAAAAAGGCCGCCTGCACGGCTCTTGCGGTTGAGCTCAGCGGGAGAGCGGAACATGGTTGCGGTGGTGACGTAGAGGACATCCAGATCGGCTCCACCGAACATGACGCAGGTCGGATGAGGCACCGGCAAGTCTACGAGTTGGATGATTGCCCCTTCGGGATCGAAGCGACCTATCTTGTCGGCCTCTGGCAGAGCCAGCCAATAATTGCCGTCGCGATCGACGGTGGCTCCGTCGGGGTTGCTACCAAGTGGTGCGGTATCGATGAAGAGACGGCGGTTCTCGATCTCACCGCTGACTGCGTCGAAGTCCCACGCCCAGACACGTTGGACCAGGCTGTCCGCGAAATACATGACCTTGCTGTCCGGACTCCAGGCGAGACCATTCGAACAGAACACGCCTTGGACCATTCGGCAGCAAGTGAGATCGGAACCGACGCGATAGAGCGAGCCACTGGGGCTCGGTTTTGGTCCCTCATACATGGTGCCGGGCCAGAACCTCCCCTGCCGGTCCGGTTTGCCGTCGTTGAAACGATTCTCCATGCAACCCGCCTCCGGATGGAGAATCAGATCGAACTGGCCAGAGGTCGGATCGAAAAAGTGCAGCCCGGTGCGCAGGGCAACGATCAGCCCACCGGCCTCGCGCACTGCGAGGCATCCAACGTCATCGGGCGAAGGCCATACGCGGTCATGACCAGTTAAAGGATCATAGCGGTGAATCTCTGGAGCCTTGATATCGACCCACCAAAGGGCCTTTTCGCGAGGGTCCCAGAGTGGTCCTTCACCAAGCCTGGCCCTGGCATCCACGACACATTCGAACTCCATCCCAATTCTCCGGCCCTATCGTGGGTTTGCGTTCGTTTGGAAAATGATACTGTGAGATGCGTCCGGCGCCAAGAGCAGCGGAGGAAGGCATCTATTGGCATTGTTGCTGCGCGCGGCACCGTGCCGACCCCTTTCGGTATTCCGCGGCATGGATTTCGGTTTGCGCGCTGCCACGGTGAAATCTACGTCCGATGCGGGTCGTCATAAGGGAGATCGCACGTGAGCAACGCTCAGCCCGATCGGACGCGTTCGGAGCGACTCCCGGGTAACGGGCCGGCTGCGCGAGCCGACCTCATTGAGGGGAATAACTGGCAGCATCCCAACGCGCATAGCCGCCTGCGACGGCTGACAAGCCATCGTGATTTTGCCATTCTCCTGGTTGCCCTTGCGCTCTTTGGGTTCTTCGCGTTACTGACACGGAATTTTCTTACCGAACAAAGTATGCTCGAGATCGCTTGGGGAGTATCGATTCTCGGGATTCTTTCGGTCGGAATGACATTCTTGTTTGTGTCAGGCGAGCTTGATCTCTCGATCGGGTCAAACTATGGCTTCCTGCTTATACTCATCTCCTACCAGAATGAGCGCCTGGGCGTTGATCCGTCTCTTGCCTCTCTGGTGGTCATTGTTATTGGAATGATAATAGGTGCTGTGAACGGGATTCTTGTTACGAGAATCGGCCTGTCGTCCTTCATAACAACGCTCGGGATGATGGTCCTGTTGCGCGGGGGCGCCAATGCGATATCAAGCGGCTATCCGATCCCTGTCGAGCACTCTGATCTGCCCTTCTACCGCATTATCCGCGCAGGCTTTCTGGGAACGCCGGTTCCAAATATGTTTGTAGCCATGCTGCTCGTTGCCGGTGTTGGAGCAATGTTGCTAGCCACGACAAAGTTTGGCAGTGATGTGTACGCGACCGGTGGTAACGTCGATGCCGCACAGAACAGCGGAATCAACACCAAGCGCGTCAAGTTTCGGTGCTTTGTTGCCATGGGTGGACTGTGCGGCATCGCCGCCGCGCTGCTGTTCGGCCGCATTGGGCTTGCGCCGCTGGACGCCGGCAGCGATGTCCTGCTGAAAGTCATAGCGGCCATAATTGTCGGTGGTGTTGGGCTCTTTGGAGGGCGTGGCACGATTTTTGGTGCCATTGTCGGAGTCCTGATTACCGGTATGATTACCACCGGCCTCATCCTTATGGGTGTAAACGGATATTGGGACGGCGTGGCGACCGGTGCGATCATCTTGATTGCGGTCGGACTGAACCTCGCGATCCGTCGCCGCGTGACGGGCCGGATTGCCGAGGCGTAATCGTGGTCTCTTGAAACCTTCCCCCGGACGCGGCGGCAGCGAACCTTCCTGGCTGCGGTGCTGCCTTTTTCGGACGTTCGCGTTCAAGGATCGAGGCTGCAGCTGTTCACCGCGCATGAGCAGCAATGCTGTCAGGTTACGGAAACTGCATTCATCCGATGAAGACGGCGGGATCAGCTGTTGCGTTCGCAGCGATCGAGTAGATCCGGATGGACTTTGTGAAGCGCGATGAGCACTTTGAGCCGTTCGACGCCGAAGTCGCTGAGCGCCATGACGCCATCGTCGTCAGGCCCGTAGACCCAGATCAGGCCGTCTTCGGGCTCCATGTCGACCGCGATGCGGTTGAGCCAGTCCTCGTCTTCGCCAAGGTCGGCAGAGATGCGGGTGATGGTGGTGACGTGATGGACCTTGTTGAGCTGCACGCCCACGCGGCCTTGACGGTGCGATGTCGGCCCCGCCAGTTCCACGGCAGCGGGTCGTCGAGCCGATGGGCGGGGTGCTCAGCGATCCGAGTCAGGACATCGGCGAGCCAGGCTTGCGGATCGACGTCGTTCATTTTGGTGGTGACGATGAGGCTGTACATGGCCGCTGCACGCTGTCCACCTCGGTCGGAAGGGGTTGATAGTGCCCTGGTTCCGGTAACGGAATGCCACCCTTGCTATCGGAGCGATCCGCCGCTCTTCTGGCGACAGCCGTCCAGAAAGACCGAGACTGCCGCTTGGGCCCATCGTGCGGGCTGTGTCGCTGCGGCACTTTTGCGCCCGAGCAAGCCGGCGTGGACCGCTGCATTCAGGATCATGCCCACCAGCAGCTCGGCCGCCAGCGCCGGATCGGTGACCGCGAGCGAGCCACCGGCGGCCTCGGCCGCGATGATCTCGGCGAGCCGGCGGTGGACACCCTGCGCCGCCAGCTGATCGACCAAGAGAGCAACCTCAGGGAAGCGGTGGGCTTCGGCCACTATCACCCGATACAGAGCGAGCACATCCGGCGCGAGCGCAAGCGAGAGCAGCTGCATCCCAAAATTGGTCAGGCGCTCGTCGATCGTTGCCCCGGGAAATTCGCCGTTCAGCCAAGTCCGATGGCGCTTCACAACGCGCTTGGCCATGGCTGAGAAGAGGCCTGCTTTGTCGCCGAATTTTGCATAAATTGTACGCTTTGTCGCACCTACGCGAGCTGCGATCTGCTCGACGGTCGTCGCGCCGTAGCCCTGCGCGAGAAAGAGGGGCTCGGCGGCATCGAGCAGCAGTTCGGGAATCCGGGCGGCGGTTGCCGCGCGCGGGCGGCCGATTCTCTGCGGGTGCGTCCGCATCGTAACAGCCATGCGGGTTACTCGTTCGTCGTCAACGGTTTCAGCCCTTGCCGTAAATGAGACCAACGCGTATCATATCTGCGCTGGGAGTGAAAGCAGTACGAGTTTGAGAGAAGATCTGCCGTGAGCCGGGCCAGCGGAGTTGTGGTGCTCTGCTACGACGCTCGGACGGTCACTCGGTTTCTTGGCGGCTCGCCGCAGATTCAGGCAGCGCGATCGGCGTTCGCGTGGACTTTGCTGCTGCTCGGCGCGTTCGCCGCGGCACTCGCGCTCCCTCCGCTCGCTCGGGCGCAGGCAACTGCGCCGCCTGCCGTGACGGTCGCCCCGGTCATGATGCAGAACGTCGCGCCGAGCCAAAGCTACATCGGCCACGTCATCGCCATCCAATCCGTCAAGGTCGTGCCGCGCGTGACGGCGTTCATTGATAGCGTGCCAGTGCAGCAGGGCAGTGCCGTGAAGGCAGGGCAGGTCCTGTTCCGGCTTCAGACCGCACAGTACAGCGCCGCCCTGCAATCGGCCGAGGCGAGCCTTGCCTCGGCACGGGCGGCTGTCGTCAATGCAAACCTTGCCTACCAGCGCGCGCAGCGTCTCAACCGGCAGGGATTCGAGGCAGTCGCAACCCTTGACCGGGACCTCGCGACGTACCAGCAGGACCAGGCTTCCGTGCTCTCGGCCGAGGCAAACCTTGCCCAGGCAGGGCTCAACCTCGGTTACTGCACCATCACCTCGCCGATCGCTGGGCAAATCGGCGCGGTCACGCTGACCAAGGGAAACCTCGTCACTCCGAGCACGGGGGCGCTGGCAACCGTCAATCAGCTCGACCCGATCCGCGTGGTGTTCTCGGTTCCCTATAGCGCTGTGGTCCAGGCGGAGCAGAAGATCGCCGCCGACCCCACGACCGGCGACCCGCTCCTGAGCGTACACCTCATTCTACCGGACGATACGCCCTACGCCGAGACCGGCAGGATCGCCTTCAAGGATAACCAGGTGGATACCTCAACGGGCACGGTCAGCGTCTATGCGGATTTTCCCAATCCGAACGGACTGCTTCTGCCCGGAGCCTATGTTTCCGTCGTGCTTCGCCCCGCCCAGCCTGAAGAGCGGGTGCTCGTGCCCGTCGAGGCGGTACAGACGGAACAGAGCGGCAGTTACGTGCTGGTCGTCGGGCCTGACCACAAGGTGACGCAGCAACCGGTCACGCTCGGCCCGCAGATCGCGCAGAACTATATCGTCGAGAAGGGACTGATGAAGGGCTGGTCCGTGATCGTCGCCGGCGGGCAAAAGGTGAAAGCGGGCGAGATCGTCAATCCCGTTGCCGCGCCGCCTCCGCTGCGGGTCCCTTCCAGAGACGCCGGCTAGCTCGCCGGGGCCCCCTTGCTATGCTCTCCAGCTTCTTCATCCGCCGGCCCAATTTTGCCATCGTAATCGCGATCGTCATCACGCTCTCTGGCCTGCTCTCGCTTTCTTCGATCCCGGTGTCGGAATATCCGAACATCACGCCACCGCAGGTGATAGTTTCCGCGAGCTATCCGGGCGCCAGCGCCGCCACCATCACTTCGGCCGTCGCCGAGCCGATCGAGGAACAGGTAAACGGAGTTCCCGGCGAACTCTACATGCAGAGCACAAGCTCGAGCTCCGGCACCTACAGTCTGGTGGTCACCTTCGCCATCGGCACCGACCCGAACATCGACCAGGTCAATGTCCAGAACCGGGTGCAGCTCGCCGAGGCTCAGCTGCCGCCCGAGGTTCAGCAGGAGGGCCTCACCATTCGGGCCGCCTCCAACAATTTCGTTCTCGCTGTCAACCTCTATTCACCAAACGACACATTCGACCAAGTCTTCATCTCCAACTACGCATACATGCATCTGCAGCAGGATATCGCGCGTATTCCCGGGGTCGGCAACACCCACATCTACGGCGAGCGCGAGTACGCCATGAGGGTCTGGCTCAATCCCGTGCGCATGACGGCGCTGGGGATCAGCCCGAGCGAGGTGGTGAACGCGATCGAGGCCCAGAACCTTCAGGTGGCCGCCGGGGAGATCGGGGAGCCGCCCGTCGGCGGCAATCAGCAGCAGCAGCTCACCGTGCTGGCGCAAGGCGAGCTCTCTAGCGTGCAGCAATTCGAGAACATCATCGTGCGCACCAATCGGAACGGCGGCATCGTCCGCGTCTCGGACATCGGCAAGGTTCAGCTCGCCGCCGAGGAATATGACGACTCCTCCGCGCTGGACGGGCTGCCCTCGGCGACGCTCGCGATCTACCAGGCCCCGGGCGTGAATGGGCTCGCGCTCGCGCATGCGGTCGAGAGCGAGATGCAGGCGCTTTCCAAAAATTTTCCCGAGGGACTGCAATACACCATCGTCTACAATGCCGAGAGCTTCGTCAGTGCTGAAATCGCCGAGATCCTGCGCACGCTCGCCGTTACGCTCCTTCTGGTCGTCGCCGTCGTGTTCGTGTTCCTGCAGGACTGGCGGGCCACCCTGATCCCCACCGTGGCGATCCCGGTCTCGCTGATCGGCGTCTTCGCGATCCTCTACCTGCTCGGCTACTCGGCGAACACCGTCGATCTCTTCGCCATCGTGCTTGCCGTGACCCTGGTCGTGGACGATGCGATCGTGGTGGTGGAGAACGTGAGCCGGCACCTTGAGGAGAATCCTTCCCTGACGCCTGCACAGGCGACAGAGGACGCGCTACGGGAGATCACCGGCCCGGTCGTTGCCACCACCCTCGTGCTGGTCGCTGTGTTCGCCCCGGTCGGCTTCATCGCCGGCGTGACCGGAGCGCTCTATCGCCAGTTCGCCGTGACCATCTCAGTTTCGATCGTGATCTCGGCGATCAACGCGCTCACCCTGAGCCCGGCGCTCGCAGCACTTCTCCTGCGCCCTCCGCGGCAGAGGAAATTCATCGCCTTCCGCTGGTTCGACCGCGGCTTCGGCCTGGCCCGGGACGGCTACACACACATCGTCGGATTCCTCTCGCGCCGGCTGGCCGTGGCCGGCATCGGGCTCGGTGCTGTATTCGTCCTGACGTGGCTGGTTCTCGGCATCACTCCGTCCGCCTTCCTGCCTTCCGAGGACCGGGGGATTTTCTTTGTTGACGTCGAGCTGCCCAGCGGCGCGTCGCTGGAGCGAACCCAGGCCGTGCTGCAGGAGCTCGGCGCGATGCTGCGCAAGACCCCTGGCGTTGCCCATACGATCGACCTCGGCGGCTTCAGCCTCGTGAACGGTGCGGAGGAGCCGAACGCCGGCAGCGTCATCGTCATCATGAAGCCCTTCAGCCAACGTGGTGCGGGCCAGTCGGTGTTCGCCGTCATCGCCAAATTGCAGCCGCGCTTCAACGCCATGCCGGCCGCCGATATCGTCGGCTTCGTCCCACCTCCCATTCCCGGCATCAGCGCCACCGGAGGCATCAATTTCGTGCTCGAGGCGCGTGGCGGTCAGAGCTATCAGCAGCTCGCCTCCGTCTCCCGTGCGCTGATCTTCGCCGCCAACCAGAACCCCAATCTGCATTCGGTCTTCACCGGGTTTTCCGACAACGTGCCGCAGATCATGGTGAACGTGGACGTCCAGAGGGCGGAGCTCCTCAGGGTGACGCCAGCGGCAATCTACGAGACCCTCGAAGCCAATCTCGGTAGCCAGTTCGTTAACGACTTCAATTACCAGAACTTCGTATTCCAGGTGATCGTGCAGGACGAGCCGCAGTTCCGCAGCAAGGTCTCGGACATCGACCAGCTCTACGTGAAGAGCGCGACCGGCGCCATGGTTCCGCTCTCGAGCGTGGTTCACCTGACCACAGTCGAGGGGGCCAATGCGCTCAACTTCTACAACCTCTACCCGGCGGTCCTGATCAACGGGGCCGCCGGCCCCGGCAAGAGCAGCGGCCAGGCCATCGCGGCGATGGAAGACGTAGCAGCCCGGCATCTGCCGAAGGGCTTCGGCTATGACTGGACCGCGATGTCCTATCAGGAGCTCGCCGCGGCCGGTCAGGAATCCTCGGCGTTCGTATTCGCGATTGTTTTCTCTTACCTCTTTCTTGTCGCCCTCTACGAAAGCTGGACCCTGCCCCTCTCGGTCATGCTGCCGGTTTCGTTCGCCCTGCTGGGCGGACTGATCGGGCTCATGATTCGCGGCATGGCCCTCGACGTCTACGGACAGATCGGGTTGGTGCTGCTGATCGGCCTGGCGGCCAAGAACGCCATCCTGATCGTCGAGTTCGCCAAGGACCGGCTGGGCCAGGGCGGCGCAATGGTGCTTCACGCGGCCGAGGAGGGGGCGCGCATTCGCTACCGGCCGGTGATGATGACGGCGCTCGCCTTTATTGTCGGCGTCCTGCCGCTGGTGCTCGCCACGGGCGCCGGCGCGGCGGCGCGCCAATCCATCGGCACGACGGTGTTCGGCGGCATGGTCCTCGCGAGCTTCATCGGCGTGCTCTTCGTGCCGGCACTGTTCGTCGCCTTCGAACGAATGCGAGAGGCTACGCTCAGAAGGGTCCGCCGCCGGTTGCACCATCCAGCCGAATAGAGGTGGCAGCGTTGAGTCCAAAAAGGGTCACGCCATAGAACGGGCAGGATAGCACGTTAGCCACTACAGACCGGGGAAACTGAGCAGCGTCAGGTGCCGTTTGGCCCCAGACCTATGGTTCGCGAGTATCGAGCCATTCCCAGCCGACGATATCCGAACAGAGAGACGTGGAACTGGTGATGGCTGACCAGCGTCACGTAAGTCGACACCACCAAAGGTGAGTCGGAGCCCAAAATCAACCCGCACCACCTCATCCTGGGACCACACACCTAATGCGGAGTTTCGCTCAACGAAGCCTGCTATAGGGAGAATGAAGATGTCCAGCAGCCTTTCTCGCGAGTTTTTGACTCTGCACAAAATCATCCAAGCCGCGGGGCTCAACCTGAACCGGAACATCTGGGATTACCTGATTGGCGGCACGGAGATCGAAACCACGCTCCGGCGCAACCGCCAGGCGCTCGACAGCGTGGCCTTCCGGCCGCGCGTGCTGGTGGCAGTTGTGCGACATGCTATGCAACATGGCCGCGAGATCGCTGAGACCCATGTGTGCCACGGCAATCGGCGGAGCCAGGTGCTCATCATTCGAGAAAGGTGGCGAGTGAACGCCAAGCACATTCATCGTCTGTATCAGCTGAAAAGTTTGCAAATGTGGCTCAAGCCCCCGCCTTGCCCGGCAATGGGCAGGCTCCGGTTGGACCGGTCGGATACCACGGGCTCCAATCAGATCTGAGCGATGGGCTGGATGCGCGGTGAGGTATTCGATGGCCCCCGGATCTGGCGGCCCAATCCCTAGGAAGCGGTCCACCGTTAGATTGGGCTCAGAACGGTGTTGTCGATAATCTGAGACGCCCCCGCCGCTTTTGCAGCCGCAACGGAAATTGCCAATATCCAATAGCAGCAACCCGCGGCTTGACTCACGCTGATCCGCATGGCCAATTGCGTATGTCCGGACCGTGTAACATAAATTGTCGAGGGCAACACTCGACCAAGCGTACACAGAGGAGGAAACCGATGCCATCTTTCACAAGGCTGTTAGGGCTTGCCCTGACAGCAGGGGCTGTTGTTGGCTGTTCGACGACACTCGACGCGACCGCGGCGAGTGCCGCCGAGCCGAGTTACACCTTTGCAATGATCACGCACGCCCAGCCCGGCGATACTTTCTGGGACATCATCCGCAAGGGCGCCGAGGCAGCTGCGGCGAAGGACCATGTCAAGCTGATCTATCTCGCCAACCCGAATGCTTCGGGAGAGGCCCAACTGATAACCAACGTGATCGAGCAGCATGTAGATGGCATTGCGCTGACGCTCGCCTTTCCTGATGCTGAGGCCCCGGCCGTGGGGCAGGCACAGAAAGCCGGCATCCCGGTGCTCGGGTTCAATGCCGGGGGCGACAACTGGAAACAGAACGGTCTCCTGATGTATGTCGGCCAGGATGAGACAATCGCCGGCGAGGCGGTAGGTGACCGGCTCAACGCCGAGGGGGCCAAGAGCGTCGTCTGCGTCGATCAGCAGCAGGGTGCGGTGCAACTCGAAGAGCGCTGCGACGGCATCAAGAAAACCTTTCACGGCCATCTCCTAGTGCTCTACGTCAATGGCTATGATATGGCGAGCGCTCAGTCGCGGATCGTCGCCAAGCTGCAGCAGAACCGCGACATCGATTACGTCGTGACACTGGGCGCGCCATTCGCGCCGGTCGCGCTCACCGCGGCAAGCATGGCCGGTAGCCACGCCAAAGTGGGGACGTTCGACATGAGCCCGACCGCGGTCAAGCTCATCCAGGAGGGGAAGCTGCAATGGGCGATCGATCAACAGCCTTTCGTCGAGGGCTATGAGGCGATCGATCTGCTGTGGCTCTACAAATACAACGGTGACGTCGTTGGCGGAGGCGGTCCAGTGTTGACCGGTCCTGCTTTCGTAACCAAGGACAACGTGGACTCGGTGGCGAAGTTCGCTGAGAGGGGCACCCGATAGGCTGAAATGGACGTGGCCGGTCGGCGTCTCCGGTCGACCGGCCTGATACCAAAGGAGGAGTCATGAGCGCGGTCGTGAAAGAGATCGAGCCGCGTCGCGTCGAGCGCCGAAGGGTGCATCAGTCGGCGTGGAGGAGGGTGCTGAAGCGACCCGAGGCAGGCGCGCTCGGGGGCGCAATTTTAGTCTTTCTCCTTTTCTTCATCGTCGCCCCTCCCTTCCGACAATTCTCGGCTTTCACGACCGTTCTCTACGAGTCCGCCACTATCGGAATCCCGTCTGTGGGGGTGTCGCTGCTGATGATCGGTGGCGAGTTCGACCTCACCGCCGGAGTGGCGGTCACAACCTCTGCACTCGCCGCATCAATGTTTGCGACTGAGATCGCAGGCAATATTTGGATAGGCGTTTTCTTTGCCCTGCTGGTTTCGCTCGGGATTGGATTGCTCAACGGCTTTCTTCTGATCCGCACTGGGCTACACAGCTTCCTCGTCACTCTCTCCACCTTCCTTATGCTTCAAGGACTGAACATCGCCATCACCAAGCTCGTGACAGGCAATGTCGCTACCGGCGATATCAGCACCATGCCGGGTTTCGCCTCGGCGCACGCGGTGTTCGCCTCGAGCCTGCATATTGGCGGGGTCACGGTGAGCATCGCGATCCTCTACTGGTTCGTCTTCGTCCTCATCGCGACCTGGATGTTGCTGCGCACCCATTTCGGGAACTGGATCTTCGCTATCGGCGGGCAGGGCGAGAGCGCGCGGGCGGTCGGCGTGCCCGTGAAACGAATGAAAATCGCGCTCTTTATGGTCGTCGGCTTCTCGGTTTGGTTTCTCGGTATGCATATGCTGTTCGCATACGACACGGTGCAGTCCGGGGCAGGGGTCGGCAACGAACTGCTCTATATCGCGGCATCGGTCGTCGGTGGCTGCCTGCTCACCGGCGGTTATGGTTCGGCCGTGGGCTCGGCCTTGGGCGCATTCATCTTCGGCATGACGACCGAGGGAGTCATCTACGCCGACTGGGACCCCGACTGGTTCATGTATTTCGTCGGCGCAACCTTGCTGGTGGCTACGATCGTCAATACCTGGATCCGAGCCCGCGCGAGCATGGGCAAGTGACATGAAGGACCCGTCGGCGCCCGTCGTCGCCCTCAGCAATATCGGCAAAAGCTACGGCATCATCACCGCCCTGCAGGGGGTGAACCTCACGGTGAGCAAGGGAGAGGTGACCTGCGTCCTCGGTGACAACGGTGCCGGCAAGTCCACGCTCATCAGCATCATCGCAGGGCTGATCCGCCACGACCAAGGCACCTATAAGGTCGACGGAGAGCCGGTTCGATTCAGCTCCCCGCGAGAGGCGCTCGATCGCGGGATCGCGGCTGTCTATCAGACCCTGGCGCTGGTTCCGCTGCTGCCGGTATGGCGGAACTTCTTCCTTGGCTCGGAAATCCTGAAGGGGTCAGGTCCATTCCGCCGTCTTGATGTCAAAGCGATGCGGGAGACGACCGACACGGAGCTGCACCGCATGGGCATCAATCTGGCCGACCTCGACCAGCCGGTGGGGACGCTTTCAGGCGGCCAGCGCCAGGTGGTGGCGATTGCACGCGCGATCCACTTCGGCGCCCGGGTGTTGATCCTCGACGAGCCCACGGCGGCGCTCGGGGTAACGCAATCGGGGATCGTGCTCCGCTATATCGTTGCCGCGGCGCGGGAGCACGGAATCGGCGTGATCTTCATTACCCACAATCCACACCACGCCTACATGGTCGGCGACCACTTCGTGGTGCTTGCGCGCGGTGAGGTAGAACTCGATGCGCCTCGAGCAGAACTCAGCCTGGAAAACCTAATGTTCCACATGGCCGGCGGTTCGGGGCTCGCGGCGTTGGAGCACGAACTGCATGACCAGACGCCGGCAGCCGCAAGCTGACGCCGCGGCCCGGCCTGTGCCGTTGAGACCGGGGAAAATCCCGGGCTCCGACCGCGCGGTACGCCATCAAGAGAGGCCTTTGCGCCCCGACAGAACTGCAGGCCGCGAGAGTGCAAGCCAGGCGGGCTCGGCGAAAGCGCACCGTGACTACGGGGTCATGGTCGAAATGAGGCCGCCGGAGACCTACGAAGCCCTCATCCGCGTCATTCACGATCGCTATGAGGAAATGAGCAAATCCTATCAGACAATCGCCATCTATCTCACGCAAAATCCCAATGATGTTGCGGTGATCTCTGTCAACGCCATCGCGGAGAAGTGCGGCGTACACGCTTCGGGCTTCGTTCGCTTCGCCCAGTCTCTTGGCTATGAGGGCTTTAAGGAACTGCAGGCGGTCTTTCGGCGCCGCCTTTCGACAGCCGCTCCCGGTTTTGAGGCCCGCGTCAAGGCGTTGGCAGAGGAACTCGGCGCACGCGAAGACAACAGCGAGACGAGCTTCCTGCGTGACCTGGTGGTGCGCGACATCTCTTCGCTGCAGGATCTACTAACGGGTACGACCGTGGAGCAGATCTCAGAGGCGGTCGATCTGATGGAGAAAGCCGACACGATCTACCTCATTGGCCAACTCCGTTCGATGCCGGTGGTTGAGCTCCTGCGCTATGTGCTCACCATGCTGGGCAAGCGCACCGTACTTCTCGACGCTGGTGGCGGGCTTGCGACGCATATGGCCAGAGTGATCCGCTCCGCAGACCTTCTTTTCGCCGTGTCATTCCGCTTCTACGCGAACGAAGTGGTGAATGTTGTGGAAGAAACAGCCGCCCGCGGCGTGCCGATTGTGGCGATCAGCGACAGCACGCTTTCACCACTTGCCAAGAATACTCAGGTTCTCTTTGCAGTGCCGGAGCATGAATACACTTTTTCCCGCTCGCTCGCCGCACCTATGTGCCTCGCGCAGGCGCTGATCGTCACGTTGGCTTCGCGGCTTCAGAAGGAACCGGACCGGCCCCGTATTCCGACCGTTACTCAGAGGTAAAGGGGACCCGGCATCGAAGCGCTGCGCCTTCAATGAAGAGGATCAAGCAGGTAGCTTCATCGGTCCGTCCGGCACAGGCATGGCTCCAGCCGCGGCGCCCCAGACTGACTGGTCGAAATTGATGATGGAGCCCGTCATCAGCCCAGCATCGTCGGAAACGAGGAAGTTCACGGCCCGAGCCGCCTCCTCGGGGTCGACGAGCCTGCCAAACGGAAGATTCACCACCGTCTTTTCGATCCATTGCAGATCGCCCTTTTCCGCGGCCTGCAGCTCCAACTCGTGATCGGAGGCCATCCAACCGACATTGAGCTGGTTCACTCGGATCCGGTTGCCCATCGCCGAGAAGGCGGTGTCGGCGGTCAGCGTAGTCAGCGCTCCCTTGGAGGCGCAGTAGGGATTGATAAAGGGCTGGCCGGACAGAGCCAAGATCGAGCCGATATTGCAGATCGCACCCTCGATGCCATCGTGGATCATCAGCTTGATTGCATCCTGCATTAG
>JASHRV010000085.1 GCA_030037175.1 Acetobacteraceae bacterium
AGCCGGGGGGCCCTGAGCAGGAAGGTCCGGCCCGGAATGTCCGATTGCAGGACCGGCGGATTCTCGAGCCCGACATAGTGCCGTTCGGGCTTGCCGGCTGCTGTCGAGGGCAGCATCGCGATATAGGAGCCCGAGAGAATCGTCTCGAAGCCTGAGAGGTTGCCGGCGAAAAGCCTTGGCGTGACCACCCAGAACCGGGCCTTGTCCGTGAGCAGCCGCGTCGCCTCCCGCGTCATCCGGGCGGTGACGATCACCCCGGTCAGATCCGGGTTCAGCGTGATTCTCTGGACGGTGCCGAGGGGGATGTCCTTGAAGCGGATCTGCGATTGCCCGCCGGTGAGGCCCTCCGCGCTCTGGAAGGTGATGGTGATGAGCGGGCCGCGCTGGGAGAGGGTTTGGTACGCGAGCCAGACCGCGATCACCAGCGTGACCGCCGGAATGATCCAGATCGGCGAGAACCGCCCGCGGCGGGTGACGTGAGCGACCGGCGGGGCAGGGGGCCCGGCCGGCGTCGGACGATCGGACATCGCTCAGACGGGGCCGTGCCGGTGCAGCGGATACCTTATGGGTCCACTCCCGGGAGGTTGGTGATGAGAGGCGCGGCAGCACCACCCTGCACACCCTTCATAGCACGGGCTTTTGTGCCTTGCCGAGCACCGGGATGACGGTGCTTGATGCCGCCTTGAAAGCCGCAGGGAGCAGCCAATGACACGCGGGAGAGGATTTTTCCCCATCATCCGAAGCTGGTCGATCGCCGCCGTGGCCGCCCTGGCCGTGCTCGCCGGCCCGGCCGCGGTTCCGGCCCTGGCCAAGGATTACTCGCACATCGTCATCGCGACCGAAGGTGCCTACCCGCCCTACAACATGCACGCGCCGGACGGGAAGCTGATCGGCTTCGAGATCGACCTCGGCAACAATCTCTGCGCGCGCATGCACATCACCTGCACCTGGATCGCGCAGGACTGGGACAGCATGATTCCCGCCCTCAACGCGGGCAAGTTCGACGCCATCATGGACGGGATGTCGGTCACGCCGCAGCGGCTCAAGGTGATCGACTTCTCGATCCCCTACACCCAGTCGCCGACCACCTTCCTTGTTCTCAAATCGAGCCCGCTTGCGAAAATGCCGGACACGGGAAAGCGCGTCTCGCTGGATGACGACGCGGCGATGAAGGCGGCGATCGCGGCGATCACACCCGCGCTCAAGGGCAAGACGGTGGGCGTGCAGGTGGCGACGATCCAATACAACCTGCTCCACACCTATCTCCGCAACGTCGTCACGATCCGCACCTACAAGACGACTGAGGAGCACGACCTGGACCTTGCCTCCGACCGGATCGACGCCGCCATCGCCTCGACCTCCTACTTCGTCTCCACGCTCAACAAGCCGGGCGGCAACCAGTTCGTCGAGGTCGGGCCGCTCTTCACCGGCGGGCTGCTCGGCAAGGGCACCGGCGTCGGCATCCGCAAGAGCGACCCTGAGCTGGTCGCGATGTTCAACCAGGCGATCGAAGCGGCGAAGAAAGACGGAACGATCCGCGCGCTCTCGCTCAAATGGTTCAAGACGGATATCAGCCCGCCGAATTAGCGGGATGTGGCGAATTTCAAACAAATGGATTGCAAAGGCTCCGCCTTTGCCGGCGACGGGGCCCCACCGTGCTTGCGCGGTGGGGTGTCGGTGCAGGGGCAGAGTCCCTGCCAGGAGTGAATCTCCTGAGCTTTGCTTTTCTTGAATCCCTGTCTTCAATGAACTCCTCTTCTCAATGAACACCAGCAATCCGTTCGTTCTCCTCGGCTTCGGGCCGAACGGCTGGGGTGCCTCGCTCGTTGCCGGGGCGGCGATGACGCTCGCCGTCTCAATAGCCGCCTATCTCGTGGGCCTCGTGTTCGGCGGGCTGGCCGCCTGGGCACGGATCGCCGGCCCGCGCCCGGCGCGCCGCCTCGTCGGTCTCTACACCACCGTCTTCCGCGGCATTCCCGAATTGCTTGTGATCTATCTCGTCTATTTCGGCGGCAGCGAGGCGCTGACCTCGCTCGGTCATCTCTTCGGCCGCTCCGGATTCATCGGCCTCGACGGGTTCCTCGCCGGCACGCTTGCGGTCGGCCTCATCGCCGGCGCCTATCAGACCGAGGCGCTGCGCGGCGGCTTCCTTGCCATTCCCCGGGGCGAGATCGAAGCCGCGCGCGCCGTCGGCATGGGCCGGCTGCTCATGCTCCGCCGCGTCATTGCCCCGCGCGCGCTCCGCTTCGCGTTGCCGGGCATGGGCAATGTCTGGCAGCAGGTGCTGAAGGAATCCGCGCTGATCTCCGTCACGGGTCTTTCCGAGCTGATGCGTGCCGTCAATGTCGCCTCGGATTCCACGCGCTTGCCGTTCGATTTCGGCATCGCGGGCTTCGCGCTTTACCTCGTGCTGACATCGTTTTCCGGCGGTGTCTTCCGCAACGCCGAGCGAAGCCTCGCCCGCCACGAACGGGCGCGCTGACGTGCGGGAGCTCGATTTCCTCGGCGCGACCATGCTCCAGCTTCTTGGCGGCGTGCCGCTCACCGTGGGCCTCACGGCGGGCTCGGTTGCCGTAGGCGCCGTGCTCGCGCTTCTGCTTGCCCTGCTGCGCGCAAATTCGCGCCCCGGCGCCGCTCTCGTCTCGGCCTACGTCTTCGTCTTTCGCGGCACGCCGCTGCTTTTGCAGATCTTCTTCATCTATTACGGCGCCGGGCAGTTCGCCTTCGTCCGCGCGAGCGTGCTCTGGCCCTTCCTGCGCGAGCCCTGGTGCTGCGCGCTGCTGGCGCTGGCGCTGAACGATGCGGCTTATGCCTCGGAAATCCTGCGCGGCGGCTTTGCCGCGGTGCCAAAGGGCGCGGTGGAGGCGGGGAGGGCGGTCGGCATGACGCGCCTGCTGCTGCTGCGCCGCGTTGTGCTGCCGCTTGCCATCCGCCAGGCGCTGCCGGCCTACGGCAACGAGCTTATCGCGATGGTCAAATCGACCTCGCTCGCCTCGCTGGTGACGCTGATGGAGGTGACCGGCATCGCCTATGCGATCATTTCCGAAACCTACCGAGCGATCGAGGTTTTCCTCTGCGCCGGCGCGATCTATCTCGTCCTCAATTTCGCGCTGACACGCGCGGTCGCCGTGCTCGAGGCGAAGCTCGGCCCGGCCGGCACATGAGCGAGGCGGTCATCGAGGTGCGCGCCGTCCGCAAGCGCTTCGGCGCCCATGAGGTGCTGCGTGGCGTCTCGCTCACCGCGCATCAGGGCGAGGTGGTGGCGATCATCGGCGCCAGCGGCTCGGGGAAAAGCACGCTGCTCCGCTGCATCCCGCTGCTCGAGGCGCCGGACGAGGGCGAGATCGTCATCGGCGGCGAGCGCCTCGATCCCGCCAACCGCCACCAGGTCGAGCGCGTGCGCGCCACGCTCGGCTTCGTCTTCCAGAGCTTCAATCTGTGGCCGCACCGCACCGTGCTCGGCAATGTCATCGAGGCGCCGGTGCATGTGCAGCGCCGTCCGCGCGGCGAATGCGTGGCCGAGGCCGAGGCGCTGCTCGCCAAGGTGGGGCTCGCCGACAAGCGCGACGCCTGGCCGAACGAGCTTTCCGGCGGCCAGCAGCAGCGCGCGGCGATCGCGCGGGCGCTGGCGATGCGCCCGCGCGCGCTTCTCTTCGACGAGCCGACCTCCGCGCTCGACCCCGAGCTGGTGGGCGAGGTGCTGCGCGTGATCCGCGCGCTCGCGGAGGAGGGGCGGACGATGCTGATCGTGACGCACGAGATGAGCTTCGCCGCCGATGTCTCTTCGCGTGCGATCTTTCTCGACGACGGCGTGATCGCCGAGGAGGGCCCGCCCGGGCAGATTTTTCGCGACCCCGCGACAGAGCGCTGCCGCGCCTTCGTCCGCCGCCATCTGGAGCGCCATCTCGGGCGTTGATCAGATGGGCCGCTTCTCGGCCGCGGTCGCCTTGTCCCCGGTGTTCGGCGTGCCGGCTGGCTCGATGAGCAGCAGATGGACCTCTTCCTTCGCGACCGGGCGATGCTCGACCCCTTTCGGCACGACATAGAGTTCGCCCGGGCCGAGATGCACCGCGCCGTCGCGAAGCTCGATCGTGAGCTTGCCCTTCAGCACCAGGAAGAAATCATCGGTGTCCGGGTGCGAGTGCCAGATGAACTCGCCCAGAAGCTTGACCACCATGACATCGTGGCCGTTGAAGGCGGCAACGATCTTCGGCGCCCAGTGCTCCGAGAATTTGCCCAGTTTTTCTTCGACATTGACCACCGGCATGATGCCTTCACCCCTTTCATCCGTGCGAACCCGGCCGGCGGTGCCATCGTCGCCCCTGCGCTCCCGCCCTTGCCCAACCGCCGGTTGCCGCCTCGGCCGGGTGCGGGCATTCTGGCAGCGAATCCAGGCTTTCCCGAACCTTTCTCATGCAGCATCTTCGGCTGATCGCCGACGATCTCACCGGCGCGCTCGACACCGCGGCCCAGTTCACCGCCCGCATGGGGCCGCTGCCGGTATACTGGCCCGGCCGGATCCCCGATCATTTTTCGCCGAGCGCTGCCATTGATTCCGGCACCCGCGAGGAGGGCGAGGCCGTCGCCGCACTCGCGACCGCGCGTCTCGCCCCTCTGCTCGCCCCCGCGCCCGACACGATTTCCTACGTCAAGCTCGACAGCCAGCTGCGCGGCCACCAGTCGGTCGCCGTGGCCGCCGTGATTCAGGCGCTGGCACCTTCCTGCTGCATCATCGCCCCGGCCTTTCCGTTCCAGCGCCGCATCACGCGGGGCGGCCTGCAGTATGTGCAAGGCCTGGCCGGGTGGGTGCCCGTCGGCGAGAATCTTTCCGCCGCGCTCGCTGCCCGCGGCATCGCCGTTTCCCTCGCCCGCCCGGGCGATCCCGTGCCGGAGGGCGTCAGCCTCTGGGATGCGGAAACCGAGGCGGACATGGAATGCATTGCCGCGTCCGGCCTTGCCCTCGGCCAGCCCCTGCTTTGGTGCGGCAGCGCCGGCCTTGCCGGCGCGCTGGCGGGCACG
>JASHRV010000086.1 GCA_030037175.1 Acetobacteraceae bacterium
TGGCCTTTGCGCATCCAAACGCGCATTGACGCAACGTCCCGATCCCCGGGCGTTCAGTGACGCGCCATTCGCGGCCCGCATCGGATGCGTACGAATCGTGAGCCAGGCGGCGGCCTCATCCGGCTGCTCGATCGCGCCCGGGTTCTCGTAAGTCTCAGTTGACGACGAGTTATGGCGGCTCCCTTCGATCGGGAACGCTACGCGCCTTCTCGAGCTCAATTAGTAAGGCTCAGCGACTCCGGTAGCGATCGCCTGCACTGGATATTCGTCCCGCGGACTCCATTGCGCTTCGCCCACCAGCTCGGGAGGCGCGCCAATGATATCCCCGTCACCAGCAATCGAATCGTCGGCACAGAACTGGTTTCTCAGCGCAATCGTCCACGTGCCGGTCACCTTTCTCATCCAATATTCCTGCTCTGCCGTCGTGGGTGTCAGTATGCATCTTCCGACCGCTGCCTCCCAGACCTGCTTTTCGATCGGCGCGCCATTCGGCCGCTCCGGATGGACCGCAATGAACGCGTAGCCGGCCGCAACACGCATGGTCACGACGTGAAGCACGATCGGTTTGCCGAAAAGCTTCTCATAGATCGGGAGTACAGAGTTCAACAGAGCAACGCGATCAGGTGCGCCAGGCTTCGGCGTCACGACATCGCCTCGGACGACTGCTGGCGGAACTGGCAAGGGGGGAGGATTCAGGAGCTCCGCGAGCTCTTCCCTTGTCCAGAGCGTTGTCGGTTGCGGGCAGGACTCGAAGCCTGGATCGCCGCGGCTGTCGATTGCCACCCAGTGGTTCACGTAGGTGCTCCAAATGAAATAGATTTGAATGTCGATGGGCGTGTCCCGTCCGGGACAGCGCTTTCTGGCAAGGCTAAGAGCGTCGCCCTCAAGGGGCAGCAGCCGAAGCACTAGAATGGCACGCCCGA
Organism: Acetobacteraceae bacterium; assembly: GCA_030037175.1. GTDB lineage: Bacteria > Pseudomonadota > Alphaproteobacteria > Acetobacterales > Acetobacteraceae > JAKAWQ01. Next base: position 924 of record JASHRV010000086.1, read on the forward strand.
TATTCCCCCAGTTCACTCCATAATCCAGGACCTCGTAGCGCTCCTGGTCGAAGCGTTTGTTCACTGGCCAGTCGTAAAGGGCGAGCCAAGTCTCGATGAGCGCCCGTGCCGATGGATTATGGTCGCTAGAGTTCATTGGTTGCGTGTTCGGCAGCGGGCCAATGATCTCGGCGCCTTGCCCAGCCTCTGAACGACACAAACTGAACAGACAGCCCAGGGCGGTGAGCAAAACGATTAAGCAAAGAAATTTTCTTGGTGGCATCGGTCGTTACACTATACTACCGATCGGAAACAAAAGATTGTAGCAAGGAGGTCTTGAGCCCGCAAGGTGGAACCGAAACACTCCTCCGTGTGGGGTGGAATGCAACAGCGAAAAAGAAGCCTCGACGAAGTCAATTTCAACCGCTTCGACGCCAAATGCACGCTTCTTGTCGGCGGACACCATGGCCTGCGCCTGCAACGCCTGCACCGCGGCTTCGTCGGCTGCAACGTTCTCGGCAATCGTGATGCGGTAGACGCCCTGGAGTGCTTCAACGACACCAGCCTCTCTGGGATGCTTTTGAGTATGAGCAACGTGACCCGTTTCCGCCAACCAGGCATACCTGCCGTCGGAGACGTCCTCACCCGCGTCGCCGATCACCGACCTAGGCAAATCGCCGAACTACTGCCCTGGCATCGGAAGCCAGTCGAGCTGAAGTGCCCCGCCAGACTTGGCGTCTTTACCAAGCGATTGCCAATAGCGGTCCGGCCAAGGACTTACTCCATCTTCATTGCACCGAATTTTCCGGGGGGGATTCGCATGAGCCCCATAATCTATAGCTCGATGGTGTCGCAGTTCGAATAGCTCCGCGAACTTCGCGTCAACGGCTCCAATTGCAGTCTTTGCCTGGCTAGGGTTGAAAGGACTTTTTATCCGTATTCGCCTCTGCTTCACTTCGATGGTGCATGATACATACGCTTTTCGGCAACAGACCGCGGTGAAGCAACAGAGTTTGATCAGACCATTCATTGGTGGGCCGAATTGGAGGAAATTCTGGGCCATTTGTCCAGCTAATGCGCACCCCGCCGTCGGCAAGCCTCGAGTGTCTCGACACATGGAGCCGGCCCTGAGCAGACGTCTCATAGACAGTCTCCGGCATCAGCCCGCGCTTGAGCTGGTAGCGCGCGTCGAGATGGTAACGCAGTTCCCGACTCTATTTGACTGGCGCCTGCGATGCGGCCTGATTGCAATCCCGGATCGAGTTCGCGAGGGGGGAACTCACATGTACAAAAGCAGCTTCATTGCATCGGCGGTCTTTTCTGCCTTTGTTTCGATCCGCCGGATCGGAACTTTGGCGCCCTGGTTGATTGGCCCAATCTTGTCGGCGCTTGTCGGCACGACGCTGATGGATTTGTGGTTCTCGGCTTGGTCGGAGTGGCGGGAGAAAGGTATCGCCGTTGGCATCATGGCGACGCTGGTGGCCTCCGGCATCCTGGGTGAGATTTTCGGCAGTAGGCTTTTCATTCGTTACGACTTCCAGGGCGCACCGTGGAGCTACGTCCACTCCAACGGAACCGCGACCCCGCCCTCGATCTTGACCGCGGTGATCTATGCCGCTGTCGATGTCGTCATCGTCATGATCGCAGCCTCCATCCCTGCCTCGCCGCTCATCGTTTGGAAGACGCGAGGGAAAGGCTCCGCGAAAGGCGAGGGGGCGAAAGCTGCCGGCGAAGCAACGCCTCGAGGGCGATCCGGCCCTGCCTTTTCCCCTAATTGCCAGCGGCGGGTGGTTGGGATTGATGAATATCTGGGTTCCGAGCTTGCTACCGAGATTGCGCATCCGTGTCTCGGGCCGCACCAGAGTTCCGTCCTCCCCGCGGCCGATCACCGCGGCCGCCCACACGAGATTTTCCGCCTCGCGCGGCCACGCCAACCAATCCGGAAGCATCGCCGTCAAAAGAATCAGGGAAACCAAGTCGGCCTTGTCCCATCCCGCGATATCGGGCGCTGGGCACCGCTGCGCTCCTGCGCTCGCCGCCCTGGGACCACGAAGGCCCCGCCTCGCCACATCCCGGCGGCAATCAAAACTTCTTGATAAGGTGCTTCTCCCGCGACTGTGGGCTTCCGTCGCCCGGGCTCGGGATCGTCTTATGAGGCCGACCCGGTCGGTGCACGGCCATGGGTCATGGCTCAGATCGGCGTCGAGGGATGATATGGCTCGCTTATGCCACTCTAAGGGTAGGCACTCGTTCCCGAAGCTTGGCGCGCTCCTGTTCTTCCTGCTCGCCCCCCTGCTCGTCGCGGCCCGGCCGGCCTGGAGCGACAGCATCGACCCCAACGCGCCCATGCAGTTCATTCCGGTGACCTTCAATGCCTCGGCATTGACCGTCACCGAGGGCGTCTTGGCAGTCGGACAGATCGTCAGCAATACGCAGAGCCTCTTCGAGAATTTCGTTGCACAGCATCCCGAGCTGACGAAGCGCGGCGACGTTGTCTATCTCCTTTCCGGTGGCGGCGACGTGAATACCGGGCTCGCCCTCGGGAAGGAGATCCGCCAACTCGGCCTTCAGACAGCGGTGGCCATCCCGCGATGGCTCGCCGACCCGTACGGGCTTCTCGGCTATGTGCCCGATCTCCCCTCCCACCAGGTCGCTGCAGAGATCATGGGAGTCTACCCGAGCCAATGCGCAAGCTCCTGCACGCTCCTCTTTCTCGGCGGCATCGCCCGCAGCGTCTCTGATGGCTCCAAGTTCGAAGTCCACCGCACCTTCTTCGAACAGGGCTCTTCGGTTTTCCAGGACCCCAACAACACCAAAAGTGCGTTCATGGACTTCGGCGAAGAGCAGATGGCCATGATTGCAAACTACGTGAGCGGCATGGGCGTCAGCACGGAATTCGTGGATTACATGGCCCAGGGGGGCCACACGGAGCAGGACCCGATCCTGCCGCTCACATCTCAGCAGCTGCTCGATCTCAACGTCGTCACGATCGAGCGGATCTCCGCAACGACAAATTATCAGGCCAACCAGGCGCCAATCCTCAGTATAATTGACCAAAACGGCGACCTCATGCTGGGTAAGGTCGGCCTCTCATGCGACGCGAACCATATGCTCTTCGTTGAGGCCTACTTTCCGTCGATGCCCTCTCCGCCGCTGCGCGTCGTCCTCAATCTCACTGCCTCAACCGGGGCGGTCACTGCGATAGCGGTACCGTCCTACGCCTTCCGGCTCTATTCGGGTCCTGGAGGGCAGGCGACCGGGGACATAGTGATCTCCCCGGGCCAAGTGTTCAGCGCCTTCAGTCAGGCCCGCGCGTTCTCCGTCGAGGTCTTCGGGAATTCGACTTCCGGCTTTCAGGTACCGTTGACGGACGGAGTCGGAAGCTCAATGGTTCCGATTCCGAGTTCCATCCAGGGACAGCTCTTCGAGCTAGCGAGATCCTGTTGAGGCAAGGCAGCATCGACCTCTCACCCCGCCACAGCTAGCTGCTTTTCCGACGCCTCCAGCAGCACCTCAGTAAACGACCAGGAGAGCAGGAACTTCGTTGGCCAGCTCTTCCACGGGAAGCCGGTCCAGCAAGGCGTTGTCGTTCACGTAGCCTCCCCCGTCGGCATCAAACACGTCGCGGCTGATGGTGCCACGGGCCGCACTATAGGCCACGTCGGTCACATTGACGAAACGCGGGTCATCCCTTCCGACCCTCTCGTCTGCCAGCATCCGGATCACCGTGGCGCAATCCCCGCCCCAGCTCCGTTGCGTCAGCTCCACGAATACCTGCTCCTGGCCTGCATGATCATCCGAGACGGAGAGCCCCATCACCATATCGGCCGTGATCTTGGGGTCCGAGGCAAGGCCTCCGCTGTTCATGTACGCGGTAAGGTAGGCTTCCAGATCGTGGTAGCACCGCAAGGCGTGCGGCTTGGTGCCCCGCTCGCGCGAGTGCACCCGGAAACCGCAGCCTCGCATGCAAGCGTCCCCCACATTTGTTCCAATCGCCGTGCGCATCAAGACAAAGCTGTAAATCATTAGCTCGAGCAGAGCCCAGTGGTGAAGGCCCGCGATGGTCGTAGCGTCGATGCTGTCGATCAGCGCTCGCGTCTCGGCGGGTTCCAAAATACCCTCAGTGATTTGGTTCTCGTCACACCGCGCCACCTCAAGAAGGGTGCCCGTCTGCGTCTCACCGGCCTCGGGATCCTGCGAGTCCGCCACCGCGCGGCACGTATGGGATGCAACCCTGCGACCGGGGAGCCGATCAAAATCAAGGCCAGCAAGAAGATTGCCTTCCGTCCCGCCAAGGAGCTGAAGGACACTGTTTGATGGCGAGCCCAGCGAAGTGGCTGGGTTGCCTCCCTGGAGAGGAAGAAGGTAAGTGCCGACCAATAAGAAGCGCTCCGCTAAGAAGCGGTCACTCCGGACACCCAAGATCCGCCTGCAATACGGTGCCCTCCCCTACCGTGAAAGCAAAACGGCCGGTGTTGAAGTGCTACTGGTGACCAGCCGCGAGACCAAGCGGTGGATCATTCCCAAGGGTTGGCCGATCGGGGGGCTCAGCCCAAGCGAGTCCGCCGCCGAGGAGGCGTACGAAGAGGCGGGTGTGCGCGGGACTATCCGGAACAAGCCGATCGGCAAATATGTGTACAACAAGATGCTGAACGAGAGGACGATCGGCATCCCCTGTCAGGTGCGAGTGTTCCCATTGCGCGTCCGAAGGCAACGGAATACGTGGCCCGAAAGGCGGCAACGGGAGACACGATGGTTTTCAGCCGCCCATGCAACAGAAACGGTGACGGAGAGCGGGTTGAAGGCCCTGATCGCTTCCTTCGCGAGCAGCCGTAAGGACTAGCCGACCAGAAACTGTCTCGCCCTCCCCGCCCCTCCCGGCCCCGCTCGCGCGGCCAGGCGCTCTGCCCTTGTCGTTGGCCTGGGCCACGCGCATTTTGGGCGCTTGGCCCTGGGGCTTCGGCCTGCAATCCGTAACGGAGGTACTCGCCGGGGAAATGGGTACCACGCTGACGCTGCTCGATCTCGCGGGCATGGTCGCCTTGCTGCTGTGGGGCGTGCGCATGGTGCAGACGGGCGTGCAGCGTGCATTTGGCGCGCGACTGCGCCAGATTCTGGGCGTCGCCTTGCACGACCGGTTCCGCGCCTTTCTTGCCGGCCTCGGGATCACCGCGGTTTTGCAGAGCAGCACCGCAACGGGACTGATGGTCACGGGCTTCGCCGCGACCGGGCTGGTCGAGCTCGTGCCCGCGCTTGCCGTGATGCTGGGTGCGAATGTCGGCACCACGCTTATCGTTCAGCTGCTCTCCTTTGACATCGTCGAGGTCGCTCCGACCTTGATCCTGCTCGGCGTACTGCTTTTCCGCCAGGGTCAGGAGACCCGCACACGCGATCTCGGCCGGGTCGCGATCGGGCTCGGGCTGATGCTGATCGCGCTCAATCAGATCCTGGTCCTGGTGACCCCCTACGAGGACGAGCCAAGCCTGCACCTGCTCCTCGGGGCGGTCTCGACCCAGCCGGTGCTCGACGTGCTGCTCGCCGCCGGCCTGACCTGGGCCGCCCATTCGAGCATTACCGTGGTGTTGCTGACGATGTCCTGCGCCGCCCAGCACGTCATCCCGCCGGAGGCCGGCTTCGCGCTGGTACTCGGCGCCAATCTCGGGACCGCGATCAACCCGGTGCTCGAAGGCGGCGCCGGCGACGATCCGGTGGCCCGACGTGTGCCGCTCGGCAACCTGCTCAATCGTGCCATCGGCACGATCGCCGCGCTTCTCTTCCTTCCCATGATCGGGTCCACGCTGATCGTCGTCGAACCGGATCCCGGACGTGCCGTCGCCGATTTCCACACACTCTTCAATCTCGTCCTGGCCGTGGTCTTCTTCCCGCTGCTCGGTCCCTACGCCATGATGCTGCGCCGCCTCCTGCCAGCACGGATTACGCCGCACGACCCCGGTCGGCCGCTCTACCTCGACGAAGGCGCGTGCGAGGCGCCCAGCATCGCGCTCGGCGGGGCGGCGCGCGAAGCGCTTCGCCTTGCCGACGTGCTGGAGGCGATGCTGCTTGGCCTCAAGGAAAGCCTGCAATCGACCGATCGCAAGCGCATCGCTGAGACCAAGCGGCTCGACGATTTGCTGGATCGGCTGAACCGCGCGCTCAAGTCCTACCTCTCGCGGCTCGATCCGGAGGCAATGACGCTTGGCGACCACCAGCGCCTCACCGAGATCCTCGCCTTCGCGACCAACATCGAGCACGCAGGCGACGTGGTGGATCGGGGCCTGCTCGATCTAGCGGCCAAGAAGCTCAAGCGTGGCCTGCGTTTTACTCCTGAGAACGAGACCGACCTGCTCGGCGTCGTCGACCGCCTGGTCGCCAACCTGCACCGCGCCGCAGCCCTGTTCGTCAACACCGACGAACGCGCGGCCCGCCAGCTCGTCGCCGAGAAAGAGGCGTTCCGTGATCTCGAGACACAGGCGACCGACATTCATTTCCGGTTCCTTCGGGAGGGAAGGGCGGAGGCCGCGGAAGGCAGCTCGCTGCACCTCGACATGCTGCGCGACCTGAAGCAAGTGAACTCGCATCTCGTCGCTGCCGCCGCATACCCGGTGCTGGAAGGCGCTGGGGAATTGCTGCCGAACCGCGTCCGCCAGGCGGGGAATCAACAGATAGACGGATAATCGGCGTCGCACGCGGCGCAGCCTGCGGAGACCAGCAGCTCACCGTAACCCCGCCCCGCGGCTTCGCGGCAGGAACTGCCGCCATGGGAAGCCGAGGCCAGTGCGCCCCCTCCCCTCCCCGATGCTCGCTGCGCAAGGCTCTCTATTGTCGCTTGGTTACTCGTCATGAACCGGGCTACGGACCCGTTTGGGGTGAGCCCGCGCAGGTGGCCTGCGTCCGGCGCCAAATTTCAATTTCGTCCACAGGATAGAAGCGCCGTCCCCTTGGCTGCTCTTTCTCTTGACTGCAAAGCGGTTAAGACTGCGGACACCGTGGACTTTGGTGAGGTCGGAAGGACCGTGGACTCCAGTGAGCCTAACGAGTCGCTAGCGTACAGCCACCAGCCGGGGTGCTACGGGAGGCCGGCTCGGCTTTAAGATTACCCCTTCGTCGACCACTTCAACGTTGGCGCCTGGGTAGACGGCGAGAGCCATAGCAAGTGTGTTGGTCCATTTATTCTTGAAGTGATAAGCCTCTCGGTATGCAGTCCCAAACTGCGCTTTCAGAGCTTTCCAGGTAATCAACCGCGGGGCCGCTAGTACATGTAAGCGATAGGCAAGCCATAGATAGCAGTCCAATGCGGCTGGGTTGTTGTTAATAGCCTTGATTGCTGCTTCCTCTAATGGAACTGGGTGCTTTTTCAGCTGCTCAAAAAAGCCCTCCGAGAGTTTAGCCGTTTCAAGTGTCAACCTGCCTTGGCCCCCAGTTTCGTCTTCGATAAAGAGGGCTCGATCAACGATGCTTTGGTTAATAAGTCCTGCTGTTTTTCCACCTTGAATGTGGAACGTCAGCCGGCATCGGCTGATGCGTTCCGCTTGATCCTTGACTAACTTGCCTGTTCGGCCGCCGACGCTTACGCCAATCCTCCCAAGCCAGTCCCGAAGAGACCTTCCCAATTCGACCTCGCGCGAGCCAGTCCGAAGGGCCTCGGTCTGGAGGTAGAGGAGGATCAGCCGCGCGTGTGAGCCAAAGGGAACACCAAGGAATTCCAACGGGCCGTCCCCGTTTCTAGGCCTACGTCCCGGCTCAACCACCAGTCTGATACGCTCAACAGCGATTTCCCAGGGCTGATCGTCCCTTAAGCGCCTGTGTGGAAGAGCGCATTGTGCCCAACCGGAATACACAAAGTTGAGGGCGCCATCCTCGTCGCCCATGTATAGTGCGGCAGCCTCAACGACATTACGGTCAAGGCCGGCTTCAATAGCAGCTTTCTTGCCCACCGTGTGCAGGAGATCGTGGACCGTCCCCATGAGGTATGACGCTTTGCCTCAATCGTTACGATGGTTGGAAGGTAGCCATGTTTTCGCACATTTGTCGCTGTGGACTTCAGTGAGCAAGCTACTAGCAAGGGATATTTGATTTCTATTATTAGCTTCCTCACCTAAGTCCACGGGATAAGGCTGGAAACCCGTTGATTTTTTATCTTTCCCGGCTCACCAGGGTCCACGCAATCACTCACCAAGGTCCACACTCGGGATGTGGGTAGGGGATGCACCTTCCTCACCAGGGTCCACGCAGGTTACGCGACTCGGTACTTACCAAACTAGATCCGCCGGCGCTCGAACCACTCGTCTAGCGCCTCGATCAGCATGTCCTGAATGGTACGCCGTTTGAGTCGTCCTGGACCAGGCTTCCCTGCCTCCATGAGGCGGAGGTAACGGTTCTCGTCCAACTTCACCGTGGTGGCGACCACCTGGCCATAGCTTTGAGGGGGTGGAGCTGATGTCCGCGTGATAGGTAGCTGCTGTGCCGATCGGCCAGGCGCTCGCGGCGCAATAGCAGGTTCTCTCCCCGAAGCGGGGCTCCGAAGGGCTGGATTCAGTCCGTCGCGCGTCGTCGTCGTTACAGGCGTGGGCACGGCGTGCCCCAATGCTTCGGGCGCTCCGCCCTCCCCTTCCCCGGGCGTACCCGCCCCAGTGCTGTCACCCACAATCGGTTTCGCGTCGCCCTTTCGCGGGATTGGGAACGCGCTGAGGTCTGGCGCTTTGCTCATGCTGCCGCCTTTGCGGATCTCCGCAAGCGCGTAGACACGTAGGTCCATAGCTCCGCAATTTCGCGCGCTGGGTTGCTTCCTGGTTCGAGCTCCACGACGGTTCGGCCGTCGATTCCAGAGCTTGGGAAGCTGACAGAGTGGTGAATCATCGGCGTCGCTACCGTCCCGTTTTGCGATAACGCGATGGCTGCTTGCCCGGTGATGCGGGCGTTCTTCGTCGCCCCGTTAATTACGAAGACCATCGGCTTACGAGCCTCCTCGACGATATCGATCGTGCGTCCGACGGCGTCGAGATCGTCCGGCGATGGTCTGGTTGGGATAAGAACGAGATCCGCCAGACGCACCACTGACTGGATTAGCGTAGTGGCTTGAGGCGGCGTATCAATTACCACGAGGTTGAATCCGCCCTGCCGGGCTTGCTCGAGATGATTCGGAAGATCTTCGAGGCTGCTTGCGAAGAACACGGGCTTGTCGGACTGACGCCTGTTCCACCATCCGGCCAAGCCTCCTTGGGGGTCAGCATCGATAAGAACGACTGGTCCCTCCCCTACCCGCTCGGCTTGTACGGCCAGATGCCGAGATAGAGTCGTCTTTCCCGCACCACCTTTTTGGGATGCTAAAACAATGACATCCATGATGTTCTCCGTCTGCACGTCCGCAAAGCTATCGGTGTATCCGTCCATAGCCAAAGTGGGATAGTTGTGCGGACGTGCGCCGGCGTAGACGTGTCTACGGCACGGCAGACGTCCGTCGATGGTTCCCTACATCAGGACAGCCATCGATGCAAATAGCCATCCGTGCGGATAGTAGTGCAGGCCTTCGTAGGCACGGCGCCACGGAGTTACGTAAGTGCGGAGAGACGGGCGGCAATACCTACGTTGTTAGGGCTGTCTGCCGCGCCGACAAAACTGCATCATTGCGGACTTCTGCAGCTCCGCAGTAACGGAGGCCCGCATCTGCGGAGAATCAACCGATGAGCACGTCTGGGTACCGATACGCAACTCCGTGCGGAAGGATCTGCGGAGTTGCGCAACTACGGAGCCGCGCACATACGTAACTGCGTGCTGCTCGAGAAACGTCGATCAGAGAGGGTATAGTTGTTCTTAAGGCGGGTCCTGCTGCTTGCGTCGGCTGGTGCGGGCGCGCGAGCGGATATTGCTGGTCGGTCTGCTGGTGGGACGCTGCGGCCACCCGAAAATGGCGAGGTCAGCTAGGGGCTGAAGGACCCGGCGGGGCGCGCTTTGCTTAATTGGGCGAGGCCTGTAGGGCTGCAGGTTGGGGCGATGTCATGGAGAAGGCTTGACCGGGGCCTCAGGTCAGCGTCCGGAGAAAAGCTTGCGCCCGTTGAACATGCTCTGCGGCGGGAGAGGGAGGGGGCCGAGATGCTGGAGCGCCATTTCATTGAATTTTCCACCGGAAAGCGCACCGATTTCCATCCGTTTTTCCGATCTTTACCCGTGGGTTCGGGGCTTTATCCCCAGTTTCCACTCTTCAAAACCCCCATTTTGAAGAGCGACCCCCAGGGAGAGACCAGTTGCCACGATTCGAAGGGATTGGGCAGACTCACGCCCGCGGGCGGGCGGAGGACGGCGATGCCGGATCAGAGCCGAGGGAAGGGCAGGGGAGGGGGGGCCCGGGCCTTCGCGCGGGGCGCCCGGATGGAGCGCTCTCAGGGCTCGTCCGGCAGATCCAGCTCCGGCAGGGCGGCGAGATCCGCGAGCACGCGCGCCAGGTCCCGCTTCACATGCACGAAGCGGACGATCGAAGGCGGGGATGTGTCGGGCCGATAGACGAGGAGATATGGAAAGCCCCGCACCGACAGGAAACGGTAGCGCGCATCGGCGAGCGCCGGCTCCTGTCGGCCGAGCGCGGGATACTGGCCGATGCGCTGCGCGGCCTCTGCGACAACGCGCTGCAGCCTTTCGGCAGCCGCGGCGTGCTCCATCTCCCGCAACACCTTCGCGAAGGCCCGCGCGGCTGCGGGGGAGAGCCGGGCCGGCTGGCTCAAGCGGCGGCGCGCTTCGCGGCGATGATCTGGTCCGCCTCGGCCATCACGTCATCGAGGCTGCGCCACCCGTCGTGCTCGGCCTCCGCTTCGGCCTCCTCGAGCGAGGCGATGAATTCGGCACGGGCAGCTTCGGCCCGTTGCAGCAGGCTGACACTGGTCGCAAGCAGCTCCGCCATGTCGCGATAGCGTCCCGAGGCCACCGCCTCTTCGGCGAAACGCTCAAGCTCGGGGGGCAGGGTCACGGCGTTCATGGGACAATCATAGGCATGGGGGGTTCGAACTTAAAGCCGAAGGGCAGCGAAGGCTCGATTCGCCTGGTGGGCGGCATGGACGCGGGGAAGGGCAGGGGCGGTGGCTGAGGATCCTGATATTGTACCCTCTGCCACTCTCGCCCGGTCGGACGCCACGGTCAGGACGGCGGTCTGGCGGCTCGTGCACAGCGGTGCGCACTCCGACAGCGTGTTCGTGCCGCCCTTCAATGACGTCACGGAGACACTGGACGCTGGCAGAGCGCATGGCGCATGCCCAGACTGCCGGCGATGGCGGCCGGTTGACGCGAGGCTTGGTCGGAACTGGGGCCAGAGGAGGGGAGGGGGCGAAGCCCTGCCGAGAATCGGCGGTTTGGCCTGGCGGCACAAACCTGCCGCGCGACCGTTCAATCCTCGGGAAGATCGCCGAGCGCGGCGAGAAGCGGGCCAAGGTCTCGGCCCACATAGACGACCCGCAGGATCGGGCGATCCGGGTGCTCGGCATTGTATACGAGCAGATAGTCAGAGCCCCGCACCGGCCAAAATCGGAGCCGGCCGGGCAGAAGCTCAAGCCGCCGGTGCCCTCGCAGTGGATGACGGGCAACCCGTTCGGCAGCGTCCGCAACGGCCACGGCGAAGCGATCCGCGTACGCGGGGCCGGCGACACGGGCAGCGATGTCGTCAACGGCCTGGTCGATATCCCGCAGCGCCTGTGGGGAGAGGTTCCTCGGCCTCACAAGGCCGCGCCATATTTCTCCGCAAGCCGGGCACGAACGCGCGCGAGCATTTCGTCGCCGGACACGCAGCCCTCACGCTCGGCCTCTTCCTCGGCTGCCAGCACCGAGGCGAGCAACTCGGCGCGGGCCTGCTCCTGACGTTGCAGCAGGCTGACCCCAGCCGCGACCACGGCGGACACATCCCGAAAGCGGCCGGCGGCGACTGCCTCTTCGGCGAAGCGCTCGAGCTCGGGGGGCAAGGTCACCGCGTTCAAGGGGTGATCATAGGCATAGGGAGCTCGCACTTAAAGCCGAAGAGCAGCCCGCCGGCTGATCGTGCAACGGGCGGCACGGATCCGGAGAAGGGCAGGGGCCATGGCTGAGGATCCCGAGATCCTTCCCCCGGCCGCCCCTTCCGCCCCGTCCCTCCCAGCCTCGGCGGCGGCGCGAGCGCTGGTCGGACGGCTCGTGCGCAGCGGCGCGGCCCCGGAAAGCCTGCTGGCGCTGGTGACGGGGCCGCTGGCCGAGGCGGTCGCGACCGCGGCGGACTATGCCGGCCAGGCGATCGCCCCGGGCACCGTCGCGACCTACAAGGCCGACTGGGCGGATTTTTCCCAGTGGGCACGGGGACACGGGGTGGATCCGGTCACGCTGCCGGTGCATCCCGTTGTGGTGGCGGCGTGGCTGGCGACGCTGGCCCCGGCGATGGGCCGCAGCGCGCTCCGCCGGCGGGTGGCGGCGATCGCCTGGCATCATCGCAGCCTCGGCCATCCCTGGCAGGCCGGCCATGCGGCGATCCGCCAGACCCTCGCCGGCATCGCCCGCGCACACCCGCGCCCGGTGCGGCCGGCGGCGGCG
>JASHRV010000087.1 GCA_030037175.1 Acetobacteraceae bacterium
GGTTGAATATCCCGATCTATGTGTTTCCCGACTTCGACCAGGACACGTGGTGGAACAGCACAGCGATTGCGTTCATCCTGATCTCCTATCACGGGAGCCGGTTCGGCAAGCCGATGACGACCGACTCAATGGTGCAGGAACGGATTGTGAGTTTCGACGTGCATGTCGAAGCGCGGCAAACGGCGTGGGCCTTGACGGGGCCTGGCAGCGTCTACGCGCTGATTGATGCGATCGAGGCGGCTTTGACTGGTTTCAGGCCAACCTCGTGCCGCAACGCCTATTTTGCCGAGGAGCGATTCGGCGAGCAGGAGAGCGAGGGGAGAGTCTGGCTCTACGACATGCGGCTCGAGGTGCCGACATTGAAGCTGAAGACCGAACCGGCTTATGCGCTCGCCAACCTGGTCCGGGCCCAGATGTATGTGGCTGCGCTCGCGGCGGAGCGGCAGGAGCCGCTGGCGGGTGCTGGGCCGCAATATGGATCGTGGGATGCGGCGCCATATGTCGATCCTCTGTCGAATGTCGATGCGGTGGAGCTCGCGAACGGGCAAAGAGTGGTGAGCGGGTTGTACACCTTTGCCAACGGTGCGCTGGCGCTGCCAGGCCCGGTGCCGCTGGTAGTGGGGGCGATTGGTACGGCAAACGGATTGACGCTCTATCAAGAGTTTGTCGACTGGGTCTGTGACGGAACGACGGGGGTTGTGACGGCGGTGACCGGCGGTGCCCTCGGGGCGAACGATACGGTACAGATCGCATGGGCGCCGGCCGACATGGTAACGGCGGCGATTTCGACCGGCGTGGCGCCGACCTCTCCGATGGACTGACCGCCCAACCTCTCGGTCGCCGCGAGCAAAGAGAAGCAAACTGAAGCCGATGGGGCTCAAGGGAACGATCGGCGGCAACGCCGATCGGTGAAAGCGCATGGCCGCGAACTTTCTGCATGGAATTGAAATCGTCGAGGTCAATAACGGCCCGGTGCCGGTTTCGGTGGTGAACTCCGCCGTGGTCGGGTTGATCGGAACAGCGCCGCAATGGATGGTTTCGGCGAGCGCCGCAGTGCTGCCGCCGGGCCCGAACACGCCGGTGCTGGTAGGGTCGAGCGTGAGCGCGAGCCAATTTGGGCCGCTGGTGCGGGGCTATACGGTTCCGTACGCCCTCGCCGCGATCCAGGCCCAGAGCGCGGGACAGGTGATTGTCGTCAACGTATTCGATCCCGCCGTACATCAGACGACCAAGGCCTCGGCAATCTTCAACATGCCCGCCTCGGGGACGCAGGTGGTGAATCTGGTGCAAATGGGCTTGATCGGGCCGGGCTTACCGAACAGCGGCGCGCTCGAGACGACAGTGACGGTGGCGCCGGCGACCGCGCCCGGAAATTGGCTGTCGGGGACGAACGAGACGGTCGGTACGCTGATCAAGCCAACGACCGGCAACGCGGGCGGTTACATATTCAAATGCACCATGGCGGGCGAGACGGGCACGGTAGAACCAACGACGTGGCCGCAGGCCGTGGGTGACACAGTGACTGACGGCAGCGCGACGTGGATCAACGTCGGGCTCTACGGATACCTGGAAAATACGGACTATACGGTGGATTACGTCAATGGCTTCGTTTATGCGAAGGCCGGTGGGGCGATTGCGGCGGGAGCTTCGCTCAGCATCGGCTATGCGTATGCCGACCCCGGTGCGGTGCAGGATAGCGACATCATCGGTGCGGTAACGGATGGCATCTATACCGGGATGCAGGCGTTGCTCACCACGTTTCAGAGCATGGGACTGTTCTCGAAGCTGTTGATCGCTCCTGGGTTCTCGCAGGACGAGGAAACCGCCTCGGCTCTGACAACGCTTGCCAACACCCTCCGGGCAATGGCTTTTATCGACGCGGTGCCCAATACGCCCGTGGCGACCGCGATCGCTGATCGCGGAGCGAGCGGCAATGCATTCGACAGCTCAAGCTACCGTGCCGTGCTGTGCTTTCCGCAGGAGATTTTCTACGACACCGGAATCGTGCCGACCGGGAACACGCTCAACAATCAGGGTATCGTCGTCAACCAGCTCTACAACACCAATGCCGACAGCCCCTATTCCCAGTGGGTGGCCGGCGTCACGGCAGCGCAGGATATCGCGAACGGCTACTGGTTCAGCCCCAGCAATGTGCAGATCCAAGGTATCGTCGGACCCGACGTTTCCATGTATTCGTCGGCCTTCGATCCATCGAGCGACACGAACGGCCTGAACGCCGTCGGGATTCTCACGGTGTTCAACGGGTTTGGTACTGGGCTGCGCACCTGGGGCAACCGATCAGCCGCGTACCCGACTTACACCGACCCTGCGGTGTTCATCCCGATTCGCCGCACCATGGACGTGATCGAGCAGAGCGTGCAGCTCGCCATGATGCAGTTCCTCGATCAGCCGATCAGCAACGGCCTGATCAATTCCATCTTGCAAACGGTCAATGGTTTTCTTGCGACCCTGGTGCAGCGTGGCGCACTGATTGGTGGCGCCTGCAGCTACAACCCGGCGGAGAATTTGGCGACGCAGCTTGCGGCCGGGCAGCTGACCTTCGATCTCGCGATCATGCCGCCGCCGCCCGCGGAGGAGATCACGTTCAACGTCTCGGTCAACACCGCGCTGCTCAACACGCTCGGGCCCGTGACGGCCAGCGCGGCGGCGGCCGGTTAGAGGGGTAGCGCGTCATGGCATCGCTGGTGATCAATTCGCTCTGGAATTGCAACGTGTATCTCGACGGCACGAGCCTGCTCGGGCGAGCCGCAGAATTTTCCGTGCCGCAGCCCAAGCGATTGATGCAGGACTACAAAGGCCTCGGTATGGCCGCGCGTCTCGAGGTGCCGGTCGGTTGGGACAAGATGGAAGCGGACATCACGTGGTCGAGCTTCGATCAGACCACGATCGGGCTTCTCATGAGCTCGACCGGTATGCAGCAATTTTCGGCGATGGGTGATCTGCAGGTGCTCAGTGCCGCGGGAGAGACGAGCGAACTTCCGGTCATCTACAACGTGACGGGAATGACGAAAGACCCGGGCATGGTCCCGTTCAAGGCGCAAGAGAATATTTCCTACAAGACTGTGATCACTGTCTATCACGTCGATTTGAGCGTAGCTGGGACACAAGTCTATCTCTTCGATGCCTTTGCCAACATGTTTGTGGTGAATGGCGTCGATCAACTCGCGACATATCGGGCGAATATCGGCGGCTAGGAGATGAGCACGCCGATAGCCGACCCTCGGCCGGAGGTGGAGCGACTTGCGACACTGGAGGCCGAGATGCGCCAGGTGCGCGACGACATTGGCGCTATTCGAATAGCGATAGAACGGCTTTCAAGCATCGCACATATGGGACGCGGTGCGTTGTGGCTCACGCTTCATGTTGGCGCGGCGCTCGGGATCATTGCAAGCGCTTATGAAGCCGTTCGCATAGCGGGAAGGCATTGAGACGGATACGAAACCACAGGACGTGCTGATGCGCTAGCTCGTGGCGATGCGGGCGCCCGCTGCCGGATCAGCGCTGGCTGATAGGGAATACACGGCCGTGGGCATTGCGCAGGTCTCCTCTGCGCGAAACCGCCGCACAGATCTGTCCAAAACCACGGCCTGAAGGTGAGGTAGTGACTCGCGCAGCGAGCGCTGCGTCCAAAGAAGCGGCGTAGAAAGAGCATCGAGATAGGAGTCGCACTCTTCCTACGCGAAAGGGCCGCGGCGGTCGCCACCTGTTTCGACGTCGGTGTGAAGAGCGGCATAACGTCGGTGATGGCGGAGAGCGGGATGTGAGCAGCGCGGCATTCCAGGCGGCCGTGGCATGGGTGATCGGGCAAGAGGGTGGCTACACGAATGACCCCGGCGACCCCGGCAACTGGACCGGCGGCGCGATCGGTTCGGGGCAATGCATGGGAACGAATTTTGGTATCTCCGCTGCAGCCCATCCCACGCTGGACATTGCAAGCCTCACCGAAGCGCAGGCGGAAGCGATCTACGAGCAGGACTATTGGACCCCGATCCAGGGAGAGTCTTTGCCGCAGGCATTGGCGTTGATCGTGCTCGATGCGGCGGTGAACTCCGGCGTTTCGCAGTCCGGAATATGGCTGCAGGTGGTGGTGGGTGCGACGACGGACGGCGTAATCGGGCCGGCGACGCTTGCTGCGGTGCAGGCGTGGCAGAGCACGACGGGCGATCTCTGCACTGAAGTGCTGGCGCAGCGAATCGCGGCGCTCGGCGACCTGCCGGACTGGAACACCTTCGGTCTGGGGTGGTCGCGGCGTTGTGCCGCGCTTGCGTTCCAGGCGGCGACGATGCTGTAGGAGAAAACCTATGAACAGAATTCTAAGTTTTTTTAGGACGCCGCTCAATCAGGCGGCGCTTGCGGGGATGCTCGGCACCGCCGTTGCGGTGATGCAAGGGCAGATGACCTGGCAGGCCGCAGTGCCCGTCGTGGTGGGCGGCGTGGTCGCGATGATCGTTCCGGACAACAGTATGGCGAAAGAGGATGTCGAGCATCTGATCGCCGACGCAATCAAAGCCGTAGGCGATCTGCAGAAGGCGCCGAAGTGATGCGCGGGGACGTATTTTCAGGCGTTGCAGCGCTTGCACTTTTGGCGGGCTGTGCGCAGCAGAGCACGCAACCAGTGGTGACGCTCGCCAACGCGCAGGCGGAGGCATCGGCGATCATGACTGCGCTTGAGGCGGGAGCGACGATTTACACCAGTGCATCGACCACCACGTCGGCCGAAGCGCAGGCGGTCGAGAATCTACTCGCCCCCGCGCAGGCGGCTGTGAGTGCCTTCGAGGCCGACCAGGAGAACGAGACGCAAACAGAGCTTGCTGAGACCGTGAGCGAGGATGTCGAGGCGGTACTTGCGGTTCTGCCGATCGATCCCGCAACGAAAACCGCGATTGACGCTGGCATGGCGGTGATCGATGCGCTGGTGGCGGGCCTTTCCGTGATTCCCGTAGCGCCAGTGGCTTCATCGGCGAGCGCACGGCTCGGTGTGCTGGCAGCGGGCGCTCCACCCGTAGCGATTCCGACACCGCACGTGTTGCCCCCGACAATCAGTTCATCGAAGGCGTGAGCGAATGGCGGATTGCTCGGGAATGAGGCTGGGCAAGCTGCCGCGGCGTGAAAAGTCGCGCGTCAAACCGCTTGTCCGCTATATGAGCGCGACAGTGTCAGGCGGTTTTGCTCCTCCTCCCGTGCCGGCGAGCTACGAGCGCGCCGACGTGGTCGCGAGCTGGCCGATGCTAGACAACGACACGATCGGCGATTGTACAATCGCGGCTGTCGGGCACGCGGTGCAGCTTTGGACCGCGACGGTAGAGCGGACGCGTGTCATGACCGACGCTGAAGCGCTGGCCGGCTATGAGGCGTTCGGCTATGTCCCGAATGAGCCGGACACCGACCGCGGCGCGAATGCAGTCGATGTGCTCACGCGATGGAATGGAGCTGGGTTCGCATGCGGCGGTGTCACAGACATGCTCAGCGGATTCTGCACGATCGACCCGACGCAGCAGGGTGAGGTACGCGCGGGGGTGGCATGGCTGGGCGTGGTCTATGCCGGGCTCGAACTGCCCATAGCGGCGCAACGGATGGACGTGTGGGACGCGCCGGCTTCAGACGCCGATCTTATCGGCGATTACGAACTCGGGAGCTGGGGCGGCCACGCGGTGCCGATCGTTGGCTACGCGCCGGACGGCGTGGTGTGCGTGACCTGGGGCGCGCTGAAGCAGATCACGTGGCGGTTCTGGTCCGCTTATGCGAGCGAGGCGTATGGCCTGCTGAGCCGGGATTTCGTGGCGGGGACGGGGAGCGCGGCGGCCGTGGATTGGCAGCAGCTTGCCGCCGACATGCAGGATCTGCGGGAGGGAATCGCGTGAGCAGCGGGATCAGGATCGAAGTGCCGGATGGGGCGGCTGCCGGCGAGGTGTGGGGGCCGGAGCTAGGGCTGCCGAGCGGGAAGAAGGTGCAGTTCCGGCGCGGCACCGGCAAGGATGTCCGGCTTGCGCTCGCCGCAGTCGGGCAGCCCTTCGACGGCACGCGCTATCTCTATGCGCTGATCGCGCGCACCGTGCGGATCGACGGCAAGCCGGTCACGATGGAAGGCGTTGACGACATGGACGCCGACGATGCCGAGCGGCTGCTTGAGGAGGTGCGCAAGCCACGCCCTTCTCGGGAGGCGCCGGCGGGGGCCTGAGCCCGGCGGCGCTCGGCGAAATGATTACGATGGGGTTCCGGCCGGGCGATCTCGACACGATGGATGTGGCGGAGATCGAGAGCTGGCGGTCGGTGATGCGGGTCTATGCCGAGGCGATCGGGCGGTACCGCTGACGCTGGACATCGGGGCGAGAAACCGCAAAAATCAGGAGAGGATGCAGCTTTTCTAGCCGTTGCTTTGGCGAATACTGGTCGGCGGCTTCTTGCTCCCGATCATCTGGCTGCAGCTATTTCATCCGGTCCTCACGGATACAGACGTCTGGATTCTGGTGATCTGGTGGTTCGTGTTCCCGTTCTTCGCCTATCGCCGAGCCAAGATTGTGGAGGGGCGGGCGGAGGCGCGCAAGGCGGAGCGACTGGCGGCCACGATCGCTGAGGGTATGCGACGGGACACCAAGCCGTAACAGGGAACGCCCGGAGTTTGGCGGAGGGTATCCGCGGCGAACCTGTTGCTTGGGACAAGGAAACGAAAGCGAGTGCCGACGATGGGCATGGGTCGATGCGCCATGTCATTCTGTTGGCTTTTCTGACAGCGGTTCCACGCTTGTTCGCGCTGATGGCGCTGCGTCCAGGAGTAGAGGATGGCATTCCAGAGTGTCGGAGGCATTTCGGCACCGTTCGCAGGTGTCGGCGGGCTCGATGCGCCGATCGCCCAGGCGCTCGAGCGGATTGCCGGCCTGCAGGGCGCGCTCGAGCGGCTGTCCGACGTTATCAACTCAGCCTCTCGCGGCATCGGGACTGCGGTGGTCGGAATAACCCAGGTCGTCGATTCGGTTGACAGGATAGCGGCGGTGCTCGCGTCGAGCGCCGAGGGGACGCAGAATTTTCCATCATCCGGTGGGGGTAACGGCGGGGGCCAGGGAGGAGGCAACGGCAGCACTCCACCTGACGTCTCGATGGAGTTTGACGGGCAAGAACTCAGCGCCGCCGTAGCGGCAATCGGCTACGCTTTCTACAAGTCGATCAGCGAGGCGATGGACGAGAACCAAACGCTGGCAAAGACGCTTGCGACCTTCAACGTTCCGGGGCAGATGGGTGCCGAGCGGCAACGGGACCTTGCCCTCTTGCAAGAGGCTGCACGCGTATCTGCCTTGGGGTCGCGCTATACCGCGCAAGAGACAGCACAGGCGATGCTCGGTGCCGCACGGAGGAGCGGGCTCACAGGCAGCAAGGGCATCGAGGAGTTCGCGGACATCTTCCCATCCGCGCTCACGATGGCTGAAGTGGGCCAGGAGCGAGGGCTCGGCTCGATTGCGGACAATCTCAATGCTGCGATCGGCTATGCCGACCTGGCACAGCGCTATGATCCCAGGCAGATCGCGCCCGGGCTGAACGAGATTCTCGCCATCGCCGAGAGCACCAGGACATCGCTCCAGAGCGTCGTGGCGACGATAAAGAACGGGCTGCCGGCGGCGACGGCAGCCGGGACGAATATCGACCAGGCGACTGCGGCGATCGGCTATCTCATGAGCACCGGCCTCGGGCGGTCGGCTGGCGATGCCGCGGATCGGATGATTCTTGGAGCGCTGACGACCGGCGGGCCGATGAGCGGAAGCCTTGCGCAGGAGCGCGCAGCGGTGGCGGGGGTCGTGGGACAGAGCTCCCGCCAGTTTCAGGACATGACGGCGCATGTGCGGGCGCTACGCGAGCTTGGCGTTACGGATGCGGCAGAGCACCTAACGGATCTGAATTCCAGGGGCGGTGTGGATCTGGGTAAGATCCTCGCCGATATCCGATCTTACGGAGCGCAGCACACGTCGGCCGAGCTCGCGGATGCGCTCCATCAGGCGTTCGGCATCCAAGGCTTGCCCGACGCCACGCTACGCGCCCTGCAGCATGGGAGTTTCGCGGACTTCGAGAAAACTGGCGCCGGCACGTCGGGTGCGCCGGCGCAACAGGCGATGCTCGCGGCAACGCCGTTGCAGCAATTCGAGCAAAGTCTTGCCCGGTTGCAAGATATCGGGAACCTTCTGGGCACGGCAATCTTGCCGGGCTTCACGACTTTGGAGACACGCCTTCTTGGGTTCCTTGAAGCGGTAGAGAATTTTCCGAGCAGGCATAAAGTCGTACCATCTGCGCTCGCTCATGCTGCTGGCGGAGCTACGATCGGCTGGTGGGTCGGAGGCCCGGTGGAGGCGGTTGCGGGCGCTGCCGCTGGGGCTTTCGCCGCCTACATGGCATCCGTTCTCGAAAACGGGCCTGACTGGATCAAGGCGCACAACCTGGCGGTGGCTCCGCGCCCTCTGCCCGCGCCATCCGAGATCACGGTCAATGCGCCCCTGACCGTCACGGTGCAGGGAGACGTGCTGGGAGATTATGCGAACCTGAGCGCGTTTCTGAGCGCGTGGTGGGAAAAGAATTCCGGTGCCATCGGTGATGCCGTGAGCCAGCAGATCCGGAGGAAGCAAACCCAGGCGCGACGTTCGACGATGCAGGACTATGGAAATGCCGGAGCGTATCCCGGCGGCATGGCGATAGGTGGGTTGTGAGCGGCTCGGTCGTCGGCGCGGCGCTCTCGGCGGTCGGGTTCGGAGATTTCGCGGCGTTCGGCAGCGTATCGTTCATGCTGCTCGGATCGCCCGAGACGCTTACGCGGTCGAAGCGAAGCCACTATGCCAAGCTGCCGCTGCTCACCGCGCCACCCGTGCTGCAATGGACCTATGACGATCTCGAGCAGATCACGATGGGGATTCGCTTGCACGTCATGTGGTGCGAACCAGACAGCGCGGTGGCGCTGCTCGATCAGGCACGCACAGCGCACGAGCCGCAGTCCTTGGTGTTTGGCGCAGGGCAAAGCGAGGGGCAGTTCGTCATTACTCAACTGGTGGCGACCGATCAGTGGCGCTACTCCGGCGTGGCGCAGCATATCGACGCCAAGCTTGTGCTTTCAGAGTGGCAGCCGACGCTGCCCGCGGGCGCGCCCACTGTGACGGCCGCGGCGCCGGCAGCAGGCATCCTTGGCGTGCCAGGAGGGTTCGCCGCCATTTACACAGCGGGCAGCACGATCGGGCAGGTGGTGCCGACATCCGGATTCGCCGAGGTCGCGACCTCGGTGATGACGCGGTTGGGAGCGTTCTGAGAGAGCGCAATGAGCGGAAACGTTATGACACCCGCGGAGTTTGCCGCGGCCTATGGGATGGTTCCGGCGGGGACGGCAGCGGCGCCGGCGACGCCGCAGTATCTTTCCTACGTGACGGGACCGGCGGACCGCTGGGATACGGTCGCTTGGCGTGCCTACGGCGATCCGACGCAGGTGAGCGGGCTGATCCTGGCGAACGCGACAGTGCCGATTTCGCCGGTGCTGCCGCAGGGGATCACGATCTATTGCCCGCTGATCGCCGCAACGGGACCGACGGCCGGCACGACGCCGTGGAGCCCGTAACGTGGGTACGACGACCTCTCCATGGCAGCCCTCCGGTAGCAGCTCGCTTCCGGTTCCGACCTGGACGATCACGCTCAATGGCAGCGACATCACGAGCAGCATGATGGTGGAGCGGATCGGCTATATCGAAGCGACGGGCGGCGAGGTGCCGACCTTCCAGCTGGATGTGCAGGATATCGACCAGCGCTGGCAGAATTACGGCTTTACGTTGGGCGCCGATACGATCGTGCCATCTATCGGCTACCAGGGTGGGGCGAGTTGGAGCGTGGGCACGTTCTCGCTCGACGAGCTCGCGCTCTCTACGCCGCCGGATGTTTTCTCGATCATGTCGGTCGAAGCAGGGTTAAACAACGCGGTGCGGACGCGGAACAGCGTTGCTTACGAAGGCAAGACGTTGAGCCAGATTGCCCAGGAAATCGCGGCGAAGCACGGCATGACGGCCGTGACCGCAGCGGTGAGCCCCGACC
>JASHRV010000088.1 GCA_030037175.1 Acetobacteraceae bacterium
ACTTTTTCCCGTTTTCCGGACCAGGCCCTACCTCGGGACTCCGAACGACGCGCCTGCTCGATAGTGCGGCTTCCGGCTCTCCCACCTCCGGCGATCACGCTCTAAAACCTACCCGATCGCGAGCGGGGACATCGCATATCCCTCCTCCAGCAGCGCCATCGCCGCCGCAAGATCGGAAAGACCCGCCTCCGGCGCCGCGCCCCGCGCAGCCCGCGCGATCACGTCGCGCACATAGCCGGGATAGAACGGCACATTGGTGATCGGCATCTCCACCACGCGCGCCGCCTGCCGCTCATCGCGTATCTCCAGCGCGCGGTCATCCTTCGCCGCGAAATAATGCCGCGACGTTCGCACGCTGAAATGAAGATCGAACGCCATGTGCGGCGCCGGATACAGATACCCGGTCTCGATCACCGCCGTCCCCCGCGCCCCGCGCAGCAGCAGAACGCCGTGATCCTCCACATCGAGCCCGTCGCGCAGGTTCGACATCATCGCCCCCGCCACCCTCAGCTTCCCGCCGAGCAGAAGCCGGCTCAGATCGATGAAATGAATGCCGAGATTGAGCATGCACCCGCCCCCGCTCGTCGCGCGCGAGAGCATCCAGAGGCACCCGGCGTCGCGGTAGCGGTCGTTCGATCCGCCCACGAACTTCCAGGACAAGGATTCCACCGTCTCGCCGGCCGCAACCTCCGCAATGGTCCGCAGCATCGTGCTCCGCCGCAGCACGAATGGAACGGAAGCGAAAACGCCCGCCTCCCCGGCCTCCCGCGCCAGCGCCGCCACCGTCGCGGCATCCATCCCCGCCGGCTTCTCCACGGCAAAGGGAATCCGCCGCGCAATCATCCCGCGCACCACCTCCGGCATGTCGCAGTGCCGGCCAAGGACGAACACGAAATCGGGCCGCGCCCGCTCGCACATCTCGCGCCAGTCCGTCCACGCCTCGCACGAGACCCGCGCCGCCGCCTTCCGCGCCGCCGCCTCGTCCGGATCGGCAACGCCCACGACACGAATCCCCTCCGAAACCATGGCCGGCTCGGCGTAGAGCGGAAAATGCCAGTGCGAGGCGCCGGTGAAGGCAACGCGCGCCGTCGTCACCGCGCCTTCCGCGCCGGCTTGCCGCCGCTCTCGCCGCCGCCTTCTCCACCATCGCGCGGCACCTCATCCCGGGCCCCCATGAAGGCGCAGGCCGTGCCCCACCACAGTGCGACCGCCATGGAAGGCCAGACGATCCCGAGCACCGGCGCGGCCAGAAGATATTCGCTCGGCATGCCCCATGCAGCCTTTCAGCTGCCAGCAAGCTGGAGGCATTTCGCCGCATCCATCGCCGATTGGCGGGCGTCGCCGCGGTCGATGGTGCCGGCCAGGGCGAGCTTGCGGGTGCTGGCGGTCACGAGCGAACGCAGATCGGCGCTCGGCGTGAGCTGGGGCAGGGTGGTGTCGAAAATCGTCCGCGCGTCCTTCGGCAATTGCGCGGCGCAGGCGTTCGCGGCGGCGGTGTCCGCCCGCGCGCTCCGCGTGCAGACAACGGCCGGCGTCAAAAGAGCCACGGCGAGCGCGGCGCCATAAGCGGCAAGGCGGACGGTCATTCTCTCTTCTCCCCCTGGAGCGGGATGCGTTCGCTCTCGCTCACGCATCCCACTCTAGCTTTTGTTTCCCCGCGTGATTCACGCCTTCGGTTTCTCCACCTCCGGCGATCACGCTCCAATCTCCGAGCCTGTTCGATAATGCGGCTCCGGCGGTCGTCCGGCGTAGCTTTCTGCGCTTCCGGTGCTCACGGCCTATAAGGCCGCTCCCCTCCGGTTCTCGAAAGCCGCGCCGGCCGGCGCCTTCGGCGCCTCCGACTCGCCGGAAGCCGCATTCTCAAACAGGCTCTCCATTCGAAAAACGCGGGCGCCGCCCGCGATCATAGCCCGTTGAGAACGTTGCGGAACCCTCGGCGCCAACGCTACAGCGTTTCGCGTGTCGCGCCCTTGGCCGATTCCGTTCAACGGGCGCGAGGGGGAGCAGGAAAGCGTTCATGAAACCTTCCATTTCCCGTCTGCTGGCCATGGCCGCCGCAATCCTCGCCGCAACGGCCATCCTCGCCTCCGCCCCCACCCCGGCGCCGGCCCAACCGGCCGCCGCGCCGGCCCCCACTGGGGCCCCCACTGGGGCCCCCATCGGCGCCGCCGCGCCTTCCAACGCGACGGCCCCCCCGTTCCTGCTCTTCATGCCGGATCTCTCCAGCCCGCGCGCAACCATCGCCGCCCTGCGCACCAACGCCGAGCTCGCCCGCCGCGACCTCCTCGCGCACGGCCCGACATGGGTGCCGCGCCCCTCGGTGCTGCGCATGCTCTCAACGCTCGATCTGAGCAGCTACCCGCTGCCGCCGCGAACGCTGGCGGCGGTGACAGCCGCCGCCGAGCTCGCCTTCGTGCTCGACAATCTCCCGCCCGGCCGGCTCGCCGGCGCGCCCGACCTCGCGGAGGTCGAGCGGGAAAATATCGGCCAGTGGCGCGTGCCGGACACGCCGATCGTCCTCGTCCGCATCGCAAGCGGGCCGCGCATGGGCGACTTTCTTTTCTCGACCACCACCCAGGCCATCTCCGGCCAGCTCTACCGGGCAACGAAGCAGGAGATCGCCCACGGCGCCTCCATCCTCACGCCGGTCGATCAATGGAGCTACTCGCCCGGACCGCTCATCCCGCGCGGACTCGTCCAGGCCCTGCCGAAGCCGCTGCTCACGCCGGTGCTGGGCCAGGCCGTCTGGCAATGGATCGGCCTGGTCGTGCTCTGCGTCGCCGCCGTCACGGCGATCCTGCGCGTCGGGCTCTGGGGCATCCGCTACGACGCGACCCAGACCCACGCCTTCCGCCGCTACGGCCAGCTCGTCGCCCCGGGCGCAATCTGCGGGATCTGCATCCTCACGCTGGTGCTCGCGTTCTTCGGGCTGAAAATCTGGGGCGACACGCTCGCAGACCTGGTGACGACCCTGAAGCTCATCCTGTTCGTCGCCCTCACCTGGCTCGCGATCGCGCTCATCCGGCGCATCGAGTTCGCGATCCTCGAATCGCTCGGCGTGCGCAGCACCGGCATCGACGGCCAGCTCATCCGGGTCGTCGGCACGCTGCTCAGCATCGCCGTCATCCTCTCCGCGATATTCTTCATCGGCGACTTCATCGGCATCCCGCTCGGCCCGCTGCTCGCCGGACTCGGCATCGGCGGCCTCGCCGTGGCACTGGCCGTCCGCCCCACGCTCGAGAACGTCATCGGCGGCCTCACCCTCTTCGCCGACCGCCCCGTCCATGTCGGCGACTATTGCGACATCGGGGGCGAGTCCGGGTGGGTGGAAGAGATCGGCCTCAGAACGACCAAGGTCCGCCGGCTCGACGATATCCTGCTCACCATCCCGAACTCCGAAATGGCGCAGATCCGGATCGCGAACAGGGCCCGCCGCCGCAAGGCCCTCTTCAACCCCATCATCGGGCTCCGCTACGAAACGACCGGCGCCCAGCTCAAGCGCATCGCGTCCGACATCCTCGCCATGCTCGCCCGCCACCCGCGCGTGCTCGACGACGGCGCCCGCGTGCATCTCGCGGGATTCGGAGACTACACGCTCAATCTCGAAATCTTCGCCTACCTCGACGCAATCCGGCGGCCGGAAATCGCCGCGATCGAGGCGGAGCTCAACTTCGTCATCATGGACATCGTCGCCGCTTCCGGCACCGCCTTCGCTTTCCCCTCGCAAACCAATTATCTCGCACGTGACACAATTCCGACCGGAGAGACCCCGGAATCCGCATGATAGAAGCCAAACGGTAACCGGGAGCGCGCCGCGGTGGCGCCGCCCCGCCACCGCAACCGGAGGCCGCCATGCGTCTGCCGTTCATTCCGCCTTCAGAACTCTCCGCCGAGCAGCGCCCCCTCTACGAGGACATGAAACAGGGGATCGAGCAGAATTTCCGCGGCTTCAAGGCAATCGGGGAGGACGGCTCGCTGATCGGGCCATGGAACCCATGGCTCCATTGGCCGAAGCTCGGCGGCCCGATCTGGGAGCTGGTCAAGGCGCTCTCGTTTTCGCCAACCCTCCCACGCCCGGTCCGCGAAGTGGCGATCCTCGTCACCGGCGCGAAATTCCACTCCGCCTACGAGCTCTATGCCCACGTCATCGCCGCCGAGCTGCGCGGCCTCTCGGACGACACGATCGCAACCATCGTCGCCGGCCAACGCCCGGGCGACCTCACCCGTGAACAAGCCATCGCCTACGACATCGCCTCGGCCCTCGTCGGCGGCAGCGGCCTGCCCGAACTCAGCTGGCGCCAGGCAACCGCAACCTTCGGCGAAGCCAGCGCCGCAGAGCTCGTCTACCTCGTCGGCCTCTACTGCCTCGTCTCCGTCACCCTCAACGGCTTCGACGTCCCCGTTCCTGAGTAAACCCAGGGAGAAAGCAAGAAAGCAGCAAGCAAGAAAGACCAAGGGGCTCTGCCCCCTTGGATCCCCCGCCAAGGGCTGAGCCCTTGGAACCCTTTCGTTGGCGGCGGAACGGGCGGTCCGGTCGGAAGCGATTTCGCTTCCGACCGGACCGCCCGTTCCGCCGCCAAACGGATGGGGTCCAGGGTCCCAGACCCTGGCAGGGGTCCAGGGGACAGCGTCCCCTGGCCTTGCTTCCTTCCCTCTCTCAGAACCGGCGTGGCATAGCAGCGAGGGCTTCGGGGGTGTCGATATCGCGGAGCAC
>JASHRV010000089.1 GCA_030037175.1 Acetobacteraceae bacterium
GAGACCCCGGCGCGGGGGCTCGACCTGCCGCTCGACATCCAGGGCACGGCCTTTCAATGCCGCGTATGGGCGGCTCTGCGCGCGATCCCGGCCGGCGCGACCGCCAGCTATGCCGAGATCGCCCGCCGCATCGGCCGGCCGACGGCGGTGCGGGCGGTCGCCGCGGCCTGTGCCTCAAACAGGATCGCCGTTGCCATTCCATGCCATCGGGTCGTGCGCTCGGATGGGGCAGTGGCAGGATACCAGTGGGGCGAGGAGCGCAAGCGCGCCCTCCTCGCTCGCGAGGCCAGCGCATGAGCGTCGCTCTGGCTCGCCCGGTCGAGCGCATCCATGCGCTCGATTGGGAAAGAGTGGCCGCCGATCTTGACCGAGAGGGGTTTGCCGTTCTGCCCGGCCTTCTCGGTCCTGCGGAATGCCGGGCGCTCTCGGCGCTCTATAGTAAAGAGGTACCCTTCCGCAGCCGGGTCGTCATGGCGCGGCACAATTTTGGGCAGGGTGAATACAAATATTTCGCCTACCCGCTTCCGGAACCCGTGGCCTCATTGCGCGAAACGCTCTATCCGCCGCTCGCCGCAATCGCCAACCGTTGGAATGAATATCTTTCTGTTTCTGATATCTATCCAGAAAGTCTAAATCCATTTCTTAAATTATGCCGCGATGCCGGCCAGGCGCGCCCGACGCCGCTGCTACTGGAATACGGTGCCGGCGACTACAATTGCCTGCACCAGGATCTTTATGGCGCCCATGTCTTCCCGTTGCAGGCAGCTTTCCTGCTTTCGGTCCCGGGGCAGGACTTCACAGGCGGCGAGTTTGTTCTCGTTGAGAACCGGCCCCGCATGCAATCCCGCGCCACGGTGGTGCCGCTCGGCCAGGGAGACGGCGTCGTCTTCGCCGTTCACCACCGCCCGGTGCGCGGCGTGCGCGGCTTCCATCGCGTGGCGATGCGCCACGGCGTGAGCATGATCCGCTCCGGCCGGCGGCACGTGCTCGGCGTGATCTTCCACGACGCGCGTTAGGAAATGAGCCCCGACCTTCTCTCCGGCCTCGCGCGCGCTCCCAGTGCGATCGCCCCCGACGCCACGCTTCTGCCCGGCTTTGCCGCGCCCGGAACCGAACTTCTCGAGCAACTCGGGAGCATCCTCGCCGTCGCGCCCTTCCGCCACATGCTTACGCCCGGCGGACATCGGATGTCGGTCGCGATGACAAGCGCGGGTGCCCTGGGATGGGTCACCGACCGGCGCGGCTACCGCTACGATCCCTGCGACCCCGAAACCGGGCGCCCTTGGCCTGCCCTGCCCGCCTCTTTCGCCGGCCTCGCCCAACATGCCGCCGAAGCGGCGGGCTTTCCGGGATTCACGCCCGATTCCTGCCTGATCAATCGCTACGCTCCGGGAGCGCAGCTCGCCCTGCACCAGGATCGGAACGAGCGCGACTTCGATCAGCCGATCGTCTCGGTCTCGCTCGGGCTGACCGCGACCTTCCTTTTCGGCGGGCTCACGCGCGCCGCACGCCCGAGCCGCATTCGCCTGGAACATGGCGATATCGTCGTCTGGGGCGGCGCCGCGCGCCTCGCCTTCCATGGCATCGCCCCGCTGCCGGCCGGTTTCCACCCCCTCACCGGCTCCTGCCGCATCAATCTCACCTTTCGCCGCGCCGGCTGAGCCCCCGATCCGTTCGGAGTCCCCAACTGGCGCCGGGTCCGGAAAACGGGAAAAAGTCTTTTTCTTCAGAGAAAGCAGGCTTCTCCCTCAGGCCGGCCGGCTCAGTCCGGCGGGGCGTGAGCGGAGGGAGCTGCCGCGCGGCGGGGTGGTTCGAGGAGCCTCGGCGGGTTCGGGTGCGACGTCGAAGTGCATCAGGTAGGGCCGGAATTTTTCGCGTTCCCTGTCCGCGTCCAATCCATGATCCTCGGTGCGATAGCGATGCACGCCGTAGCCGCCGTTGGGCTCGGCGGCCGCGAAGCGGGCAACCGCGGCCGCGAGGCCGTCCGGCTCGGGGATGTTGAAGTGGCGGTACAGAGCGGTGACCGTGGCTGCCGGGTCGGCGATCAGGTCGAGGTATCGCACATGGCATATTCCGCCCGCCGAACGTGGGTCCTCGGTGGCTGCGATCATGCGTTGCGCGCCTTCGTGCCAGCGGGCGCTCTCGCCGCGTCCGATCTCCATCGGATCGAGATGCCGGGTGAAGGGCCGGCGCACGACCTCCGTGAGCCTGGCGACGGAGAGCAGGACCCGTGCCGGGTCGCGATGAACGAAAACGAGGCCGGCGTCAGGATAGACCGCGCGCAGCGCGTCGAGCGCAAACACATGGTCGGGGCATTTGAGCACCCAGCGTGTCGCGCCGTGCTGATGCTGAAGGTGCTGGAGGAACCGCCGGTGCATCCGGTAGGCGGGCAGATGGCCCTCCGTGCCCGGCCGGCGTGATTCGAGCCAGGTCCGGTAGGAGGGAATGCGGTAGGTCGTATCGAAGCGGAGGCTGCGGAAGGAATGAGCCGTGATCTCGCTGCATTCCTGCGGCGAGGTGGCCGAGATGCGGTGCAGGCCGTGGAATTCCGGTGCCAGACGGCCGAACATCCGCAATTGGCGGGCCACGCGCGCGACGCGCCGGTCCGGACCATCTCTGTCCTCGCGCGGGGGGTAGGGAAAGATCGTCTCCCACACGCGCGGGGCGCGGTTCGCCGGATCGCACAGCATGAGCTCGTGAAGAAAGGTGGTGCCGCTGCGTGGAAAGCCGGTGATGAAGATCGGCCGCGTGATGGGCTCGCCGGCGATCGCGGGTGTTTTTTGTTCCGCTTTCGCAAGATCGAGAAGGTTGGCGAGGAAGCGCAGCGAATCCCATTTCAGTGCAAACCGGCCGACGAGGCTGAGCGATGCCTCGGCGCGGCACGCTTCGAGCAGCCGCTCCAGCGGCTCGGCAATCGGGATATCGCCGAGATCCTCATGGCGGGCGCGGCGGCGCGCGATCTCGATCAGCCGCTCGGCAGAGAGCGGGCGGCCGAGGAGGCCGGACCAATGGCCGAGGGAATCCACGGCCCGCAGCGCCGGTCGGAGGATCGTCACGAGCCGGAGCGGCCTTCTCGTTGCCCGCCGGCAGCAGGCCATGAACCTTTGATGCGCATTTTGCCCGCCCTCTCCGGCCCCGGCGCCTTGCAGGCGCCGGGCGCTGCCCACTTAACAGCATACCGGGCGGAACGATAGCGGGACCAAAGGTCCGAGGGCCGGGCGGATGGTTCGCCGCCCGGCGGATGGTCTGCTCGGAGCCTTCAGGCAGCCTCGGAGGACACGACGCGCAGCGCCTGGCGGCGCAGAAGATGCTGATAGGGCCCCGGCACCGCCTCCAGCAGGGACGGCGGGCCGTCCTGCACGAGCCGCCCGTCCTCGACGACGACGATCCGGTCGAAGTCCCGAAGGGTCGAGAGGCGGTGCGCAACCGCAACGACGGTGCGCCCATGCATGAGCCTGTTGAGCGCCTCCTGCACCGCCTGCTCGGATTCGCTGTCGAGCGAGGAGGTGGCCTCGTCGAGCAGCAGGATCGGCGTATCGCGAAGGAAGGCGCGGGCGATCGCCAGCCTCTGGCGCTGGCCACCGGAGAGCCGCACACCCCGCTCGCCGACCATGGTCGCGAGGCCTTGCGGAAGCTCGTCGAGGAAGTCGCCGCATCCGGCTGCCTCGGCGGCGGCGCGCACCTCGGCATCGGTCGCATCGGGCTTGCTGTAGCGGATGTTCTCAAGCACCGAGCGGTGGAAGAGCATCACTTCCTGCGGCACCACCGCCACTTTCGACGCGATGCTTTCGCGGCTGAGGTCCGAGATGGCATGGCCGTCGATCAGCACAGCCCCGGCGTCGGGGTCCCAGAGGCGCTGGATCAAGGCGAGAATGGTGGATTTGCCGGCCCCGGAGCGGCCCACGAGCCCGACCCGCTCGCCCGGCGCGATTTCGAGGGTCACATTGCGCAGGACCGCGCCCTTGCCGCTCGGGTAGGCGAACTCGACGTTGCGGAGCGAGATCCGCCCGCCCTTGCGGGCGGAGGTGAGCTCGGCCTGAGGTTCGATAGAGGATTCCTCGGCCCTGTAGCTCTGCAGCTCCCTGCCCGGCTCCTCGGGCCGCTCCCGCATCTCATGCGGCTCCAGCAACGCTGAAATCGCCTCGCTGAAGCGGGCCAGGTACTGCACGAGATCAACCGCCGCGACGGCGAGGTCGCGCGTGCCGTGCAGGATGGTGAAGCCGAGCGTCACGACCAGCACCACATCGCCCGGCGTCATCAGATGAGCGCGCCAAAGCAGCGCTGCCCAGACGAGCATCGCGGCGGTGAGCACGGCCGTCGTCACGGCATGCAGGAGACGGAGCGTTTCGAGAAAGGCGAGGCTGCGGCGCCGTGCCTCGACCTCGCCGCCGACCTTGGCGGAAAAGCGCTCATATTCGCGCCGCTGGGCACCGAAGGCGCGGACGAGGAGCATGTTGTTGACGACGTCCACCATCTCGCCGTTCACCGCCGAGGCCTCGCTCGCATAGGCTTGATGGACGTCGCGGCCCCTGGCGGCGAGACGCATCAGCACCGCCGCAAGCAAGATCGCGATCGCCGCCAGCGCCAGCGCCATCGGCCAATAGACGAAGCTCAGCGTGATGATTGCGCCGCAAACCGCGAGGCAGGGTGGCAGCGCCCGCCAGACGAGCGTCGTCTCGACGATGTAGAACGCATCCGCCGCGGCGCTGATCCGCCCGGCAAGCGCGCCCGGCAGGCGGGAAATGAAATAGGCCGGGGAATGACCGACGAGATGACGAAAGAGATCGCGGCGGACATCGCCGGTGACGGCAACGAAAACCCGGCTCGCGCGATAGCCGGCGACACGCCAGAGCAGATTGTCGGAGGCGATCAGCGCGGCCAGCACCGCAATGGCCGACCAGACCCGGGCCGGGTTGCCGGCCGCGAGCACATCGACGAGGCCCGCAACCGCGTATTGCGAGCCCACCGCACAGGCGACCGCTCCGAGCACGCCGCCGAGCACAATCGCGTGACCGACGGGATAGCGGAGCACATAGTCCAGCATGAAACGAAGGGGACGGGTTCGTCGGTCGTGCATCAGAGGCTCCGAGGCGGGTGCGATGGCACCCTAGAGTTGCTTTCTGCCGGCGCGATTCGGCATCGGAACGATCATTCGCCCCCGCAGATCGCGTCAGCGGCCACAGAAGACCGCAACTGTTTGGCAAATCTACGGCAATCCTCGTCCTCCTCTTGCCGCGATCGCCTCGCCCAATGTCTCTGGCGGTCCATGTTCCCGCCATAGCCCAGAGGAGGGCCGCCCCATGCGTATCGCCCAGATCGCTCCGCTCACCGAGGCCGTTCCGCCCAAGCTTTATGGCGGCACGGAGAGGGTCGTCGCCTATCTCACCGAGGAGCTGGTGGGGATGGGACACGATGTGACCCTCTTCGCCAGCGGCGATTCCTGTACCAGCGCCAAGCTGCGTGCGCTATGGCCGCGGGCGTTGCGCTTCGATCCGGCGGTGATCGATCAGGTGACACCGCACATGATGATGATGGAGGACGTCTGCCGCGTGGCCGACAATTTCGACATTCTCCATTTTCATCTCGACCACTGGCCGTTCTCGCTCTTCACCCGCCAGCCGACCCCGTTCCTGACGACGTTGCACGGCCGGCTCGACCTCGCCGAGCTGCCGCCGATCTATGCGCGTTTCCCCGGCGTGTCCGTGGTGTCGATCTCGGATGCGCAGCGCGCGCCGCTTCCGCAGGCGAACTTCGCGGCAACCATCCAGCACGGGCTGCCCGCGAATCTCCTGCGCCCGCTCCCGATCCAGCCCGGCTACCTCGCCTTCCTCGGCCGGATCTGCCCCGAGAAGGGCGTCGATCGGGCGATCGAGATTGCACGCCGGAGCGGCATCACGCTTCGGATCGCGGCCAAGGTCGATCGCGTCGATCAGCGCTATTTCGAGGAAAAAATCCGACCGCTGCTCGACCAGCCCGGCATCGAGTTCATCGGCGAGATCAGCGATCATGAGAAATCGGCGTTCCTGAGCGGTGCTCTCGCCCTGCTCATGCCGATCGATTGGCCGGAACCGTTCGGGCTCGTGATGATCGAGGCCATGGCCTGCGGCACGCCCGTGATCGCGTTCGACCGCGGATCGGTTCGCGAAATCCTCGAGGATGGACTGACGGGCTTCATCGTCCCCGACGTCGCGGGCGCGGTCGCCGCGGCCGGGCGGCTCGACGCGCTTGAGCGGGGACGGATCCGCGCCGAGTTCGAACGCCGCTTCACCGCCCGGCGCATGGCCGAGGACTATCTCGCTCTCTACGAGCGCCTGGCCACGGCGGAAGAGTGCGGGCTGCGCCGGCGCGGGGTGCGTCTCGCCGTCTGATCCACGTCTGCACCGCCCGCGCGGGACAGCAGCCGCGATCTGTGGCAGGATCGCGGCGATTCTTCAGGGAGCCCGGGCGGGCGGGCATGCACCAGCTTCTCCTTCTGCGGCACGCGAAGTCGTCATGGGACGATCCCGCGGTCGCCGACCGTGACCGGCCGCTCAACCGCCGCGGAGAACGCGCGGCAGCGGCCATCGGCCGGGCGATGGCAGAGCTCGGTCTGATCCCGGGCCTGATCCTCGCTTCGCCGGCCAAGCGGACAATGCAGACTCTCGCCGCGCTCGCACCCTTTCCCGCCAAGGTGCGGATCGAGACGCCGGAGCCGCTCTATCTCGCCGACGCATCCCGGTTGCTTGCGATACTGAAGGAGCTCGCGGAAAGCGAAGCGGGCGTGCTGGTGATCGGACACAATCCGGGACTGCACGAGCTCGCCGTGACGCTCATCGGCAAGAGCCAGCGGACCTCCGATGCCGAGCGGCTCACGCAGCACTTTCCGACCGCGGCGCTGGCCGAATTCGCGATCGCCGGGCGCTGGCGGGCGCTCGGCCCGGGTGCCGGGCGCCTGGTGCGGTTCCTGCTGCCGCGCGATCTGCCGGAGATGGCAGCCTGAGCGTCTTTTCCCTCGAACTGGCGGTCCCGCCCGAAGCGGCGGGATCGCTCCGCCGGCATCCGCTGCTCCGTCCCGGCCAGGCGATCTGGGCGCGGGGACGGCCGTTGCGCGTTGCCTGGCACGACGCTGCCGATGCCGCGCTCGCCGCGGAAGGTCTGGCACTCGCTGAAGAGCAGCGCGGCCGGGCGCGGCTGTGGTGGCTTGAGCCGCTCGGATCCACGGCGGACAAGAAGGGAGAAAGCCCCCCGGCGCCGCCCGGCGTGGTGCCGGCGATTCTGGCCGAGGCCGATCACCTGGCGGGACTTGGCGAAGCGCTTGGCCGCACCCTCCCTGACGGGCTGAGGACCGTGGCCCGCTTCGAGGGAACCCGGAGGAGCGCGACGATTGCCGCCGCCCCAGGGGAAATTGCCTCGGAAATTGCCGGGGAAGTCGTCGGGGAAATCGCCGAAGAAGCCGCGGAGGGAACCGCCGGCCAGATCGCCCTCGACCTGCTCGAAGGCACGCTTCACACCGCGCGTGCGGATCGGAGGCTCGCCCGGCTCCGCCTTTCGGGGCCGCCCGTGGCAGTCTTTGCCCTCGCGGATCAGCTGCTTGCGGATCTGCCCTGCGCGGTGCCGGCGACGAGCCTCGCCGCCGAGGCGCTCAGCTTCGGTGCGGAGGATGTGAGCCCGCCGAGCGGGCTCCCCGTGCTGCCCCCCGCGATTGCGGTGAGCGGGGCGCTGGCTTGGATGGTGGCGTCGCTCGCCAGGACCTTGGTTGCCCTGGCACCCAGCGCGGCGAGCGGGGAGGGCAGCGAGCCGGTGCACCAGATGCGCGTCGCACTCCGTCGCCTACGCACGGCGATGACGCTGCTCAAGCCTCTCGTGCCCGGACCTGCCGCGCTCACCGAAGCGACCGCGGGTCTCGGCACCCTCGCCCGCGCTCTCGGCCCGGCGCGGGAATGGGATGTGTTTCTTGAAGGAACCGGGCCGGCGGTCGCGGCCGCTTTTCCGAAGGATGCCCCACTCGCGCGGCTGCTCAAGGCGGCGCGCCGCCGGCGCGATACGGCGTACGCAGCGCTGCGCGCCGAGCTCGACCAGGCGGATTTTCGCCGCCTCATCCTTCGCCTTGCCGCGCTCGCCGTTCTGCGGCCATGGGAAACACCCAGCCTGCCCGCTCGCGACATGCCTGATGAAGCGCACGGGCATGCCGTGCCTGAGGCAGAGGCTGAGACAGCGCTCGCGGAAGCTGCGCCCGCGCTCATGCAACGGCGGTATCGCAAGCTCCTCTCGGCCGCATCCGATATCGAGACAGCCGACGCGGTGCATCTGCACGCGATTCGGCTGAGGGCGAAGCGGCTGCGCTACGCGGGCGAGCTGCTCTCGCCCTTCTTTCCGCGCAGGGACGTGCAGCGCTTCATTCGCCGCCTCGCGCGGCTGCAGGACCGGCTCGGCACCGTCAACGATGCGGTTGCGGTGGAGCGGCTGCTTGCCGAGCTCGGCCCGGCCGGAAGCGGTGAGGCGGGCGGCGTCGTCCGCGGCTTCGTTGCCGCGAACGCGCTCCGCGAGCGCGCACGGGTTGAAGCCGTTTGGCGCAAGTTCCGCAAACAGACCCCGTTCTGGACCTGAACCCGCAACCGGAAGGGGAAACCGGCCTGGAAAGCATGGCTGCCGATTGCTGCGGGAGCGAAGGTTGCGCGCGGCTGAATTTCGCCCTTATTTATTGCATCGCGAAAGGCCCGGGCAGAAGATTCCTTCTGTCCGGTGACGATGCACAGATGCGGCTGCGGAAACCCGGTCTGCCGCCTGCGAGGGAACAAGGGGGAACTGCATGAGCGGCACAGCCAACGGCTCTGTCACGATCAGCCTCGACGGCACGAATCAGACCATGAAGCTGCCGTTGCTCGCCGGGTCGATCGGCCCGTCGGTCGCGGACATACGCAAGCTTTACGGCAGTCTCGGCATCTTCACCTTCGATCCCGGCTACGGCGAGACTGCGAGCTGTGAAAGCAAGATCACCTATATCGACGGCGATGAAGGCGTTCTGCTTTACCGCGGCTACCCGATCGAGGCGCTCGCCGAGCATGCGAGCTTCATCGAAGTCGCCTATCTGCTGCTGAACGGCGAGCTTCCGAACGCCACCGAACTCTCTGAGTTCGACATGTCCGTCCGCCACCACACGATGCTGCACGAGCAGCTGCGGCGCTTTTTCGAAGGCTTCCGCCGCGATGCCCATCCCATGGCCGTGATGTGCGGCGTGGTTGGCGCGCTTTCGGCTTTCTATCACGACAGCCTCGACATCACGAACCCCGAGCATCGCACCATCAGCGCCTTCCGGTTGATCGCCAAGGTGCCGACAATTGCCGCATGGGCGTACAAATATGCGGTCGGCCAGCCCTTCATGTATCCGCGCAACGACCTCGCCTACGCCGAAAATTTTCTCTACATGATGAACGCGGTGCCGGCCGAGCCGTACAAGGTGAATCCGATCCTGGCGCGGGCGATGGACCGCATCCTGACCCTTCATGCGGACCACGAGCAGAACGCCTCGACGAGCACGGTGCGGTTGGCCGGCTCTACCGGCGCCAATCCCTTTGCTTGCATCGCCGCGGGTATCGCGAGCCTCTGGGGCCCGGCACATGGCGGAGCGAACGAGGCGGTGCTCAAGATGCTGGGCGAGATCGGCCATGTGAGCGCGATCCCGGACTTCATCGGCAAGGTGAAGGATCGCAACAGCAATGTTCGGCTGATGGGCTTCGGCCACCGCGTGTACAAGAACTACGACCCGCGGGCGAAGATCATGCAACGCACCTGCTACGAGGTGCTGGATGAGCTCGGCATCAAGGATGATCCGTTGCTCGACCTCGCCATGGCGCTCGAAAAAATCGCGCTCGAGGACGATTACTTCGTCAGCCGCAAGCTTTATCCGAACGTCGATTTCTATTCGGGCATCATCCTCAAGGCGATGGGCTTTCCGACCAGCATGTTCACGGTCCTCTTCGCAGTGGCGCGGACCGTGGGCTGGATCAGCCAGTGGAAGGAAATGATCGAGGATCCCTCGCAACGCCTCGGTCGCCCCCGCCAGCTTTATACCGGCCCCACGCAACGCAACTACGTGCCGCTGGCCGCGCGCTGAGCTGACAAGGAAAATCGGGGAAGGCGGCCCTCTGGAACTGCTCCTTATCGCGCTCGTGCGATAGGGAATTGTCCAGGGGGCAGAGCCCTCCTGGTCTCCTGCTTGCCCATAGCGTTCACGCGGCACCGGCCGCTTCCAGCTCCGTGATCGCGGCGAGCCATTCGTTTTCGGCGTTTTCCGCTTCCCGCATGATCGTCGCGAGGCGCCGGTTCAGCCGGATGATCTCCTCGCTACCGGCGCGCGCGTAGAAGCCGGCGTTGCCAAGGCTTGTCTCGATCTCCCGCCGTTCGGCGGCGAGGCGTTCGAGGATCTGCTCGGCCGCTCGTGCCTTCTGGCGTAAAGGCCTGAGCGTTTCCCGGATTTCGGCCCGACCGCGGCGATCGGTGCGAACGGCCGGGGTGTCGTGCGATTCCTTTCGGGTGGAGACCGTCATCAAGCTGCGATAGGCGTCAAGGTCGCCTTCGAAGGCTGTTGCGCGCCCATCGGCAACCAGCAGCAGGCGGTCGGCAACGAGGTCGATCAAGTGCGTGTCGTGGGTAATCAGCACGACCGCGCCGGCGAACTCCGTAAGCGCGCGGACCAGGGCCTCGCGGGCGTCGATATCGAGGTGGTTGGTCGGCTCATCGAGGATCAGCAGCTGAGGTGCGTCGCGCGTTGCGAGTGACAGCAGCAGACGCGCACGCTCGCCGCCCGAGAGATCGGCGATGTTGGTGCAGATCCGTTGGGCATCAAGGCCGAACCGCGCGCCCTGCGCCCGAAGCTCGGTGATGGTTGCTTTTGGCAGTGCACGGGCGAGATGATCCAGGACGTTCAACGCGGGATCGAGCTCTTCCTCCTGATGCTGAGCGAAATAGCCGACACGGAGCCGAGGCGCGCGGCGCAGATCGCCCGACATCGGCATGAGCCGACCGGCGAGAGCCTTGGCGAGAGTGGATTTGCCGTTGCCGTTGGCACCGAGCAGCGCGATCCGGTCCTCCATGTCGATCCGGAGCGAGACGCTGGAGAGGACGGCTCTTCCATCATAGCCGAGCGAGACCCGTTCGAGCGAAAGAAGCGGCGGGGGGATCGTCCGCGGTTCGGGGAAGGCAAAGCGGGTCGGCGCCTCCTCGACGATGGTCTCGATCGCAGGCAGTCGCGCCAGCGCCTTAAGCCGGGACTGCGCCTGGCGCGCCTTGGTCGCCTTGGCACGGAAGCGTTCGACGAAAGCCCGCATATGCTCGCGCCGGGCTGCGATGCGCGCGGCTTCGCGGCCCTGCTGCTCGGCCTGCTCGGTGCGAATGCGGATGAACTCGGCGAAGCCGCCCGGGGTGAGCGCGATCTTGCCGCGATCGAGATGGGCGATGGAGTCCACTGCCCGATCGAGCAGGTCGCGGTCATGGGAAACCATCAGAACCGCGCCGGGAAAGCGGACGAGCCAGGATTCGAGCCAGATCGTCGCCTCGAGGTCGAGATGGTTGGTCGGCTCGTCGAGAAGCAGCAGGTCAGGGGCGGAGAAGAGAGCGGCCGCAAGAGCAACGCGCATGCGCCAGCCGCCGGAGAAGCTGTCCATCGGCCGGTTCTGGGCCGCCTCATCGAAACCCAATCCCGCAAGGATCGCGGCCGCGCGCGCCGGTGCGTCGTGCGCGCCGATGACGACCAGCCGTTCATGGATCTCTGCAAGATGCTCCGGGGACGCGGTCTCGGCCCCTTCGAGCAACGCGCTGCGTTCGGTGTCCGCGGATAGCACGACCGCAATCGGCGTCGCATCGCCCCCAGGGGCGTGCTGCGCAACGCTTCCGAGCCGGGTTCGGGCGGCGAGACGAATGATGCCTCCGTCGGGCTGCAGCTCGCCGGCGATCAGCTTGAGCAGAGTGGATTTTCCGGCGCCGTTGCGTCCGATCAGACCGACCTTCCGCCCGGCATCGAGGGAAAGGTTCGCATGGTCGAGCAGGGCACGACCGACGAGGCTGAAGGAGAGGTTTTCGACGGCGAGCAGCGACATGGGACGCTTGTTAGAGCGTGATCGCCGAAGGTGGAATCACCGAAGGCGTGAATCACGCGGGGAAAACAAAGGCGAGAGCGGGATAAGTGAGCGAGAGCGAACGCATCCCGCTCTAAGCGGGCGGGTGCCCGTTGTCACACATCGCAAAGGGGCAGGATGGCAGAGACGATCCTCGGCGCTCGGTGGATAAGTTTATCCACAGAGTGTTGATAAGTAACTTCAAGACGTGAGCCCAAAGGATTCAAAAGACTCGGGAGTAATTCGTGGTGCGGTCGCGCAATTTTACGGGTCGGCGCGAGATCTTCTCGAGCTCGTTCCTTCTCCGGGAAAGAGATGTTCCTGGGACTGAAACTTCAGGTTGTATGAAGCGTAAATTATTCGTTGTTATCAGATAAGTTTCTCCTTGCCGTTGTTCCTTGTTACGCTATGAATACGCCAATAAGTTGATAAGGCTGCGACGCTAAAATAAGAGGAGAGCCAGCCATGAAACATGCCAACACGCTCGATGCTCTCGTGCGTGACCGCCTCCGCCGCTGGCCTCAACGCCCGCCCGGCCTGGTGCGTCGCCCGCTCGAACGGGAACACTGGCTGCGCGGACGACCTGGAGAAGAATCAGAAACATGCCATCCGTTCCTGAAGCTCCCCGGTAGCAATCGGCTGCGCACCCTTCCGGATGGGCTGTGGCTTCATTTTGGCGGCACAGCTGTGGAGCCTTTTGTGGATATCTTTGCCATTGAAGCCTGCGGCTCGCTCCAGAACCTGCTCGACAAGCGGTCCCGTTTCGCCCCGAGCACGAATTCCTTGCTCGCTGTCTGCCCGTTGCCCTGGCTGCTCGCCCCTGCCCTGCCCAACCAGCCGGTTCCACGCTGGAAGCTTACGGGCGTGGTGGCGTCATCCCCGCTCGTGCCGCTGGTTCTGCCGGTCCGCGATGTGCGCGTGATGTACGGGCTCAAGCAACGGCACTACAACGGCTTCGTGAAAAGCCAAATCCCTCACCCGCACGAGTATTTTGTGCCCATGGAGGCTCTGGTCGCGGAGGATGCGGTCCAGAATCCCGAGATGCAGGCATTGGTTTCTCGCGCCTCGGCCAACGCCAACTTTCTCAACGCGCCCTGATCGGCATGGTCTCCGCGAATAGAGTCCGGGCGATGTCCGGGCGGTCGGTGATCAGTCCCGCTGCGCCCCATTCGGCGAGGCGGGACATCGCCTCGGGGTCATTCACGGTCCAGGGCAGCACAGCGATGCCAAGCACCTGAGCTTCGGCCACGTCCGCGGCGTCGATCGCCGTATAGAGCGGTGCCCAAGCCCCGCCGCCCTCATCAGCGATCATCTGCGGCACCGGGCGCCCTTCGCGCCCCGTCCCCCACCAGATTCGCGCCTCCGCCTCGGTCCTCGGCTCGGTGAGCCAGGCCCGCGCGATCTCCGGCCGGGTGCGCCCGAGATGGCGCAGCCCGCTCCAGTCGAAGCTCTCCACACGGATCCGTGCAAGCGCGCCCGCCGCGTCCGCCGCAGCGGCGACCAACTCGGCCATGCTTGGTCCCGGTGCCGTCAATCCTGGCCGGGTGGGATCGCTCTTGAGCTCGATCAGAAAATGCGCCTCGGGCGCCGCGGCGAGAACTGCGGCGAGTGTGGGGATGCGCGCTCCGTCGATCGGCATCTGTGCGGAAAAGCGGGCGGCATAGTCCGAGCCCGGCCGGATCCTTCCGACGTCGTAGGCATCGAGCTCGGCGAATGTCAGCGTGCGGAGCGCCGGGCCGGGGCGGTCGAGCCAAGCGCCGTCCGGCCCGCGCGTGATGTCCGGATTGAGGACGAAATCATGATAGAGGACGGGAACGTCATCGGCGGTAATGGCGATGTCGATCTCGAAATACCGCACCCGGGCGGCCAGCGCCCGCGCAAACCCCTCGAGCGTGTTCTCCGGATAAAGCCCCCGCGCGCCGCGATGGCCGATGATCCCGAAGCCGGCTCTCACCAGCGCTCAGGCGCAATCGCAGCCCGAGGTCGGTCCCTTGTCGCCGCGCACGACGTGATGGTCGATCCACTCAGCGACCAGAAGGCGCGCCTCCGATATCGAGGACTCGGGATGATGGATCCGGTAGAGAGTCGTGCAAGCCTGGAAGGATTCGAGGTCGCCGCAGCCATTGCGGCGCAGGTCGCGATAGGCCGTCACCACGGCGCGCTCGCAACGGCGAGCGATATGGCTGAATTCACGGCCCATGGGACACGGCTCCTTGTTGCGAATCACTCGCAAGACGTGCCAGGAGTGTATCCACGTGCCGCCTGATCAGCAAGACGAAGGTGGGTGTGTCACCCAAGGGCGGATCTCAGCCCGATCGGGCCCCTTCAGCTGCTCGCGACCATCTCGGCCAGCACCTTCCCCACATCCCCCGTGCCGGCCTGGCCGCCCATATCGCGCGTGCGCGGCCCGCCTTCGCCGAGCAGCTTCTCGATCGCCGCAACGATCGCGGCGGCCGCCTCGTGCTCCCCGAGATGATCGAGCATCATCGCGCCCGACCAGATCTGGCCGATCGGGTTGCAGATCTTCTTGCCGGCGATATCCGGCGCCGATCCGTGCACCGGCTCGAACATCGAGGGAAACGCCCGCTCGGGATTGATGTTCGCCGAGGGCGCGATGCCGATCGACCCGGCCACAGCGGGGCCGAGATCGGAAAGAATGTCGCCGAAAAGATTGGAACCCACCACGACATCGAACCAGTCCGGATGCTGGACGAACTGAGCGGTCAGGATGTCGATGTGGAACTGGTCGGTGCGGATATCGGGAAATTCCGCGCCGATCGCACGGAAGCGCTCGTCCCAGTACGGCATGGTGAAGGTGATGCCGTTCGACTTGGTGGCCGAGGTCAGATGCTTCTTCGGCCGTGAGCGGGCGAGCGTGAAGGCATAGCGCAGCACGCGATCGACACCGTGGCGGGTGAAGACGCTCTCCTGCGTGACGAACTCACGCTCGGTGCCGGCGAACATCCGCCCGCCGGCACTGCTGTATTCGCCCTCGGTGTTCTCGCGCACGACATAGAAATCGATCTCCGCCGGCGTGCGGTTCGCAAGCGGAGTTTTCGCGCCCGGCAGAAGCCGGCAGGGACGAAGATTGACATACTGGTCGAACTGGCGGCGCAGCGGGATGAGAAGCCCCCAGAGGGAGACATGGTCCGGCACGCCCGGCCAGCCGACTGCGCCGAGGAAGATGGCATCGCTCCCCTTGAGCTGATCGATCCCGTCCTCCGGCATCATCGCGCCGGTACGCTCATAGCGCGCGCAGGACCAGTCATACTCGGTGGCGGCGAACGCGAAGCCGTAGCGCCGGGCGGCGGCCTCCAGCACGCGCATGCCTTCGGGCACGGTCTCCTGGCCAATGCCGTCGCCGGGAATCACCGCGATCCGATAGCGCCTCGCCATTCCGAGCCCTCCACAGATGCGCGCGCAAGCTGCCGGCGGGCCCCGCGCGCGTCAACCTTCGGGGCCTTGCCCCTTGGTGATGCATTGAAGAGGAAAGGAGGAAAAACTTCTTTTTCTGAAGAAAAAGAAGCAAAAAGACTTTCTTCCGCTCTCCGGACCCGGCACCGCCTCGGGACTCCGAACGATCGGCCCTGGCCGGTCGAAGCAAATCTGCTCTAGGAACACGTCGTGACCGGAACGTGGGCGATCTGAGCGTGGAGGCGGCAATGGCGGGAATCGGCACGAGCGAATGGGATCGCGACGCAGCTCTGGCGACCGCGCGCATCCTGCTCGAGATCAAGGCCGTCAATTTCCGCCCCGAGGAGCCCTACCTCTTCACCTCCGGCTGGGCATCGCCGGTCTATATCGATTGCCGGCGCATCATCTATTTTCCCCGCGCCCGCGCCCGCATCTGCGAGCTCGCGGTGGCCAAGATCGGCCGTCATATCGGCTTAGAAACGATCGAGGTCGTGGCAGGCGGCGAGACGGCCGGCATTCCCTTCGCCGCCTGGATCGCCGACCGCATGTTGACGCCCATGGCCTATGTGCGGAAGCGGCCCAAAGGCTTCGGCCGCAACGCCTTGATCGAAGGCGACGTGCCCG
The DNA here is from genome assembly GCA_030037175.1 of Acetobacteraceae bacterium. Classification (GTDB taxonomy): domain Bacteria; phylum Pseudomonadota; class Alphaproteobacteria; order Acetobacterales; family Acetobacteraceae; genus JAKAWQ01. The sequence goes on from JASHRV010000089.1 coordinate 16,131, forward strand.
AGGGCAAGGAAACCCTTCTGGTCGAGGACCTCACCACCGACGGCCAGTCAAAGATCCAGTTCACGGAGGCGCTGCGCGCCGCCGGCGCCGTCGTCAACCACGCTTTCGTCGTCTTCTTCTACGGTGTCTTTCCGGGCAGCCTCGAGACGCTCGCCGCCATGGGCATCACGCTGCACCACCTCTGCACCTGGTGGGACGTGCTCGAGGCCTGCAAAGACCGTCCCTATTTCGCCGATACCGCCCTTGCCGAAGTCCGCCGCTTCCTCGAGGACCCGATGGCCTGGTCGGCCGCCCATGGGGGTGTTGCCAGCGCCGAGGAAGCGGCTGCGCGAAAAGCCGCCAACGCCTAGAGCGTGATGACCGAAGGTGGAATCACCGGAGGTCTGAATCACGCGACAAACAAAGAGCCAGAGCAGGATGCGTAAGCGCAGGTGATCTCATCCTGCTCTAGGGCGATTAGCCGGGCGGGCGAAGCCCGTAGAGCGTCACCGGGTTCTCGGCGAGAATGCGGCGCTGAAGCGCCGTCTCCGGCGCCCAGACCCCGAGCAGGTCAAGGAGCTCCCCGTCATCCGGCATCGTCCGCATGTAGCTCGGGTGCGGCCAGTCCGTGCCCCAGAGGCACCGTTCGGGCGCAACCGCGATCAGCGCCTTCGCCATCGGTTCGACGTCGGAAAACGGATAACCGGCAGCGGAGCTGCGATAGCCGCAAAGCTTCACCCATGTGCGTCCGCCTTCCAGCAGCCGGAGCAGAGTACGGAACTCCGGATGGTTCACACCCTTCTCGGCAGAAACGCCGCCCATATGATCGATCACCACGGGCACGCCGAGACCGGGCAGTGCCGGCGCGAGCTCCGCGAGCTGCTCCCCGTGCACGTAGAGCTGGACATGCCATCCCAGCGGCGCGATCCGGCGGGCGAGCGTTTGCAGTTGCTCAAGCGGCGTGCCGTTGCCGCTCACCGCGTTGAACCGCGCGCCGCGCGCGCCCGCTTCGTGCATTTGCCGGAGCCTGTGCGGCGTCACCTGTTCGTCGATCACGACCACGGCCCGTGCCCGCTCCTTGCCGAACTCCGCGATGGCATCGAGCGTGCAGCGATTGTCGGTGCCGTAGACCGAAGGCTGCACCACCACCATCCGCTCGATACCGAGCGTGCCGGCAAGCGCCAGATACTGCGCGATGAGCGCCTCGGGCGGGGTGTAGCTGCGGCCCGGGCTTAAAGGATAGCGCGCGTGCGGCCCGAAAATGTGGAAATGGCAGTCGGTGCTGCCCGCCGGTGCTTTGAGCTTCGGGGGCGCGATGCTCGCGCGCGGCGCCTGGCAGCCGCGCACCTCGAGCGTTTTCTCAGCCTGGTCCATCACCCCTCCCCTCCTCGATGCCGGACCAGCGGACCTTTCCAGCGCCTTCGTGCCTCGTCAACCAAGCCGGCTTGACGCGCTGCGCCGTGCGGGCTTCGCTCGCGCGCGAGCAGCAGGGTGCGATGCCGAATCATCTCTTCCGCATCGGCAACGGTGCCGGATTTTCCGGAGACCGCATCGACGCGCCGATCCCCGTCGTGCGCACCCTTATCGCCAAGGGTGGGCCTGCAGCGCTTTTTTTCGAGGTTCTCGCCGAGCGCACGATCGCGCTCGCACAGCTTGAGAAGCTGCGCGATCCCGAAGCCGGCTACGAGCCGATGCTGGAGCGGCTGCTCACGCCCATCCTCGCCGATTGCGCAGCGCATCGCATCCCGATCCTCGGCAATTTCGGAGCCGCCAATCCCAAGGCGGCGGCCCGCGCGGTCGCGCGTCTCGCCCTTCGCATCGGGCTCGGCGAGCTCCGTATCGCCATCGTCTCCGGCGATGACGTGCAGGGAAAGATCGCGCTCGAGGCGGCGGAAGTGATCGAATCGGATGCATCGATCGCCGCCGATCCTGCCGCGATGATCTCGGCCAATGCCTATCTCGGCGCGGCCCCGCTCGCCGCGGCGCTCGCGCGCGGCGCGGACATCGTGATCGCAGGCCGCGTCGCCGATCCTGCGCTCGCGCTGGCACCCCTGATCGCGCATTTCGGCTGGAGCGCCACGGATTGGCAACGCCTCGCCGCCGGCGTCACGGCCGGCCATCTGCTCGAATGCGGCGCGCAGGTCACCGGCGGCGTCTTCTACGATCCGGGCTTCAAGGACATCCCCGATCCCGCGAATATCGGCTTCCCGATCGCCGAGATCGATGAAGCGGGCGGTCTCGTCATCACCAAGGCGGAAGAGACGGGTGGGCTCGTCGATCTGCGCACGGTGAAGGAGCAGCTTCTCTACGAGGTGCACGATCCTTCGGCCTATATCACCCCGGATGTGGTGCTCGATATTTCCGAGGTGAGGCTTAAACAAGTCGGACCGGATCGTGTTTCCGTCTCCGGCATGCGCGGCCGTCCGGCACCCGAGCAGCTGAAGGTCACCGCCTGCTATCGCGCGGGCTTTCTCGGCGAGGGCGAGATCTCGCTCGCCGGCCCGAACGCGCTTGCACGCGCCCGTCTCGCCGGGGAGGTGTTGAAGGAGCGGATCAATCGCCGCGGCTTGCCCGTCCGCGCGCGCGTCGATCTCATCGGTGTCGCGAGCGTGCTCGACGATGATGCGGGCACGCTCGCACGCGCCTATGCCGGCCCGGAGCCGGAGGATATCCGCGTCCGCCTCGCTGTCGCCGGCGAGGAGCATGATGCCGTCGAGCAGGCGGTCCGCGAAGTCCTCGCAATGCTCTGCTGTGGCCCCGCGGGCACGAGCGGGGCGCGGTTGCGCACAGTGCCGCGCATCGCCACCCGTTCCCTCCTCGTCCCGCGTGAAATGGTGCCGACCGAGGTCGCCCTGCATCGCGCATCGGAGCTCGCGTCGTGAGCGCCGGCCGGCTGACAGTGCTTCTGCACGACGTCGCGCACGCGCGCGCCGGGGACAAGGGAAACCGCCTCAATATCAGCCTCATTCCCTACGACCCCGCACTCTACCCCGTGCTCGCCGAGCAGGTGACGGAGGCGCGCGTGCTCTCCCTCTTCCGCCATCGCGGCGCGACGCGCGTCACGCGTTACGAGCTTCCGGCGATACCGGCTTTCAATTTCGTCATCGACGATGTGCTCGAAGGCGGCGTGAACAGCAGCCTCAACCTGGATGGGCACGGCAAGTCGCACTCGTTCCGCCTGCTCGGCCTCAGCGTGGAGGTGCCGGCGAACCTCGCCCCCGCCGGCGTTCAGGTCAGGCGGCCGGGGGCACCTCGCCCTTGACCTGGGTGCGGTGCATCACGCGCCGCGCCGTTGCATCGAACGGGTCCCGGCGATGCATGGTGCAACGATTGTCCCAGAGCACGAGGTCGCCCACCCGCCAGTGGTGCCGCCAGGCGATCTCCGGCCGCGTGGCGAAATCCCAGATCTCGTCGAGCAGCGCTTCGGACTCCTCGAGCGTCAGCCCCTCGATATAGGCATTCCGCCGCCGTCCGAGATAGAGCATGCGCCGTCCGGTCTCGGGATGGCGGCACACCAGCGGATGCAGCTGCCCCGGCGCCGTGCGCGGATCGTCGGTCGGCGTCACGCCCGCCCGCACATAGCCGCCGCTGTTGTAGGTGCCGTCATGCTTCACGCGCAGCCCGGCGAGCCTTTCCCGCAACGCAGCGGGCAGGCGCTCGCACGCCATGTACATATCGCTGAAGTGGGTATCGCCGCCCGTTTCCGGAACTTCGAGGGCAAAGAGCATGCTCGCCTTGGGCGGCTTCTTCAAATACGACATATCGGTGTGCCAAACCGCTTCGCCGGCGCCGAGGCTTCCGATCGGCTGACCGTCCGGCCCGAGCACGTTGGAGACGATATAAATCTCCGGATGCCCGGCGACGAATCTCTGACCGTTCTCCTGCACCGGGGCGAAATCGAGATCTCCGAAACGGCGGCTGAAGGCGATGAGGTCCGCATCGCTCAATTGCTGACCGCGGAAAAGCAGAACTGAATGCGCGAGTCAGGCCGCGTGCACTGCGGCGAATTCGGCATCATCGAGATGGCGAAGATCGATCCCGCGCATCTCCGCCCCAAGCGCCCCGCCCGTGGGGACGCTCATGGGGACGCCCGTGGGGGCGATCGACGGGCCCGCGCTCGTGTCCGATTGCACTGCTCCCATTGGGCATCCTCCGCTCGATGCCCCGGACTATAGCAGCCTGCCCGCCCCACCGCATCCCGACCCGCAAGCTTCCACGCCGCGCGATCGCCCGCACGCCGCTTCCTGCCCTCAAACGGCCGGAGAAAACCCTCTGCCTGCCGCTGGTTGACATAAGGCCGGACAAAGCGCATGAACCCGGCATGCACCGTGTACCCTTAAGCGAAATCCTCGTTCTGCGACGTCGCCGCCGCGCTTCGGTGGGGGCGTTGGGTCGCTGCGTGCTGTAAACGAGTCCGCGGATCGATCACGAAAGGCCCCCGCCGGCAGCGGCGGGGGCCTTCGTGTTTTCAGGGTCTCTGTCGCTCTCCACTCACCGCAAGGAAAGAACGACATGATGACCACCCTGAGCAAAGCGCCCGCCATCCATCCTCCGCCGGATCAATTCGAATCCGTGATGGACATTGCCCGCCGGCCGCCCCTCACCTTCGTTTCCGGCCAGGGCTCCTGGCTCACCGACGCGGAAGGCCGCACATATCTCGATTTCGTCCAGGGCTGGGCGGTGAACTGCCTCGGTCATTCGCCGACTTTGCTCGCCGATGCGCTCGCCGCGCAGGCAAGGCGCCTCATCAATTGCAGCCCCGCCTTCTACAACGAGCCGATGGTCCGCCTCTCATCGCGGCTCGCGCGCGCAAGCGGCCTGCACCATGTCTTCCTCGCCAACAGCGGGGCCGAGGCCAATGAGGGCGCCATCAAGCTCGCGCGCAAGTTCGGCGCCAGGCAGCGCAACGGCGCCTTCGAGATCATCACAATGGAGCACGGATTCCACGGCCGCACGCTCGCCACCATGTCCGCCTCGGGAAAATCGGGCTGGGAACAGCTCTTCGAGCCCAAGGTCCCCGGCTTCGTGAAGGTGCCGCTCAACGATCTCGCCGCCATCGAAGCGGCGATCACGCCGCGCACCGTGGCCGTGATGCTTGAGCCGATCCAGGGCGAGGCAGGCGTATTCGAGGCGGACCTTCCCTTCCTGCGCGGCCTTCGCGCCCTCACGCGCGAACGCGGCATTCTCCTCATCCTCGATGAGATTCAGACAGGCATCGGCCGCACCGGCAGCCTCTTCTGCTTCGAGCATGCCGGGACGACGCCGGACATCATGACCCTGGGCAAAGGCCTCGGCGGCGGCGTCCCGCTGGCAGCGCTCCTCGCTCATCGCGATGCAAGCAGCTTCGAGCACGGCGACCAGGGCGGAACCTTCAACGGCAATCCGCTGATGGCGGCTGCCGGCCTCGCCGTGATCGACGAGATCATGAAACCCGGCTTCCTCGCCCGCGTGGCGGAGGCGGGCGATTACCTCACGCGCAGCCTGCAGGCGCTCGCGCGCCGCCACGGCGCGGGCGCGATCCGCGGTCGGGGTCTTCTCCTCGCGCTCGATCTCAAGAGAAATATCGCAGCGCGCGCCGTCGATCTCGCGCGAGCGCGCGGGCTGCTGATCAACGGGCCGCGCCCCGATACAATTCGTTTCATGCCGTCACTCACGGTCACCAACGAGGAGATCGATCGAATGTGTGTCATTCTTGACTCGGTGCTCGCGGATCTTACGCTTGCGTGAGGCGCGCGCGACGTGCTGCCGGCGCGCGCCGATCGATTCGAGCCCGTCTTGATCGCGCCACTGTCAGGCCCTATCAGGACGGCATGGCATCATCGCGCGTGTCGGTGGTTCGGCGGGCATCGCACCGCTGCGAGGCGACGCTCATTCGTGGCGCGATTGGCGCGCTGCGCCGCCTCGGCCCCGTGCGCTCCTCCAATCTCGGCGGCTGGGTCGCACGCACGCTCGGTCCCCGGTTCATGGTCTCCCGTGTCGCCGACCGGAATCTGCGCCACGCCCTGCCCGAGCTCACCGAAGCGGAGCGCTGCAAGATCATCCGCGCGATGTGGGACAATCTCGGCCGCACATCGGCGGAACTGCCGCATCTTTCGGTGCTGTTCCGCACCTGCGAGGGGCCGGGTTGGGAGATCGAGGGCGAAGAGCATATCGAGCGCCTGAAGGGCGCAAATGTCCCGGTGATCTTCTTCTCCGGCCATTTCGGCAACTGGGAGATGATCCTGCCGATCGCGGCCGGGCTCGGGCTCACCGTTTCCGGCTTCTATCGCGCGGCATCGAACGCGCATGTCGATGTCATGATCCAATCGCTCAGGCAGCGTGCGCTCGGCCCGCGTGTCTCGATGTTCCGCAAGGGCGCGGAGGGCGCGCGCGCGGCGTTGCTGCACCTGCAGCATGGCGGCTCGCTCGGTCTGCTGGTCGATCAGAAGATGAACGACGGAATCGCGGTTCCCTTCTTCGGACGCGCGGCGATGACGGCCCCGGCGCTCGCGCAATTCGCGCTCCGCTTCGGCTTTCCGATCGTCCCGGTGCGAATTGTGCGGCTCGGTCCGGCGCGGTTGCGGATGATCTGCGAGCCGCCGCTCGCCGTCACACTCACGGGCTGCCGGACCACCGATATGTATGCCATCCTGCTCGCCGTGAACGCGACCCTCGAGCGCTGGATACGCGCCGACCCGGCCTCCTGGCTGTGGCTGCATCGCCGCTGGCCCAAGGAATGCGACATAGCGGCCCGGGACTGCGCGCCCCCGGCATAGCGCCTCATGTCCGATCCGCTGCCCTTCGAGCCCGATCGCTTCCGCACGTCCGCCGCTCATTACCGCGCCGGCCGGCCGCCCTATCCACCGACGCTCATTCGCCGCGTGGCGGAACGGGTGGGCCTCGGCGATGCGCATCGCGTGCTCGACCTCGGCTGCGGCCCCGGCCCGCTCGCCATAGGCTTCGCCTATTTCGCGGGCTCGGTCCTGGGCCTCGATCCCGAACCGGGCATGCTGGCCATCGCCACCGAAGCAGCGCGGGGGCTGGCACCGAACGTCAGCTTCTGCCAGGGCAGCTCCTACGATCTCGATCCCGCGCTCGGCTCGTTTCACCTCGTCACCATGGGCCGCAGCTTCCATTGGATGGACCGCGCCGAAACGCTCCGCCGCCTCGATGCGATGATCGCCCCGGACGGTGCGGTCGCGCTCTTTCATGGCGGCCATCTCGACGTGCCGGAGAATGGTTGGACCGGGGAGTGGCGCGCGATCACCGACCGCTATGCCGTCGATGACCCGCTGCACGCGCAAAGGCGTGCCGGAACCTGGATACGTCACGAAGCCTTCCTGCTGGCGTCCGCCTTCTGCCGGCTGGAGAGACTCTCGCTCGTGACGCGTCAGGAGATCACAATCGACAGCCTGCGCGAGCGCGCGCTTTCGATGTCGAGCCTCTCGCGCGCCCGGCTCGGCAAACGGACCGAAACGCTGAGCCAGGAGCTCGCGGCATTTTTCGCGCGCGCCGCACCCTCCGGAACGGTCAGCGAAGTGCTCGAATGGTCGGCGCTGATCGCACGCCGCGCCTGAGTGGCGTCCGATATCAACCCCCCGGAACGCGCCTCACTTCCGCTTGCCGAGCGGCGAGCTTCCGCAACAAATCGATCACCGTTTCCTCAACAGAGCGTTCGAGCGGAACGACCACGGCGTGCTCGTCCGCGCCCGGCGGCTCCAGCGTCTCGAACTGGCTGCGCAGCAGGGAGGCAGGCATGTAGCGGTGTCTGCGCTCGGCGATCCGCTCGGCGATCAGCCGCTCGTCTCCTTCGAGATAAATGAGCGTCACGCCCTTCCGGTCGCCCACGGTGATCCGGCGATAGGCGCGCTTGAGGTTCGAGCACGTGATGATGCCGGGCTCGCCCGCGGTCAGGCACTCGTCGATCCATCGCGCCACGGCTTCGAGCCAGGGTTTCCTGTCCTCATCGTTCAGGGGATGGCCGGAGCGCATCTTCTCGACATTGGCCGGCGGGTGCAGATCGTCCCCCTCCTGGAACTTCCACCCCAGCACCCGGTGCAGTTCCAGCGCCACTGTCGTCTTGCCGGCCCCCGAAACGCCCATCAGCACCAGGACTGTGCCGCCGACATGCTTCGCGGCCTCTGCCTCCGCCATACCGGTCGCAGACGAGTCCGGCCCGGCTGGTTCGTTCGATGCGCTCGCCATGCAGTCCGCCCCTTTTGCTCCCTCCGCCGCAAGCATCCGTCTCACAAATTTGCACCCGGAGCCACGATCCACGCGCGCCGTCAGGGCTTGAAGCCCTTGACCGTGTCGAGTCCCGTCACGCCCTTGATGATGGTGTCCGTCAGGGTAGCGTGGGTGAAATCGGCGCCGGTCAGATCCGCACCCGTAAGGTCGGCTCCGGAAAGATCGGCCCAGTGCAGCCTGGCTCCGCGCAAATCCGCACCCCGGAGGTCGGCGAAACGCAAGCTGGCGTATGCGAGGTTCGCGTCTTCGAAATTCGCATGGCGGAGATTGGCGTTGTTGAAATCCGAGTGCAGGATGCCCATCGACTGGTTGCGGATGTCCGCGCCGAGATTCGCATGCGAGAAGTCGGCCCCCTCGGCATCGCCGTTCAGGCGGGCAATGATCTGGGCGCCGGAAAAGTTCGCGCCAACAAGGATCGGCGCATCCTCCGGCACGTCTTCCATCCCCGGCGCCACGATGGGTCCATGCAACAGAACGCCCGAAAGATCGGCCCGCGTGAGGTTCGTGCGCATGAGCCAGGCAAGGTCGAGCCGGTCTCCGGAAAGGTTCGCGCCCGTCAGGTCTGCATCGTCCAGATTCACGTTGTAGAGATTTGCACGCGACAGATTGGCGCCCGCAAGATTGAGACCCGAAAGGTCAGTGCCGGCGAGCGAGCGCCCGGCAAGATCGACCGGATGGCCGGGGCCCGCCGCGCGGATGGCAGATTCGACGTCGGCACGAGAAAGAGTGCCCGCGAGCGCTGGCTTTCCGGCGAAACCGAGGGCAGCGATCCAGAGAAGCAGGCCAATTTCCACCTTCCGCGATTGCGCGCGAACTCGCCGGCATATCCTTGAGAGAAGCCGCTTCACCACCGGAGCACTCTAAGTCTCTCATCCCGCTCTATCAACGTGATTTCCCGCTCAAGGAATTCGCAACAATACCCGAAGAAACCCCCCACCCGAACCAGCTTCCGGGTTCAGGACCGGTTGAACTCCTCAGGTCTCTGTGTACCGACATTCGTTTACATGATGCGCGAGCAGACCTTGCCATGGCTGTCGCCGCGTTGCATTCTATATCGTTCGCCCTAAAATGGCGCCGGGCATGCATCGGACGAGGACAAGACCGGACGCATGGACGGCATCGCAGCGCCCGCAAGCGCGACGAAGGAAGGGGCCGCTCAGTGCTGCTGACGCTGGTCCAATGCCCTGCTACCCGGCTCGCCATGGTCGGCGCCTGTCTGGCCGTCAGGCCGACATATGGGCACGCCTTACAATCCATCCCTCGAACCGGAAGGACGCCTCAATGATCCGCTTCTATTTCCACCCGACGCCCAATCCGGCAAAAGTCGCGCTTTTCCTGGAAGAGGCCGGTCTCGACTACGAGACGATCCCGGTCGACACCAGCAGGGGCGAACAGCATCTGCCGGAATTTCGCGCCATCAATCCCAACGGAAAGGTGCCGGCCATCATCGACACCGATGGGCCTGGCGGCAAGGAAGTCCGCGTATTCGATTCGACCGCCATCCTGATCTATCTCGCCGAAAAAAGCGGAAAATTCCTCGGCATGCCTGAAGACCGGCCCGAGCTGCTCTCCTGGCTTCTCTTCATCGCCTCGGGCCTCGGGCCGTTCTCCGGTCAGGCCGTCCATTTCCAGTTCGCGGCACCCGAGGGGCTTGCCTATGCCGTGAACCGTTACCGCCGCGAAGCCGAGCGGCACTATCAAGTGCTGAATGATCATCTCGCCGGCCGCAGCTTCATCGTCGGTGACAGCTACACCATCGCGGATATGTCCGCCTGGGGCTGGCTCGACCGCGCCTCGCGCGTGCTGAAGGGAGCGGACGACCCGCTCGCTCCCTACCCTCACCTGAAACGGCTCTTTCAGATGGTCGATGCCAGGCCGGCGGCCCAACGGGCGCGGGCGGTCGGAAAGGATCACGACTTCAAGAAGATCAACGACGAGGAAACCAGGCGCGCTCTCTTTCCCTCGAATTACCCGCCGGCGGCATAAAAGCGCGGCACAGGGATCATTCGAAGGCGAGAGGTTACCGCTCCCGCAAGCTTTGTTGGCAAATGCTGGAGGAGCAGTCGTCCATGTTGGTCTGTGAAAGGGGCACGGATATAGAGGACCTGTCCGGCGTTGTGGTGCCGGTCCGTTGCGCTGGCACCCATGGGGCGTCGCTTGCGTTCGTTGCGCCGTCGGCAGCCTCTGTATCATTGGATTCCAGCCGTCGAAAATTTGGTCGCTCCGCCGTAACCAGAAGCCGCCGTTGCTTGAATTTCGGTCGAGGACAAAAGGGCCGGGATACGTGTCGAGCGCCACCCCACTTTTTTGGCTACCGAGTCATTGTGCCATGACAGCCGTGGCGGGGCTCACCTCCTCCCAAGCCACCAGTGGGGACTGGCGGGCAATGATGGCCGCCGCCCAGAGGGGAGACGCCGTTGTATACAAGGCTCTTTTGGCCGACCTGGCTGGTTGGCTTCGCCGCTATTACCTATCGCGTCTGCCCCCGGCGATGGTCGAGGATGCGGTCCAGGATGTCCTGTTGGCCGTTCACGAAAAGCGGCACACCTATGACCCCTCGCGTCCCTTCGGTCCGTGGCTGGCGGCCATCGCCCGCTACAAATGGATTGATCACATACGGGCGCTGAAAACCAACGCTGCGCAGCCTCTTGACGAGAATATCGGGGTTGAGGATCACGGCGAGGCCGTTGTGGCAGGCTCAGCCCTCCGTCGGCTGCTCGAGGACCTCAAGCCGGCGCAGGCAGACGTGATAAGGCTCGTGAAGATCGAGGGCTATAGCATCGAGGAAGCGTCGAAAACCACCGGACAATCGGTGTCGCTTGTAAAGGTCAATATCCACCGCGGGCTCAAGCGCCTGGCATCGGTCCTGCGAAAGATGAACGATGCGGACTGACTCGCTCATCGAGCGCCTTGGCGATGAGGCTCGGCCGGTGAGACGGCGGAGCATCCTGCGCGAGGGAGTCATTCTCCTGGGTCTTGGCCTGGTCGAGCTCGTTGCCTTTCTCGGCATGGGCTTCATGCGTCCGGACATGCCGGCCGCAATGGACAAACCCTCCTTTTGGTGGAAGCTGGCGAGCATGGGCCTGATTGCGGTCCTGGGCGCCGTCGTCACCATCCTGTCGCTCGATCCTGCACGGTCTCCACGACGTGGGTTGCGCTGGATCCTTGCCTGCATCGCGGCCATCTTCGCAATCGGCTGGATCATCGATGCGTCGCGCAACGGTCTGTCGGGCCTTCTGGTCCGATTGGATTGGACGCAAGGCGTGGAATGCGTCTGGAAGATGGTGGCGCTTGCAGTGCCGGCCGTGATCGCGTTGTGCCTCCTGATCCGGCGGGGAGCGCCAACCGACCGGGCCGGCACAGCGCTGGCGGCCGGGCTGTCCTCGGCAGCCTGGGGCGCTTTCGTTTTTGTCTTCGCATGCCCGTCGGACGATCCTCTCTACATTGCGGTCTGGTACACAATCGGCTGCGGAATCGTCACACTGCTTGGCCGGATCATCCTATTTCGGGTGTCACGTTGGTAACGTCTCTTCTCGTCCTTCTGCGCCCCGATCGCGCCTCTCGCTGGGTGGTGCCGCTCGGCGCAGCCTTCGGACGCTCCGCGCAGGTCATAAGCCTGTGATCCTGTTCGTCTCCTTCAGCCCGTCCCGCAAAATCGAATTCTTCCCGCCGAAGCCGTAACCGCGGGCCTCGTCCCCCGAACATAGGGCTGCTCGCCAGGCTCTGAAGCCGTTCTCCGAGCCACTCGCACGAGGGAGAAGGATGCCAGTTCATAGTTTGTCGGCCGGGGTCGTCTCCGCTTCAACCCTGACCGGATTCTTCGGGGATTTCAGAAAAGTCCGGCGTGCGCCGATGCGGAAGGAGCCACGGGGATGAGCGCGGCCGTAACGGCGCGCGGCGGGCGAACCGGCCGCCGCCTGCACCCCTTGCCGGTCAGGATCATGCACTGGATCAACGCCGTTGCCATGCTGATCATGATCACGTCGGGCTGGGGCATCTACGATGATGACGTCATCATACGGGGATTTCATTTCGCGAAGTTCCTGCGCCTTGGCGACTGGGCTGCCTGGAGCCTGAACTGGCATTTCGCCGGCATGTGGCTGCTCGCGATCAACGGCCTGATCTATCTCGGCTACGGCGTCGTCACCGGGCGCCTGCGCGAACGGCTGCTGCCGATCCGGGTGTCCGAGCTCCTCCATACAGTGCGGGAGACGTTGCATTTCAGGCTCGAGCACGCGGATATCACGACGTACAACGCGGTCCAGAAGCTGCTCTACATCATCGTGATTCTCGCCGGCATCTCGCAGGTGGTGACCGGACTCGCGATCTGGAAGCCCGTGCAGTTCTCGGGTTTGGTGTCTCTTCTGGGTGGGTTCCAGTCGGCGCGCGTTCTCCATTTCATTGGCATGGCCGTGATCTTCGGCTTTCTGGTCCTCCACGTGGTCCTGGCACTTCTCGTTCCGCGGACGATCTGGGCGATGCTGGCCGGCGGACCGGTGCTCGCTCGGCCCGGCAGCCGGGCCAAGGCACCCGGGCCATGAGGTCCCCGTTCCGCCCCGATGACGTTCCGGACCCCGCGATCCTCGACAATCATCGTCCGCTCATCAAATCCTTCGAACGGCGTGGGTTGATCCGCCGCGGCCTTTCCCTCGGCGCGCTCGTCATGCTGACCGGATGCGACGTCAAACGACCGGAAGCGGTCGAATCCGCCCTGCTCGCGATCTCCCGGTTCAACGACGAGGTGCAGGCGCTGCTGTTCGATCCCAACAAGCTCGCGCCCACCTATCCCGCTTCGATGATACTGAAGCCGCCCAAATTCAACGCCTATTACGACGTGATGGACGTGAAGCCGGTGAACGGCGCGACCTGGCGCCTCGAGCTATCGGGCCTGATCGCTGACAGGCGTCCCTGGACGATACAAGATCTCCAGGCGCTGCCCCAGCGCACGATCGTGATCAAGCACATCTGCGTCGAGGGCTGGAGCTATATCGGCGGGTGGACAGGCGTTCCTCTTCGCACATTTCTCCAGCACGTCGGTGCCGACCTCAGGGCGAAATACGTGGCCTTCAAGACCGCCGACGATTACCCGAGCAGCATCGACATGGCATCGGCGCTCCATCCGCAGACACTGCTCGCAACCGAATATGCCGGCGAAACGCTCGCCGATCCTTTCGGCTATCCGATGCGCCTGCGCACGGCAGTCAAGCTTGGATACAAGAACCCGAAATGGGTCACGGCGATAGAGGTGACCAACAAATATCCCGGCGGATACTGGGAGTCGCGCGGCTTTTCATGGTTCGCAGGCCTCTGATGGACAAATCGGGACAGAGCCGGGGCTCGCCGAAAGAAGGCGCGGTGAGGACGCGAACCCTGAGCCTCGCCGCTTCGTTCATCGCCGTCTCCTGTATCGCCCATGCCCAGAGTGCAACGCCTGGCGGCATGCCGCCGCCACCCGGGATGAATCTCGCTGAATCGGCGGCGATGCGCTTTCCGCAACCGGTTCGGGTGGGCGATCTCCTGCACCGGACGGTGCTGCAACCGGTTGAAAGTCAGAATGTTCTGGGAACCGTGCGCGAGGTCGTTCGCACCGGAAGCGGAACGATAGAAATCGTGATCGATTTTGGCGGCTTCCTCGGGTTCGGAACCCGCCCGATCGCGGTGCCGGTGGACGCCATGGTTCTGCTCGGCCAGGACATGGAGGTTGTCGCCTTCACGCCGCAGCAGCTGCGGAAATTCCCGACCTTCTCGCCAACCGGCACCACTCCGGTGCCCAACGACACGATCATCAAGGTCGGCCTCGCCAAACCATCGCATTGATAGAGTTGTTCGTTTGTCTTGGCTTGAGTTGTCTTGGCTTGAGACCAGGAGGGAGCCACAATGCGCCGCGACTGCGCAATCGGTGTCATGGCGAAGACTCCACGCGCCGGATACTCGAAGACTCGCCTTTCTCCTCCGCTGACAGCGGAGCAGGCCGCTCTGCTGAGCGCCGCCTTTCTCCGCGACACAACCGAGAACGTCGCCGTCGCGGCGCAGCTGGCACCCATCGTGGGCTATGCGGCGTATGCGCCGCTCGGGGCGGAAGCAATGCTGTCGGCATGTCTTGCCCCTGGAACACGCTGTGTGCCCGCCGATGGAAACATCCCCGTCCCGCCCGGCGTGGAAGGCTTCGGCCGGTGCCTGCTTCATGCCGCGCAGGAACTGTTCATGCGCGGTCATTCTGCCGCCTGCGTTCTGAGCTCCGACATCCCGACGCTCCCGACCACCGCTTTGGTCCGGGCCGCCGATCTGCTCCTGGAAGGCGACGCCCGCCGCATCGTGCTCGGCGCGTGCGACGATGGCGGCTACTATCTCCTCGGCATGCGCAGCCTTCATACCGGGCTCTTCGCCGATATAGCCTGGAGCACCGCCAGCGTCGCGGACGCAACCCGCGCCCGCGCCGCTTCGCTCGGGCTCGAGCTCCTTGAGCTCCCCCCATGGTACGATATCGACGATCCGCCCTCGCTCGCGCGCTTGCTCCAGGATGGAGCGGGCTACGCCGCGCCCTGGACGAGGCGGGCGATCAAGCTTCTTGTTCCGAATCTGCAACAATTCCGGGGCGTGCCCGCCGCAGCATGAAAAACCCCCGCCTTCTCCTGCTGATGCTGGGTGTTGCTCTCATCGGGGCCACGGGCGCCGGCCTGCTCCTCGGCGTGCCGGGCAGCACCGGCAGCGCGCATATCGCACGGATCAACCTGCTGGTCGGGCTGATGATGCTCGCCGCGGTGATCTATTTCGCCGCGGTGCGCATCATCCTGCGCCACGCCTGGCCGCGCGGGACAGTCTGGGCCGTGCTTGCGGTCTTCGTGTGCTTGAGGATCCTGCTCCTGACGGAACCGCCATTTCTCTCCTCGGACATCTACCGCTATGTCTGGGACGGCCGTGTGCAGGCCGCCGGCATCAATCCCTACCGCTACGTGCCCGCCGACCCGGCACTCTCGCCGCTGCGCGACACCGTCATTTATCCGCACATCAATCGTGCCACCTATGCGCGCACGATCTATCCCCCGGCCGCGGAGCTCGTCTTCGCCGCGGTCGGTCGCATCTGGGACAGCGTTCTCGGCATGCGGCTCGCCATGCTGGGTTTCGAGGCCCTGGGGGTTGCGTGCGCATTGGCCCTGCTGCGTCTGGCCGGACTGCCGCGCGAACGCATCCTGATCTATGCGTGGAATCCGCTGCCGCTCTGGTCGTTCGCCTGCGACGGCCACGTGGACGCGATCGCCGTGGGGCTGCTTGGCCTCGCGCTGCTGCTGCGGGCGCGGCATCGCGATGGCTCAGCCGGCGCCGTCCTCGCAGGCGCGGTCCTGGTCAAGTTTTTCCCCGTCGTGGTCGCGCCCGCCTTCCTTCGCGGCGGCCGCTTCTGGCGCCCCGTCCTTGCCGGCATCGCCGTGATCGCAGCCTGCTACGGTCTTTATTTGGGCGCGGGGGCGCATGTCCTCGGCTTTCTTCCCGCTTACACGGAGCAGGAGGGAATCGCCACCGGCGGCGGCATCTGGCTTCTGGCCGGGCTGAGCAGGATCGTGACGCTGCCGGCGAACGCGCCAATCATCTACGCCGCATGCGTGGCAGCAGTCTTTATGGTTCTCACGGTTGCGATCCTGCGCCAACCGCCCCCTCGAAACGACGTAAAAGCGCTTTGCCGCGACACCGGAACCCTGGCCGCCGTTTCCATGGTCGCCATCAGCCCGCACTACCACTGGTACTTTGCCTGGCTCGCTCTGCCCGCCGTGATCGCACCCTCGCGCGCGCTTTTGTGGCTGGCGACCGCCTCTTTGCTGCTCGTTATCTCTCCGATCCCAAACGACGACTTCATCTGGCCGTCGCTCGTCTATATCCCCGCTCTCCTTCTCCTGCTGGCGGATCTTCACCGCTCGCGCGCAATGGCGCTTCCCTCGCCCGCCCGTCCCGGAGACATCGCATGTCCGCGTCAGTCGCCTTGAGCAATCCGCGCCGCTATTTCGAAGACGTCCGCGGCGAACGATCGTCCGTCGTTGAGAAACCGCCCATCTGCCTCTATTTGGAGGTCACCAACCGCTGCAACCTGCTCTGCGAGACCTGCCCGCGCACCTTCGAGACTCTGGAGCCGCCGGCGGACATGAGCTGGGAGCTCTTCACGCGCATCGTGGACCAGGTACCCGACATCGCGCGCGTGGTGCTGCACGGCGTGGGCGAGCCCATGCTCGTGAAGGCCCTGCCCGCCATGATCCGCTACCTCAAAGCGCGCGGCACCTATGTGCTCTTCAACACCAACGGTACGTTGATGCAGCCCAGGCGCTTCCAGGAGCTCATCGACTCCGGGCTCGACGAGCTCCGCGTCTCGCTCGATGCGGCGGACCGAGACTCGTACGCCAAGATCCGCGGCAAGGACTTTTTCAATCGCATCGTTCGGGATGTCGGGAAGTTCGTCGCCTACCAGAAGCAAGCGGGCGCAACGACACCGCTCGTCTCCCTCTGGCTCACCGGCATGAAGGAAACCGTTGCGCAGCTTCCGGACTTCGTGCGCCTCGCCGCCGCCATGGGCGTTTCGGAGGTGCATCTTCAGCGCCTCGTGTTCGATGAGCAAGGCTACGGCATGGCAACCGCCACGCAATCGCTCTTCGAAAGCGCGCAGGAGGAAGAACGGCAGGCCATCGCTTCCGCCCAGGCGCTCGGCGCCTCGCTCGGCGTCACGCTCGACGCCTCGGGCGCTACGGAGCCCGGCCTCAGCCTCAAACGCCAGGACGACCATGCATGGTCTTCCTGTCGCCGTCCCTGGTCCTTGATGTATTTCACCGCGCATGGAAGGGCATTGCCCTGCTGCATCGCTCCCTTCTCTGTACGCGGCTACGGCAACTACACACTCGGCGATGCCACGCAGCAGGAACTGCGCGAGATCTGGAACAGCCCGGCATACCGGGAGTTCCGCACCGCGCTTCTCTCCAATGCGCCGCCGGCGCCCTGTCGGAACTGCGGGATGCGATGGAGCCTGTAAGCCTCATCATTCCCACGCTCAACGAAGCCGCTGCCATCGGGTCCGTCATCCAGGAGATCCCGCCCGCTTTCGCAGGCGACATCATCATCGCCGATGGCGGCAGCACGGACGGCACAAAGGACATCGCGCGGGCAGCGGGCGCACGGGTGATCGACGCAGGGCGTGGCTACGGGCGCGCATGCGCGCTCGGTGCCGCGGCGGCAGATCCTGCGAGCCGGGTGATTGTATTCATGGATGGCGACGGGGCGGATCGGGGAGACCTGATCGCCCGCATCGCCGGGCCGGTGCTGCGGGGCAGCCACGATTTCGTCCTGGCTTCGCGCACGCGCGGCGAACGCGCGCCCGGCGCGATGCTGTGGCATCAGGTCCTCGCGGGCCGGATTGCGGGATTCGGAATCGGCGCACTCTACGGCGTGCACTACAGCGATATGTGCGCGTTCCGCGCCATCGACCGCAGCGCGCTGCAAAAGCTCCAGCTGCGCGAGATGACGTATGGGTGGAACGTGGAGATGCAAATGCGCGCTGCGCGCGACGGACTGCGCATCCTCGAGGTGCCGCTGCCCTATCGCTGCCGCGCAGGCGGCGTCTCCAAGGTTGCGGGCTCGTTCAGGGGAAGCTTGCGGGCCGGCAGCCGCATCCTTGCAGCATTCTGGCGTGTCGCACGCGATGTGTCACAGTGTTGAAAAGGAAAGGGAGAGAAAGAGCCTTCTTTTTCTGAAGAAAAAGAAGCAAAAAGACTTTTTTCCGTTCTCCGGACCCGGCCGCACCTCGGGCCTCCGAACGAACGGTCGGAATCCCCGGCCGGCGCCTGGTCCGGAAAACGGAAAGAAGTTTTCTGGTTCTCTTTTTCAAAAGAGAACACTCTTCGCCGCTCATCGCGGGCAGTCTGCGGGAACAGAAGCAATGTCGTCCATATTGGTGCTGTACGGATCCTACCGTGCCGACCGGCTTGGGATTCGCCTCGCGAGCTATCTCGTCGCGCGTTTCGCAGCCAGGGGCGAAGCGGTGGAACTTATCGACGCCAAGGCAACAGGGCTGCCGTTCCTCGACAGGATGTACAAAGAATATCCTGCCGGAACCGCGCCGCCCGCGCTCGAGATGCTCGCCGGAAAGATCAAGGCGGCGGATGCCTTCGTATTCGTGGCGGGCGAATACAATTGGGGGGTGCAGCCGGGACTTAAGAACCTGACCGATCATTTTCTCGAGGAATGGTTCTGGCGCCCTGCGGCGATCGCCAGCTACTCCCGCGGCCGCATCGCAGGCGCGCGCTCGAACGCCGCCTGGCACGGCATTCTCTCGGAGATGGGCATGGTCGTCATATCGAGCACCTTGACCGTAGGGCCGCTCGCCGAGACGCTCGACGAACAGGCCAGGCCGCTCGGAGAGAACGGCCGCGCTCTCGATAATGCCTTCAATCAATATGCGAATGATCTCGCCTGGTGGACCGAGGCGGCGAAGGCTCAAAGGGCCAAGACGGCACCTCCTTATTGATATGCGAAAGAGGCCGCCTGCGCGTGGCCGGATCGGCCCTCGCGCCGAGACCACCCTCACGAATATTATCTTTTATTTTCAATCATCTGATTCAAAACCAAACCGCGCCACGGGCCAGATCGTACAGTTCTTTTCAGCCCTCCTCGCCGCCGGCCTGACGAGCCGCCGCCTTCATCGGCATTGGCGCGCCCTACAGGATTCGAACCTGTGACCCACAGCTTAGAAGGCTGCCCCGTCACCCCTGATGGCGCTCAAGCTTCGGAGAGGTTCCAACGGAAAATCTCTGATTTCAGGCACTTCTCTGGACTTTCGAGGATTTCCGTTGCACCGAGGGGAACCCTGTTGAATATAATAAGCGGACAGTGTGCGGACACGGGGGCCATTGCAATGGCGGTCCAACTGACTGACAAGATCGTGCGCGAACTGCCGGCGCCGATTAAAGGAAACAAA
>JASHRV010000090.1 GCA_030037175.1 Acetobacteraceae bacterium
ACCACGCCTCCAACCACGCCTCCAACCACGCCTCCAACCACGCCTCCAACCACGCCCCCGACCACGCCCCCAACCACGCCGCCGACCACGCCGCCCACCACCTCGCCCCCGGAGGAGACCCTCCCGCCGCCGACGCTCCCCGACGAGATCCCGCCCGATCCCGGCCCCTCTTCCGGCGATCCGGCCTTCCCGCCCGACTCGCGCCCCGCGGTCGCGCCCCAGGTCCCCGCCTATCTCTCGACCCCGCGCGCCCTCTTCGAAGCGGGCTTCCTCGATCTCGACAGCCTCCACCGCCGCTTAGGCGAAATCCGCGACGACCAGATCCTCGGCTACGACCCCGAGTTCGAAACCTTCGTCCGCGTCTACGGCGCGCTCCAGAACTACACCACCAACCGCAGCTTCCAGTCCTTCGGCTACAATTTCAGCCTCGACTACAGCGCTGTTCAGTTCGGCGCCAACTGGATGCCGCTCCGCGACGACAACGGCACGCTGCGCGTCGGCCTCGCCGGCACGATCGGCCGGCTCTGGATGCAGCCCTCCGCCATCGACGGCGAGAGCAAGGCCCTCTTCAACACCGAAAGCCTCGCCGGCATCGCCACCTGGCAAGCCACCTCCGGCTGGTACGTGGACGGCATCCTCATGGGCGGCATGTTCGACGGCACCTACACCACCGCGGACCGCGGCGAGGCCCTCGGCATGAACGGCACCTCGCTCCAGGCCTCCATCGAATCCGGCCTTCCCTTCCCGCTGCCCTGGTGGGAGCTCTCCTTCGAGCCTCAGGCCCAGCTCGTCTTCCAGCACCTCAACTTCCCCGACCGCACGGACGTGGACGGGATCGAGGTCGACATGGGCAACCCCAACCAGGGCGTGCTGCGGCTCGGCTTCCGCCTCAAGCGCCCGTTCGAAACCGAGAACGGCATGCGCTTCACGCCCTACCTCAAGGCCAACCTGCTCCAGGGCATCGGCGGGTCGAGCGACGTCGTGCTGAGCGGCATCCCCTTCGGCACCGGCACGCCCGGCACCGCGCTGCAGGTCGGCGGCGGCGTCACCGGAACCCTCACAAGCCGCCTCGCCGTCTACGCGGATGCCGCCTGGCAGAGCAACGTCACCGTCGAAGGCTATCGCGGCTGGGTGCTCAACGGGGGCTTGCGCCTTTCCTTCGGCGCGCCGCCGCCGCCCGTGCCCGTCCCCGTCGCCGCCCCCGCGCCCCAGCCCGCGCGCAGCTACCTCGTCTTCTTCGACTGGGACAGCACGAGCCTCTCCGAACGCGCCCGCGAGGTCATCGCCAACGCCGCCGCCACATCGACAACCGTGCATTCCACCCGCATCGCGGTGAACGGCTACACGGACACCTCGGGAAGCCCGGGCTACAATCAGGGCCTTTCCATCCGCCGCGCCGACGCCGTCGCCGCCGAGCTCGTCCGCGACGGCGTGCCCCCCGCCGCCATCGCCATCCACGGCTTCGGCGCCACCCACCTCCTCGTCCCCACCGGCCCCGGCGTCCGCGAGGCGCAGAACCGCCGCGTCGAGATCTTCATCCAATAGCGAGGGGGCCTTGCCCCCTCGACCCCCACTGGGGCCTTGAGGCCCCAGACCCCCATCCGTTTCTTGGCCGCTGCGCGGCCCTTCCTTCCCTTCTCCCGCGCGCTCGCGGCGGAGGGTGGCTCGCGAAGCGAGCCGGGTGAGGGTGTCGTCCTCACTCGCCTCGTCGCCCCTTCCTCGTCGTTGCGATGCGCGCAGCGCCGAAGCAATCTCCCGCCCGTCGCACCGAGTCGGCGTGCCGCAAATAAAAGCGAGCTCCCATGAAATTTCTCTGCCGCGCCTGCGGCGCGGAAGCTCGCCCCCCGCTTCCACGGTGGCGATGTCTTAAGGAGATCGTCAGCTTCGCTTGGAGGTTGGGGGTCGCGACCGGAAGCCTTGGCTCTTGCAAATCAGGGGGGCCCTCTATATTGGGGGTGTAGCTACAGAAGATAGCTACAGGACAGAGCGAAAACAGAAGCACAGAAAGTCGAGCAAGAAAACACTCAGGACAAAAGCAATACTGCGAAACAAGAGAAGCTCAGAGAATCAAGATCTTATTCAAAGTCACCAGATCAATTCAGGAAACAGAGAAGTCAAATGCAAACTCAACACGCTCGAGTGATAGCCGGTATGGGCGGCCGGCATTGGCTTAGGGATAAACGGCGATGGAAGCTGCTGAGGAGGAATTTACCGGTGTCGAATGGGATGAAGACAAGAGGCTGAAAAATATCGGGAAACATGCTCTCGATTTCTTTGATGCCATCGATGTGCTCGAAGGCCCGTGCCTTCTCTGCTCAGCTAAGACAGTCAAAGATGAGCTTCGGTCGATGGCAATCGGTATGCTCGATGATGTCTGTGTTTGCATCATCTATACGATGCGGGGTTCTGTCCTTCGTGTTATTTCAATGCGGAAGGCGCGACGTGGTGAAAGACAACACTATTACGAAATTTTCGGTAGCTGAGCTGCGGAAAAGGAACCGCGGCGAAAGCCGAACCGACATGGCTCGTCTCCGCCGCATGACGGAGGCCGAGCTTGAAAAGAGCATCGCCACTGATCCCGACTGGAGTGAGGTTCCAGCGGATTGGCACGAGAAGGCGGAGGCAGTCATGCCGACGCGGAAGAAGCTCGTCTCTATGCGACTGGATGCTGACGTCCTCGAATGGTTCAAAGACCAGGGGGCGGGCTACCAGACGCGCATGAACGCGGTCTTGCGCTCGTTCATGGACGACGAGAAGAAGCGAACTGGAAGGCGCCGCGCTCATCGATAACGGTGCCGAGGCCTGGGAGGCTACTCGACGGCCCAGGAGGCGGAATTGGGGGAGGGTGAAGCAATGAGTGACAACGATACGATGGATGACGAACTGGGCATGGCTTGGTGGAACGCACATCGGCGCGGAAGCCCGCCCCCGCGTCCACGGCAGCAACGCCTTGGGGAGGTCGTCAGAGTCGCCCGGAGGTCGGGGGCATGACCGGAAGCCGAAAGAGCCCAAAGCCCGGAGCCGAATAGCAGCCCTCGCAGCCCGGCCCCCAGCCGGCAGTGCCGTTCTACAGCTCCAACACCGCCCGTACGCCGTCCTCGACGGCGCGCAAATCTGCCGGTGTCAATTGGCCGCCGCGTCGGGTCAGCCGGCCCTTGTCAATCGCTCGCACCTGATCGCACACCGCGGCGCTCTCCGCTCCGGCCGAGGGCGTCGCCACCACGATCGGAGGCCGCGGCGTCGGCCCCGTCGAGAGCGGCACAACGACAACCGTGCGCCGGGCACGGTTCAGCGCGTCGGCCGTGAGCACCACCGCCGGCCGCGTCTTCCGGATCTCGCCGCCGCGTGTCGGGTCGAGGTTCACCCACCAGACCTCACCCCGCCGGACCACGAGGGACACACGAGGAGAACCGCTCACGTACGCGGCGCCTTGACGGCCTCCAGCCCATCGTCAGCCGCTGCATCCCACTCGGCCATCTCAGCCGCGAGTTGTTCGTCGCGCTCGACCTCCAGAGCAGCCCGGTAAAGCGGATCGTCCTCGCCGTCGCTCGCCGGCAGGGCCTGCTCAAGCAGCCGCTGGACGAATGCGCTCCGTTCCCGTGCCGGCACCCGCCGTTTCAGCCGTTTCGCCAGTTCCTCCGGCAGCCGGATCAAAAGCTGCTGGGTTGCCATGCTCGGACTCCCTCGTTCTTCGTGCTTGATATCAATATCTATATCAACCAGGCAAGCGCCAGAACTCCGACGATCGAAAATTATGAATCGGTCCGCCGTCACCCCCCGGATCGGCGCGGAAGCTCGCCCCCGCTTCCACGCGAGCAACGCCTTGGCGAAATCGTCAGAGTGGCCCGGAGGCCGAAACCGAGACTGGAAGCCAAAAGAGGTCAACGAAAGTCAGAGCCGAATAACAGCCGGACCGCAGCACCGGCAACGCGGCATCAACGCCGCCGTCCGCGAGCTTGGGATCGACCGAATCGCGGCGCAGCGCGCGCTGAAAATCGCGTCCCTCACGTCCAAGGCGAAAGCGACTGCGAAAGAGCGTGACCTACTGAAACGGGTTCCCGCCACCTCCCTCGCCCGGGGCGTTGATTCCAGCGCACGTCAAAAATGCAGTCGTGGCCGTGTTGCTTCCATTGAGAGAAACGGCGGTTGCCGGTCCTTTCCCGGCGGTCACGGTCATTGAATCGGCCTTGTCCATAGCCGAAACCAAAGATTGAAGCTGGTCCTGTGTGATGGTGGCCATCACCATGTCGTTCGTGTTGTCGCTGATGGCCAAGGTCGCACTGTAAGAGCCGACATTGAGCACGAGGGAGCCGTTCACACCGCTCGGCAGTGACCAACTGTCATTCGAAAAACGGACTTCTATGTCGTCGGTGCTTGCCCGCAATCCGAACGACTGGCCAGACACCCCGGTGAATGCAATGCAAAGATCGGGAGGGTCTGTGATGGAATCGGAATGCTCCAAGGCAACCCAATCACCGCTCGCGGCGAGCGGAATCATATGTTCGTCTGCATTGGCGGGGCGGAAGGTAAGGAAAATAAGGGTAACGCCGGATGCCACCGTTAGACCTTTGGTAAAATGCCGCATTTCGTGAGCCCTCCGAGACTCCCCAGGTAACACGGCCCTGCCGCGGAAGTCCCGGTCACGAGAACGCGAGCCCATTCACAGTTCCGGGAAATCGCCGAGACCCTGCGCCGAGCCGGACTGACTTTGGCCCCTGGCCCGGCCGGCTTTCGGCGAACCGCGGCGATCCGCTAGAGCGGGATGGGCTCACCTCGGCTCACCCATCCCGCTCTCGCCCTTTGTCTGATCGCGTGATTCAGACCTCCGGCTCCGGGGTGCCCGGATTCCGCTTTTGGTCATCACGCCCTAATCCACCGCGCTCACCTCGATCTCGTCGTAGCGGCGGAGCTTGTAGATCGCGACGGAGACGATCCAGCTCGCGATGAAGATCGCGATGATCACATAGCCGAGGGTGCCGAAATTGTTGTTGA
>JASHRV010000091.1 GCA_030037175.1 Acetobacteraceae bacterium
GTTCGCAGTCCGAAGACTCTTCCTTTTCAATGCTTCATCAGGGCACATAACACCCACCGGGCGAAACCCTGAACGATCACGCCTCTTACGCGCTATAGTGGTATCGCCGCCGATCGGGCAGTCGTACTGTCCGGTGGGTGCGCGATGGAGGCGGAAATGGCAGTAGCAAGCGTATCGAAAATAACGGCGGCTTCCCCCGATAGTTTCGATGCCGCTGTCCGCGGCGGGCTGATGCGCGCAAGCAAGACGCTGCGCGGCATCACCGGCCTGCATGTTCTCGAAATGAAAGCAAGCGTCGCCAACGGCCAGATCGCGGAATACCGCGTCACCATGGACGTTACCTTCATTCTCGAGGAATAACCCCGCCGCGCTTACAAGCTTCTGAGATAGGCACGGGCAAAAAACGCGCACGTCATC
This sequence comes from Acetobacteraceae bacterium, assembly GCA_030037175.1. Classification (GTDB taxonomy): domain Bacteria; phylum Pseudomonadota; class Alphaproteobacteria; order Acetobacterales; family Acetobacteraceae; genus JAKAWQ01. Next base: position 418 of record JASHRV010000091.1, read on the forward strand.
CCGGTGGTGCAGCCGAGCACCAGCAGCCGCGTCGCGCGCGCCGGCATCACCCGCCCGAGCCGCGCGCCCGCCGTCCCGCCGATCGCGCCGCCCGCCAGCACCGCAAGCGTCTCTGGCCAGCGCACCGCGCCCGCCGCCACGAACGCGACCACCGCGATCGTGTTCGCGGCGCTCACGAGCATCGTCCTCGGCGCGTTCAGCGCCTTGATGTCGTGCTCGCCCATCAGGCTCCAGGCCGCCACCATCATCAGCCCCACGGCGCCCCCGAAATATCCGCCATAGACCCCGAGCCCGAATTGCAGCGCGAGCACGAGTCCTGCCGGCGCGCGCCGCGCCGCTCCCTGTCGCCCTTGGGCCGCAAGGCTCACTCGCCGCGCGAAGGCGATCGCCAGCGTCGCTCCAAGCAGCAGCCAGGGGAGGATCAGGTTGAACGAAGCGGCCGGCGTCCCGAGCAGCAGCAGGCTGCCCGCAAGCCCGCCCGCGAGCGTCACCCCGAGCAGCCATCCCGACCCGACCCCGCACAACGCGGTGCTCGGCTTCTGCCGCTCCCCGCGATAGGTCCAGGCGCTCGCGAGCCCACCCGGATAGAGCGCGACCGTGCTCGAAGCATTCGCTGCAACCGAAGGCACGCCCACCGCAATCAACGCCGGCAGCGTCACGAACGATCCTCCGCCCACGAGCGCGTTCATCGCTCCCGCCAGCAGCCCTGCGCCGAACAAGAACAAAATCCCTTCCACGCCGCGCACCATGCCCCGTCGCGCGTCCGGCGCACAATCGGCACCTTCCGATGCTATCCTTCGTCAAAACCGAAGGTTTCTTCCCTGATGCGCTTCGACCTCTCCGATCTCCGCCTCTTCGCCGCCATCGTCGCCGGCGGCAGCATCACGAGCGGCGCCGCCGCGCTCAACCTCGCGCTCGCCTCCGCGAGCCAGCGCGTCGCCGGCATGGAGGAAGCCCTCGGCGTCCCCCTCCTCGAGCGCGCCCGCCGCGGCGTCCGCCCCACGGAGGCCGGCCTCGTCCTCCTCCGCCATGCCCATGAGATTCTGGCCCGCGCCGAGCGCATGCAGGGCGAGCTCCGCGGCTTCTCGCGCGGTCAGCGCGGCCGCATCCGCCTGCTCTCCAACACCGGCGCCCTGCTCGGCCTCCTGCCTCGCCTGCTTCAGGACTTCCTCCTCGCCCATCCCGGCCTCGACATCGCGCTCGCCGAGCACCCGAGCCCCGAGATCGTCCGCATCCTTGCCGAAGGCGGGGCCGATCTCGGCATCGTCGCGGATCTCGTCGATCCCGGCGCGCTCCATCTCCATCCCCTCGCCGAGGACCCGCTGGTCCTTCTCGCCGCCACCACGCACCCGTTCGCGGCCCGCCAGGCCATCGATTTCTCCGAGACCATCCACGAACGCTTCGTCGGCATGCTCGACGCCGCCCTCGATCAGCATCTCGCCGAGCACGCCACCCGCCGCGGCGTGCGCCTCGTCCATCGCGTCCGCCTGCGCGAGGCCGGCGCCATCGGCCGCATGGTGGCCGCCGGCGTCGGAATCGCCATCCTCCCCGAAAGTGCCGCCGCCGAGCTGCAAAACCCTGCCCTTCGCCTGATCCCTCTCACCAATTCCTGGGCCCGCCGCCGCCTCGCGCTCTGCCTCCGCGCCCCGGACGATCTCACACCCCACGCAAGGCTCCTCTTCGAACACATCGCCGCCGCAACCACGCTCCGCACCGAACCGGACTGGCACTGCCCGTGATCCAACCGTAATTTCTCCCGTCGCGCCGACCCTTGCCCCGGGGAAGGGCGCCGCCCGCCCAAGGGAACAGTGAACGGGAACGCAATGAGCATCGGCGATGCCACGCCTGCACGCGGCTTTCGCGCCCGCGACGTAATCCTTCGCGGCGCCGAGCCTCCGCCGCTCGCCCTCATCGCCCGCCTTTCCTGGTATCCCTGGCTGATCGTCGGCATCACCGGCATCGGCGCCTTCATGGGCCAGCTCGATGCGAGCATCGTCCAGCTCGCCCTGCCGACGCTGAAAACCAGGTTCGACGTCTCGCTCGAAACGGTGAGCTGGGTCGCCCTCGCCTATCTCCTCGCCTTTGCCGCTTTCCTGCCGATCTTCGGCCGCCTCTGCGAAATCTTCGGCCGCAAGCTCCTCTATCTCTGCGGCTATCTTCTCTTCACCGCGGCTTCCGCCCTCTGCGGCGCCGCCCCGAACCTTGCCTGGCTGATCGTCTTTCGTGCCCTGCAAGGAATCGGCGGCGCGCTGCTCGGCGCGAACAGCATTTCCATCCTCGTCAAGGCGATCGGCCCGGCCCGCCGCTCCCGCGCGCTCGGGATCTTCGCCGCCGCCCAGGCCGTCGGCGTGAGCCTCGGCCCCGCCGTGGGCGGCGTGCTGGTCGGCGCCTATGGCTGGCGTTTCATCTTCTGGGTGACGGTTCCCTTCGGCGCCGCCGCCGCCATCCTCGGCTGGCTGGCTCTGCCGCAAACCAAAGGGCTCGCCTCGAAAAAAATCTTCGACTGGCGCGGCGCCCTCTATCTCGCCCCCGCACTCGTCGTCTTCGTCCTCGCCCTCAACCAGGTCTCCGCCTGGGGCTTCGCCTCACCTTCGCTCCTTCTTTGCCTCGCCCTCTTCGCGGTGCTGATGTCGTTGCTCATCCGCCGCGAGCATGAATTCGCCTTTCCCCTCGTCGATCTCCGCCTCTTCTCCGCACCCGCCTTCTCCTGCGGCGTCGGCGGCGTCGTACTGGGATACGCGCTGCTCTACGGCATGTTCTTCCTGATGTCCTTCGCCCTCGTCCGCGGCTACCACGATCCCGCCGCCCTGGTCGGTCTCAGGCTCGCCATCGTCCCGGTGGCGCTCGGCATCGTCGCCCCCTTCTCCGGCGCGCTCACCGACCGTTTCGGCCCGCGCCTCATCAGCGTCGCGGGCATGACGATCTGCATCGCCGCCCTCGTCATCCTCGCGCTCATCGCAACCGAGCTCCGCTCCAGCCACCCCGTCTTCATGGGCGCGCTCGCCCTCTTCGGCGCCGGCCTCGGCCTCTTCATCGCGCCCAACAACAGCGCGACCATCAGCGCCGCCCCCTCCGCCCTCTCCGGCGAGGCCGGCGCGATGCTCAACCTCATGCGCGTCCTCGGCACCAGCCTCGGCGTCGCCTCCGCCTCCTCGCTCCTCTCATGGCGGATTCAGGCAGCCACCGGCGCGCATACGAGCGCGGTGCTCTTCTCGGGCCACACCCTGCTCGGCGCGATCGAGAGCGGCTTCACGATGCTCACCCTCTTCGCGCTCATCGCCGGCGCCGCCTCGCTCGTCCGCAGCCCCCGCCCCGCCTGAGCGAGCCCAGACCTTAAACGAGACCTCGTGAAGCAACACAGAAAGGATGCTCTCTTTCTTCAGAAAAAGAAGAGCCCTCCCTTTCGCTCTTTCATGAGAGCGCACGACAGAGCTTCCTGCCTTGCCGGTGCGTCAACTCGGACGAGAACCCGCCATGAAGTCCACAAAGAGCCGAACGCGCGGCGGTATCGGATAGCCTGGCTGGGAGGCGGCGAAGAGATCGATCTCGTCGCACCGGCAATCGGCCAGGGGGACACCGAGGCGCGCCTCGCCCGCCCACAGCCGGCGGCTGACGGCGGGCGGCGAGGAGCCTGACGCCCGGGCGCCGGCGGAAACGCCGCCCGCCTCCACGAGGGCGCAAAAAAGTTCGGCGTCACCGATGGCATCCGGCAAGAAGGCCTCCATACTTCCGTCCAGCGGAAGCACAGCATCCGGCACGACGGGTTTCCGGCCCCTCCGCAGGCGCACATTCTCATTGCCGAGCAAACAGCCATCGCAAGGAGCAGGTCATGCGCGCGATACGGTTCGAAGCCTTCGGCGACCCCTCCGTTCTCAAGCTGGCCGACGTCGCCGCCCCGGCCACCGGCGAGGCAACGGCCCTCGTGCGGGTGATGGCGGCGTCGATCAATCCGAGCGACGTCAAGAACGTCGAGGGCGCGATGAAGCAGACGACCTTGCCGCGCATCCCCGGCCGGGACTACGCGGGCGTGGTCGAAACGGGCCCGGCGGAATGGATCGGTGCCGCGGTGTGGGGAACGGGCGGCGATGCCGGTTTCACGCGCGACGGCACCCATGCCGAGCTGATCGCCGTGCCGGTCGCGAGCCTGCGCCGCAAGCCGGAGACCCTCAGCTTCGACGAGGCGGCATCGGTCGGCGTCAATTACATGGCCGGGTGGCTGGGCCTCGAAACCGCGGGCCTGAAGGCCGGGGAAACCGTTTTCCTGATCGGCGCCGGGGGCGGTGTCGGCAGCGCCGCCGCGCAGATCGCCCACCGCCTTGGCGCCCGCGTCATCGGTGCCGACCGGCAGGCACCGCACCCGGACGCGCCGATCCATGCCATCGCGGAAAAGCTGATCATCGGAGCGGACGACCTGCCCGCCGAGATCCGCAAGGCCACAAACGGAAGCGGCGCGGATGTCGTGTTCGATCTCGTCGGCGGCGTCATGTTCCGCAGCGCCGTCAACTGCCTCGCTCTCCAGGGCCGGCTGATCGAAATCGCCGCGACCGGCCAGCGCGAGGTGAGCTTCGACCTCGCCGAGTTCTATCACAACGAAAGCCGGCTCTTCGGCGTGGACACGCTGAAGCGCGATCTCACGGGATCGGCGGCATTGCTGGAAGCGCTCACGCCGGGCTTCGTTGCCGGCGACTTTCGCGCCGCGCCGATCGCCGAGACATATGCTCTCGCTGACGCAGAGGCAGCTTACCGCAAGGTCGCGGCCGGCGCCGCCGGCCGCATCGTGCTGCGGCCGCAGGAATAGAGGGAGGCGGCGATGACCGGTTATCTCGTCTCCCTCCTCGTGGGCCTCGTTGTCGGGGTCGCATACGGCCTCATCCAGGTACGCTCCCCGGCCCCTCCTTTGATCGCGCTGGTCGGCCTGCTGGGCATGGTGCTCGGCGAGCAGGCGATCGATGCGGCAAGGCATCATTTCGTCCCGCCACCGGCCCAGACCTCGGCCCGGCAGATCGGCGATGACACAAAGGGGCCGCGCTAGAGCGGTTTCCGTTCGCTCTGGCTCACGGAAACCGCTCCCGCTCATTGTTTCCCCGAGCAGATTCACGCGATCGGCCGATCCCGGCTGATCGCGATCTGCTCGAGAGCGTTTTCCGTTCGTTCCAGCTCACGGAAACCACTCTCGCTCTTTGTTTCCCCGAGCAGATTCACGCGATCGGCCGATTCCGGCTGATCGCGATCTGCTCGAGAGCGTTTTCCGTTCGCTCCAGCTCCAGGCCGGTTTTTTCCTCGCGATTTACGTCTCCGGAGATTCCGCCTCCGGCCATCGCGCCTCAGGCGCCGAGCCCCATCGCAACGGCCACGCCTGCCGCCAGCGCGGCAAAGGAGAGCGCCGCCATCGGCAACACG
>JASHRV010000092.1 GCA_030037175.1 Acetobacteraceae bacterium
GCATTGCCCATGCGCTTCCCCTCGATGCGCTTGCAAGCGTGATGCGCCGCTATCGCCCTGTCTGAGTTTGCCCGGAGCTGATCGGCATGAGCGGATCTCGGCCCACGGACAGCGTGGGCGGGAACACAAATGCCGCCACAGGATCCGCCCCTTCAGCGGATCGCCCATTCCGCTTGGTTCAGCGGGGCGAGATTCCCCGTTGCCTCCTCGAGCGTATCCACCCGGCCAACACCAATGTCAAAGACCCATCCATGCAAGGAGATGCGCTCACTGGCGAGCGCAGCGGCGACGGCAGGGTGGGTGCGCAGATGCTGGAGCTGGAGCGCGACATTGTGCCGCACCAGGGCGGAAACCATGTCAGCTTCCGGCACTGGCACATCTCCCGCAATCGCTTGCACGACACTGCGTGCCGCCTCGGCGTTCCGCAACCAGGACTTCACTGTCGGCATATGGTTCAGGCCGTGCTTTTCCGGATCACATAGTGCTTTCATCGCGCCGCAATCAGAGTGTCCGCACACGATGATGTGCGGCACGCGCAGCGCGCTGACAGCGAACTCCACGACGGCCGAAACCCCGCCGAGCATCTCGCCGTAGGCAGGCACCAGATTGCCAATATTGCGGCAAACGAAAAGATCTCCAGGCGCCGCGTCGGTGATCATCTCCGGGCTGACGCGGCTATCGGCGCAAGTGACAAACAGCGCAACCGGATCCTGGCCAATTTCCGCCAGTCGGATGAAGTCGTGGCCGTGGGCGGGAAATACGCGCTCGCGGAACGTTTGCGCCGCGCGGACCAAGCGCGCGAACCTGTCGTCCGCCATGCTGCATCTCCCCAGTGATATCGGATGCAGCATAGCCGCGCAGCGCTTCGTCATGGAAGCGATCCAGCCGCTATCGCCGTCCGGTGGAGGTTCGTCGAAACCGCGCCCGGTTTAGAGCGGCATCCATTCGCCATGACTCGCAAGCCACTCTTGCACTTTGTTTTCCCGAGCGGATTCAGGCGATCAGCCGATTCCAGCTGATCGCGATCGGCCTTATCGCCAGCGCGCGAGCCGCGCTGCCGCCTCCGCCATGTCTTCTTCCGGCCCGCAATAGCTGAAGCGCAGGAATTGGTGCCCACGTCTGCGGTCGAAATCGACCCCCGGTGTCACTGCAATGCCAACCTCCGCGAGCATCCGTGCCGCGAACGCGGTGCTGTCGTTGCCGCGTTCCGAGATATCGGCGAACAGATAGAACGCGCCTTCTGCCGGCGAGAGCTTGGGAAAGCCAGCATCGGGAAGTGCCGCCAGCAGCAGCTCGCGCGAACGCCGATAGCGCGAGCGGTTGGCTTCGAGCTCGTCATGGCATTCGAATGCCGCCTCGGCTGCGATTTGCGAAATATGTGGCGCGCTGATGAAGAAATTCTGCGCGAGACACTCGACCGGCCGCAGCAGATCATAGGGACAGACCATCCAGCCCACGCGCCAGCCGGTCATGCTGAAATATTTCGAGAAACTGTTGATAACAACGGCACTCTTGCTGAACGCCGCCGCGGTCGCGATCTTGGTATCATAGCTGAGCCCGTGATAGATCTCGTCGCTGATCAGCCGGATGTCGGCCTCGTCGCAGAAGCGGGCGATCGCCGAGAGCTCGTCGGGGTGCAGCATCGTGCCCGCGGGGTTGCTGGGGCTGGCGACGATCAATCCCTCAGGCATCGGCTCCATCGCCCGCAACATCGCGACATTCGGCTGGAACCGCGTCTCCGGACCCGTCTCGATCACCACGGGCACGAGCCCGAGCGCGGTCAGGATGTTCGCGTAAGGCGGGTAGAACGGCGCCGTCAGCGCGACCCGATCTCCCGGGTCGAAGGCGGCGAGAAAGGCGAGCGGGAAAGCCCCGGATGCGCCCATCGTCACGGCAATCCGCTCGGTCGGCAGTGCAAGCCCGTACCACGCCGCGTATTGCTCCGCGATTCGTGCGCGCAAGGAGGGGCGGCCGAACGCCTCCGTGTACCCGAGCGGGTCGCCACTCGCGAGCGCTGCCCGCGCCGCCGCTCGCGCACCCGCCGGCGCCCCGGTGCCGGGCTGGCCCACCTCCATGCGGATGATTCCGGGAGCGCCGGGCGCAAGCGTGGCTGCCCGCGCATTCGCGGCCCGAATTACATCCATCACCAGAAACGGCGCTGCCGCCGCACCACGGCCGGTCTTGAGAGCCATCTCAGGACAAAAGCAGGGGATTTGCCCCCGATCTTTCCTTTTTAAAATGCCTCATCAAATCTCATGACCCCCCGCCGAACGCATACCCATTCCCGCGCGGATCGGTTGCCGCTGCGCATGAGGCCGGGTCTCCGGGCAGGAAGCGGCTGCACGCGATCACCTGCGCGCGCCCCGGCTCGGGCACGGGCACCGGCATCGGCTGCTTCGTCTTGAGCGTGTTCGCCATCGCGGCCGCCACGGCGAGCGCTGCGCCGTTCTGCCCTGAGCCCGCAACCACGGCGCGGAAGGCGTGGACATTCCGGTTCCAGGCGATCGCCGCGGCGAGCAGCGGCAGAGGCCGGCTTCCCGGCGCCGCCGCGAGCAGCATTCCGGTGCCGGGCGCGATCCGTCCGGTACCGAAGAGGTTGTTCATGGTGATCGCGCAACCGACCGCGTTGCCTTGCGCGTCGAGCGTTGCGAAGGCAGCGGAGGCGGGCAATGCCGGCAGCGTCGCAGCCGGCAGGGTCTTCGCCGCGAGCAACGCCTCGGGATCGCCGCCGGAGGCCCGCCACGCCGCCGCAACCGACACCGCATGCGCCTCCGCGCCCGCAACATCGTCCGGGTTCCGCCACAGATCGCCGAAGGCCGCCGCCGCGGCGAGCCCGCCATCGGCCGGCGGCGGCAGGAAGGCGACCCGGCTGAACCCGGCCACCACGGTTATAGGCGTGCCGAGCGCCGGAACAGCCCGCGTCATGTCGGCGAGGCTGAAGCCTCCGCCCGCCTCGGTCGCCGCGGTCGCGATGCTCCGGCCGAGCGGCCCCGCGTAGAAATCGGTGATGCCATTGAGCCGGAGCTGCGAGAGGGTCGCGGATAGGTCCACCTGCACCAGCGTTTGTCCGGGGGCAAGCGGGGCGCCGGAGGGCCCGGCGAAAATCGCGCGTGCGGCCGGATCGGCGAGCAGCGGCCCGGCCACTGCGTTCAGATCCTCCGCCAGGGGCTGCGAGACGGGCACGCCGAGCCGCGCCATCGCCTGCGCGCTGCCGATCAACTGCTCGATCGGCAGCCGTCCGTAGCGTGCATGCAGCAGATAGAGCCCACGCGCCAGCATCGGCACCGCTGCCGGCCGGTCGCCGGCAAGCCCGCCGGACGGCGCCGCAGGCAGAAACAGGACCGCCTCGGGCGCGCCTTGGTCCGGCCCCTTCGTCCCCGCCTCATACACCATGCAGGCGCCGCCGCCGCCCAGCCCCGCCCGAGAGGGCAACGTCACCGCCAGCGCAAAGCCGAGCGCCACGGCCGCGTCTGCTGCGTTGCCACCATCGGCAAGCACCATCCGCGCCACCTGGCCGGCCAGCGGTTCGGGCGAGACAACGCTGCCGATAAAAGGCGGCGGTCGGTTCGCTTGCGGCGCCGGCTTGCTCGGCCCCCCGCAGCCGACGAGCGCCAGCCCGGCAATGACGCGGAGGGCAAGCCGTGTGCCGCGGCTCAAGACGCCCAGGGTCGAGACGGGGCCGATCTCCGTGAGCCGCCGCCCTGCGGCGGAAACACTGCTTCGCACCAAGCCTATCCCTCTCCCGGAGCCCGAATGTCTCGCCCTTCGCGCCCGCGGTCACCGGGTCGGCTTCGCGATTCTTCTCCCATTGGGAGGCCGTTCGCCATAGACGGCTTCTTGGCCCGCTTCAACGGCCCATTCGGCGTCCGCCAGTCACAAAACATGTCAGAAGAGCTGGATCAGCAGCGTCTTGAGGTAGGCACTCTCGGGCAGATGCGGATGAACGGGGTGATCGGGCCCAGCACCACCCGTCCGCAGCGTCCGTCCCGACCGCCCGGCACGGGCAAGGCCGTGGGCAACGGAAGCCGCGAACGCATCGGGGGGCGCGTGGTGGCTGCACGAGGCGGCTAAGAGAAACCCGCCCCGCGTCACCAGCGCGGCCGCCATCCGTGCCATCCTCGCATAGCCGCGCAGCCCCGCCGCCTGATCCTTCCGCGTCGGGATGAAGGGCGGAGGATCGGCGACGACGATGTCGAACTGCTCCCCGTTCGCGGCAAGATCGGCCATGGCCGCGAAAGCATCCTCGCGGCGGAATTCCACGGTAAGCCCGTTCCGCCTCGCCGCCTCGCGCGCGAGCGCCAGTGCCGCGGCGCTGCTATCGACCAGCAGCACCCGCTCTGCCCCCGCGGCGGCCGCCCGCAACCCGAAGCCGCCGGTGTGGCAGAAAAGGTCGAGCACCCGCGCCCCACGGGCGAGCCCCGCGATCCAGTCCCGGCTCTCTTTTTGATCGTAAAACCACCCGGTTTTCTGACCCGCCCGCGGATCGAGCGGAAAAGAGACTTCGCCTTCCTCTACCGCGAGATCGTCGGGCGGCGTCCCGCTCAGCACCCGCACCTCGGCCGCCAGTCCCTCGAGCGCGCGCATCGGCGAATCGTTGCGCGCCAGCACGCCCGAAAGCGGCAAGAGGGCCTCCAGCGCCGCTGTGATCTCCGGCAGCAGCCGGTCCATGCCGGCGGTATTCGCCTGCACGACGGCGAGCGGACCGAATCGGTCGATGATGAGCCCCGGCAGCCGGTCGGCCTCCGCATGCACGAGGCGATAAAAGGGGGTGGCGAAGAACCGAGCCCGGAGGCTCGCCGCCTCCGCAAGCCGAAGCTTCACCCAGTCCGCATCGATCTCTGCCGCCGGGTCGTGGTCGAGCTGGCGCGCGGCGATGAGGCTGTGCGGATTGTAGAAACAGGTCCCGAAGCGGACGCCGTCGTCCCCTTCGAGCCGAACGAGCCCGCCCGCCGGCAATTCGCGGAGCTCCGGGCGCATCGCGATCTCGTTGCTGAACGCCCAAGGGTACCCCGCCTTGAGGCGCCGGTCCGCTCCCGGCCTCAGGCGGATCAGGGGCCGCATCATGTCCATGCGCGCGGTTATCTAGCTCCTGGCGACGAGCGCAACCCCACTGATCGTGAGCGCAAGCGCGAGGAGCTGTGCCGGACCGATCGGCTCGCCCAGCACGAGCCCTGAGCCGAACACGCCGACGAGCGGCACCAGCAGCGTGCCCGCGGTCGCGACCGAGGCCGGCAGCAGCTTCAGGGCGCGGAACCAGCAGAGGTAAGAAAGCACCAGCCCGACAAAGGCGGTGTAGGCGAGCGCCAGCCAATCGTGCAGCGCGAGCGCGCCGAAATCCGGGCGCTCCAGGAGCAGGGCAAGCACCGCGATCGGAACGACGCCGATCAGGATCTGCCAGCCCACAGCAGCGAAGGGCGGCATGGAAAGCGGCGCGCGCTTGGTGATGACCGAGCCGAGCGCGAACAGCACGGAAGCGGCAAGCGCACATGCGACTCCGGGCAATCCGCCGGGTGGAATCGCCGCCCGCCCGCCGTCGAGCACGGCGGCAACCCCGCCGATCCCGAGCGCAAGCCCCATCAGATGCGACGCTCGCGGCCGCTCGCCAAGCACCGGCCAGGCCAGGCACATCGCCCATACCGGCATCGTGTAGGTGATGATCACCGCGGTCGAGGCCGGCAGCCAGACCAGAGAGACCGAAACGAATCCGAGCCAGGACGTGTAGTTGAGGAAGGCGGCGAGGGTGAGCCGCCGCCATTGCCCGCTCGGGGGGGCCAGCCGCTCGCCGCGCAGCGCGGCCATCGCCATGACGATGGTGCCACCGGCCGCCGCCGTCACCGTGCGCATCGAAAAAGGCGGCAGATGCTCCAGCACGAGCTTGAGCGCCGGCCAGTTCAACCCCCATCCGACAACCGTGAACAGCAGCAGCGCGAGCCCTTCCGCCCGCCCGGCGGCCGGCTGCGCGCGCTCAACTCTAACGGACATAGACCTCGACGAGCTGCTCGTCGGTCGTGGGGTCGGTGCGCGTGGCGAGGAGCAGCCGCTCGAAAGGCACGCCCATCCGCTCGATCGCCTGCATGACGGCTTGGGCGGCGTCGGCCGCCGCCTGGGCTGCGGCTTGCTGGGCGTCCGGCGAGCCGGTTGCCGGTGCGACGCCCACCACCGCGAACTCTGCGTCGGGCTTCACCGCCTCGGCGGCCATGATCGCCTTGCGCAGGGGAGTCACGTAATCGGCATGGGGATTGTCGAAGCGGATGATCGCGAGCGGCGGCGGTCCCGGCCAGGGCGGCAGCGGCGGCTT
>JASHRV010000093.1 GCA_030037175.1 Acetobacteraceae bacterium
GGTCCCGAAAACGGAAAAAAGTCTTTTTGCTTCTTTTTCTTCAGAAAAAGAAGGTTTTTCCTTTCCTTTTCAATACGTCATCGAGGTGCGTAACATCCTCTGGAGCGGGATGCGTTCGCTCATGCTCACTTATTCCGCTCTCGCTTTTGTTTTCCCGCGCGATTCACGCCTTCGGCGATCACGCTCCAGAGCGGAATTATCGCCAGCAGCAGCCCGGATGGCCCCACCAGCCGCCATAGCCCCCGTTCCAGCCCGGGTGACCCCACCACCCTCCGCCGACGAAGACGCCGCCGGTCACGACCGGAGGGCCGTAGTATCCGTAGTAGCTATAAGCCGGATACCCAGGCCCGTACACGCATCCCGCTAGAGCGGCCAAAAGCAACAGAGCCGCGGCAGGCAGAATACGGCGAATAAAAGGCATCGTGCTCTTTCCGCGTATCCGATGGCCACGCCAAACAGATAGCCGGCAATTACGGCAAAGCGATGTTGGTGCGCCGCAGCGGCGCAATCGGACGCGGCGCCGTTATCAGAGGATAAAGTGGCGGAGATCGCCCTTGGCGGCCATCGGCGCCACCCGCTCGTGCACATACGCGGCATCGATGACAACGGTCTCGCCGGGCCGATCGGACGCCGAGAAACTCACCTCCTCGAGCAGACGCTCGAGCACGGTATGCAGGCGGCGGGCGCCGATATTCTCGACCCGCTCGTTGATATCCGCGGCAAGCTCGGCGAGCGCCTCGATCGCATCGTCGGTGAAGGAAAGAGAAACCTTTTCGGTCGCGAGCAACGCCTCGTACTGCTTGAGAAGGGAATGCTCGGGCTCGGTCAGGATGCGGCGGAGATCGGCCCGCGAGAGCGAGGCGAGCTCGACGCGGATCGGCAAGCGGCCCTGGAGCTCAGGGAGAAGATCGGCCGGCTTGGCGAGATGAAAGGCGCCGGATGCAATGAAGAGGATGTGATCGGTCTTCACCGGCCCGTATTTGGTCGAGACGGTGGTACCCTCGATCAACGGCAGAAGATCGCGCTGCACGCCCTCGCGCGAGACGTCGCCGCCGCGGAAGCCGCCCTCGACGGTGCGCGCGCAGATCTTGTCGATCTCGTCGAGGAAGACAATGCCGTTGTTCTCGGCGTTGCTCACCGCCTCGCGGCTCATCGCGTCCGTATCGAGCATCCGGTCCGCCTCGTCGCGCTGGAGCGCGGCGCGAGCGGCGGCGACCTTCATGCGCCGGCGTTGCTGCGTGCGGCCGAACATGCCCTTCATCATTTCGGAGAGATTGATCATCTGGCCCGGCGGCATGCCGGGGATGTCGAGCTGGCCGATCGGCGTGCCCGCGGGTTCGGCGACGCTGATCTCGACCTCCTTCTCGTCGAGCTCGCCATCGCGCAGCATGCGGCGGAATTTCCCGCGCGTTTCGGATGAGGCGCCCTCGCCCACGAGCGCGGTGATCAGCCGCTCCTCGGCGGAGAGCTCGGCCCTGGCCTGCACATCCTTGCGCGCAGCGTCGCGGCGCATGTTGATGGAGGCATCGACGAGATCGCGGACGATGCTTTCAACATCGCGCCCGACATAGCCGACCTCGGTGAACTTCGTCGCCTCGACCTTGATGAACGGCGCCTCGGCGAGCTTGGCGAGGCGGCGCGCGATCTCCGTCTTGCCGACGCCGGTCGGGCCGATCATGAGGATGTTCTTGGGCATCACCTCCTCGCGCAGCCCCTCGGGCAGCTGCGCGCGGCGCCAGCGGTTGCGCAGCGCAATCGCGACCGCGCGCTTGGCATCGTTCTGGCCGACGATGAAGCGGTCGAGTTCGGAGACGATCTCGCGGGGGGAGTAGCTCGGCGCGTCCATCAGTCAGATCGTTTCCAGGGTGATGTTGCGGTTGGTATAGACGCAGATATCGGCCGCGATATCGATCGCACGGCGGGCGATCTCGGCGGCGCCGAGACCGGGAACGGAGAGCAGCGCGCGTGCCGCGGCAAGCGCGTAGTTGCCGCCGGAGCCGATGCCGATCACGCCGTCCTCCGGTTCGAGCACGTCGCCGTTGCCGCTGATGAGGAAGCTCCGCTCGCGGTCGGCGACAGCCATCATCGCCTCGAGCCGGCGAAGATACCGGTCCGTGCGCCAATCCTTCGCGAGCTCGACGGCGGCCCGCTCGAGCTGGCCAGGAAATCGCTCGAGCTTCGCCTCCAGCCGCTCGAGCAGGGTGAAAGCGTCGGCGGTGGCGCCGGCGAACCCGGCGAGCACCGCGCCGGCGCCAATGCGGCGGACCTTGCGGGCGTTGGCCTTGACGACGGTCTGCCCGAGGCTGACCTGGCCGTCACCGGCCATGGCGACCGCGCCGTCCCGGCGCACGGCAATGATGGTGGTGCCGTGCCAGCCGATAGGGTCGGGCGCGGCGGAAGAAGGGAGAAATGGAGACATCGCGCGGGACATGGCCCGCCCCGGGCGGCGGCGCAAGATGGCACGCATGAAGGTGCCGCAGGGCGGGGCTGGCTGAGCGGGGTTGGCGGGGCAGGGCTTGTATGCCATTACGAGTGTTCGTCTTTATGTGTGACGTTTGAAAACGGACCGACCCCTTTGCCGGGCACGGCCGGACGGGGAGGATGAAGATGGCGTCGGCGAACAAGACGGGCGAAATTGCCGCGCGACTCGATCGGCTGCCGTCGTCCCGCTACGTGTGGCGAATGATCATCCTGATCTCGCTCGGGGGCGTCTTCGAGTTCTACGACCTCTTCTTCACGGGCTATGTCGTACCCGGAATGGTCAAGGAGGGCCTCTTTTCGGCCCAGTCGCTCGGCTGGCTCGCAGGGCTCGAGGCGATCAAGATCGCCGGCCCCGGCACCTTCGTCTTCGCCACCTTCGCCGGGCTCTGGGTCGGCACGCTGATCCTCGGCCAGATCGCCGATCGCCTGGGCAGGCGCAAGATCTTCACCTGGTCGCTCATCTGGTACATGGTCTGTTCGGCCATCATGGCCTTCCAGACGACCGGTTCCTCGCTGATCATCTGGCGCTTCATTGCCGGCATCGGGCTCGGCATCGAGCTCGTCACGATCGACGCTTATATCGCCGAGCTCATTCCCCGCCGCGAACGTGGCCGCGCCTTCTCGATCAACCAGTTCATCACCTACTGCGCCGTCCCGGTCGTAGCCTTCCTCGCCTGGCAGCTGGTGCCGCTCTCACCTCTCGGCCTCACCGGGTGGCGCTGGGTGGTGCTGATCGGCACGGTCGGAGCGGTCATCGTGTGGTTCCTGCAGCTCGGGATTCCGGAAAGCCCGCGCTGGCTTGCCAAGCATGGGCGCTACGAGGAGGCGGAGCGTATCGTCGCCAGGATCGAGGCTGGCGTGCAGGCAGAGCTCGGCCGCCCGCTGCCGCCGACAGTGCCGGAACCGCCGGAAGCGGAAAGCGAGGGCAGTCTCGCCGAGGCTTTCGCCCCACCCTACCGCACGCGCACGATCATGCTTTCGGTCTTCAACTTCGCCCAGACGATCGGGTTTTACGGGTTCGCGGCCTGGGTGCCGACGCTCCTGATCCATCGCGGCATCCATGTCACGCAGAGTCTCGAATACGCCTTCATCATCGCCATCGCCAACCCGTTCGGGCCGCTGATCGGCACGCTCTTCTCCGACAGGATCGAGCGCAAATGGCAGATCGTGGGCGGCGCCGCGGGCATGCTGATCCTGATGACGATCTTCGCCCGGCTCTCCGACCCGGGCGCCCTGATCGTCGTTGGCGTTCTCTTCACCCTCTGCGCGAACGTGATGTCGTACTCGTTCCACAATTATCAGGCGGAGCTCTATCCCACCCGCATCCGCGCACGCGCGATCGGCTTCGTCTATTCCTGGAGCCGGATCTCAGCCGCGTTCGCCGGGCTCGCCATCGGCTATTTCCTGCACACCGGCGGGATAACGGCCGTCGCGACCTTCATCGGCATCGCCATGCTGGTGGTGATCGGCGTGATCGGCACCTTCGGGCCGGCGACACGCGCGCTGGCGCTGGAGCAGATCGCGCACTAGCACCAGGGGACGGACGGAGGTTCGGCCGCCTTCGGGTTTGGAAACGCGGCCCGTTTGGGCTAGTGCTCCGGCCATGAGCCGAAGTGCAGCCATTCACCGCGTCACCAGCGAGACCGATATCCGCCTTGGCCTGCTCCTCGAAGGGACGGGCAAGGCGGAGATCGCGACGGGGATCGGCTTCCTCGACCATATGCTGAGCGCCTTCGCCCGGCATTCGCTCTTCGATCTCGCCGTCTCCGCCAAGGGCGATCTCGAGATCGATGCGCACCACACCACCGAGGATGTCGGGATCGTGCTCGGGCAGGCGCTGAAGGAGGCGGTCGGCGAGAAGCGGGGAATCCGCCGTTTCGGCCAGGCGCTGGTGCCGATGGACGAGGCGCTGGTGGAGGCGGCGATCGATCTCTCGGGGCGGCCGCATCTTTCCTGGAGTATAACGTTCCCGGCGGAGCACCTGGGCGGAATGGAGACCGAGCTTTTCAAGGAGTTCTTTTCGGCGTTTGCGATGAACGCGGCGCTCACGCTGCATCTTTCGGCGCGGGCCGGAGAGAATGCGCACCATATCGCGGAAGCGGCGTTCAAGGCTTTGGCGCGGGGCCTCAGGATGGCGGTCGAGGCCGACCCGCGGATCGGCGATGCGATTCCCTCGACCAAGGGACGGTTATGAGGATCTTCACCGCCCACACGCGGCCGGACCGGAGCGCCGAGCTCGTGGCGGAGGGATTCCGCTGGGGCGCCCTGCTGTTCGGACCATTCTGGCTTGCCTGGCACCGCGCCTGGATCCCGGCTGTGCTCGCGGCGGCCGCCCTTATCGCGATCCTGGCCCTGCCCGGCGGGGCGGGACGCACAATGCTGCTGGTCGCGTTCGCCCTCGTCCTCGGATTGACCGGCAATGACCTGCACCGCTGGTCGCTCGCGCTGCGCGGCTATGTGCTTACGGATGTGGTCGCGGCGCGTGACGAAGATGCGGCGCTGGCGCGGTTCCTGAGCAGTCGGCCGGATCAGGCGGCCAAATTCGCATGAAGGTCGCGGTGGTCGATTACGGCAGCGGCAATCTCGCCTCGGCGGCCCGCGCCCTCGAGCGTGCCGCGGCCGAGGCCGGCCTCGCCGTCAAGGTGCGCATCACGGCCGAGGCGCGGGAGGTGGCGGCGGCGGACCGGATCGTGCTGCCCGGCCAGGGAGCCTTCGCAGATTGCGCGGCGGGGCTTGCCGCAGTGCCGGGCATGGGTGTCGCGATCGAAGAGGCGACGCGCGGCGGAACGCCGTTTCTTGGCATCTGTGTGGGCATGCAGCTGATGGCGGAGCGGGGGCTCGAGCATAAGATCACCCCGGGCTTCGCCTGGATCCGGGGAGAAATTGCCGCCATGCCGGCGGACGGGCTGAGACTGCCGCAGATGGGATGGAACGCGCTCTCGTTCCCGTCCGAGGCGGCGCATCCGCTGCTCGAGGGGCTCGCGCCGGGGCAGCACGTTTATTTCGTTCACAGCTATGCGCTGGCGGGCGCCGATGCCGCAGACGTGCTCGCGACCACCGACTATGGCGGTGCCGTCGTGGCGATGGTGGCGCGCGGCAACCGCGCCGGCACGCAATTCCATGTCGAGAAGAGCCAGCGCGTCGGGATCAGGATCCTCGCCAATTTCCTGAGCTGGACTCCGTGAGGGCAGGTGCGCATGAACGAAGCCGATCCGATGGCCGGGGCGCGGCCCGCGTTGCGCCCCAGAGTCCTGGTCGAGCAGCTCACCGAGTTCACGGCCGATGACCTGAACGCGCTCTGCGAGGCCGCGAACGCCGCGATCATCGACGGGGGCGGGTTCGGCTGGGTCAATCCGCCCGAGATCGGCCAGCTTGCGAGCTATTTCCGGGGCGTGCTGCTGGTGCCGGAACGGGAGTTCTTCGTTGGCCGGCTGGATGGGGTGATCGTCGCCTCGGCCCAGCTCGTGCTGCCGCCGCGCAACAACGAGGCGCAGCGCTTCAGCGCCACGCTGACGCACTCCTTCACGGCACCTTATGCGCGCGGCCATGGGATCGGGCGGGCGATCGTGCGCCGGGTCGAGGACCGGGCGCGGATGCTCCATCGGTACGTGATCAATCTCGATGTGCGGGAGACCCAGGAGGCGGCGATCCGGCTCTACGAATCCATGGGCTATGAGCGCTGGGGCATCCACCCGGCCTATGCGCGGGTGCGGGGACAGAACGTGCGGGGGTTCTTCTATTGCAAGGTGCTGGCCCGGCGCGGGCGGGCGCCGGCCGAAGGGTGATGCGGGGCCTCACGCTCTATCCCGCGATCGATCTCAAGGAAGGGCGGGTGGTGCGGCTTCGCCGGGGCGAGATGGCGGAGGCGACGATCTATTCCGACGCGCCGGAAGAGGTGGCGAGGGGATTTGCGGCGGCCGGGTGCGAATGGATCCATGTCGTCGATCTCGACGGGGCCTTTGCCGGGCGGGCGGTGAACGGGGCGGCGGTGCGGGCGATCCTGGCGGGGGTTGAAGTGCCGGTGCAGCTCGGCGGGGGGATCCGCGAGATGGCGGCGATAGAGGCTTGGCTCGAGGCCGGGGTGCGGCGGGTGATCCTGGGCAGCGCTGCGGTGAAGAACCCCGATCTCGTGCGGGAAGCCTGCCGGCGGTTTGCGGGCCGGGTGGCGGTGGCGATCGATGCGCGGGAGGGGATGGTCGCGGCCGAGGGCTGGGCGGAGACGACGGAGATCGAGGCGGAGGAGCTGGCACTCCGGTTCGAGGACGCGGGGGCGGCGGCGCTGATCTACACCGACATCGCGCGGGACGGGATGATGGCGGGGCTCGACCTCGAGCGGACGATCGGGCTCGCGCGGAAGGTCGCGACGAAGGTGATCGCCTCGGGCGGCGTGGGGAGCCTGGGCGATCTGGACGCGCTGAGGGAACGGGCGGAGGGAGCGCTTGAGGGCGTGATCGTGGGAAGGGCGCTCCATGACGGCAGAATCGAAATTCGCGAGGCGGTGGCAGCGCTTGGGCGAAGCGGCCAAAAGTGAGTTGGACGATTTGGACGCAATGTCACCCATTTGAAATGGTGTAAGCGCTTACAGGGCTTGCCCGACGCGGCCCAAGAACCCCAAAACCACATGCTGGAGGAGTGGCGGCGGCGTGTTGAAGCTCAGGGTCATCCCGTGCCTCGAC
>JASHRV010000094.1 GCA_030037175.1 Acetobacteraceae bacterium
CTTCTCGACCGATTTTCCCCATTGGCAGTGGGACGGCGAGGACGTGCTACCGGCCGGCCTGCCGGAGGGTCTTCTCGGGCGGATTGCGGTCGAGAATCCGCTCGAGGCTTTTCCGAGGCTCAAGACTTCGATCGAGGATGGTGCGCGATGAGCGAAGGATTGCTGGAACGGACGCGGGAAAGCGAAGCGCGGCTCGGCATCGTCGATTGCGACATCCATCCGATGCTGCGCTCGGAGAAGGCGCTGCTGCCCTATCTCTCGGCCCGCTGGCGCGAGGAGCTCGAGACGTGTGGCTTACGCACGCGGAACCCGTTCGTCGCGAGCTACGCCGTGCCGAAGGCCACGCCGGCGCTCTCGCGCCGCGATTCCTGGCCGCCTTCGGGCGGGCCGCCCGGCTCGGACCTCGATTTCATGCGCGCCCAGCATCTCGATCTCTACGGGATCGAGACCGGCATTCTCCAGGTGCTGATCCCGAGCGGGAAGGACCAGCGCAACCCGGGCTTCGGTGCCGCCCTCTCTGCCGCGCTCAACGACTGGCAGGTGGCGGAATGGACAGAGCCCGAGCCGCGGCTCAAAGCCTCGGTCATCATCCCGGCCGAGGACGCCGAGGCGTCGGTGGCCGAGATCGAGCGCTGCGCGGGGCGGCGGGATTTCGCCTCGATCTTCATCTCCGCCCGCACCGCCGAGCCGCTGGGGCGGAAGCGCTACTGGCCGATCTTCGCCGCGGCCGTGCGCCATAACCTGCCGCTCGGCATCCATACCGGAGGCAGCAACGGGATTGCGAAAACCCCGGCGGGCTGGCCCTCC
Source organism: Acetobacteraceae bacterium (assembly GCA_030037175.1). Lineage (GTDB taxonomy): Bacteria > Pseudomonadota > Alphaproteobacteria > Acetobacterales > Acetobacteraceae > JAKAWQ01. The sequence goes on from JASHRV010000094.1 coordinate 808, forward strand.
TACTATTTCGAGGACCACATGGCGGATGCCTTCGCGATGCAGCCGCTGCTCGCGAGCCTCGCGCTGGAGGGCGTGTTCGAGGCATTCCCGGAGCTTCGGGTGGTGATGATCGAGGGCGGGTTCGGCTGGGCGCCCGCGCTCGGCTGGCGGCTCGATCAGCACTGGGCGCGGATGCGCAAGGAGGTGCCGCATGTGAAGCAGCCGCCCTCGCGCTATATCCGCCGCCAGGTGTGGTTCGCGACCCAACCTGTGGAGGAGCCGGCGGAACGGCGCGATCTGCGCACGCTGATCGACTGGATCGGCTGGGACCGGATGGTTTTTGCCAGCGACTATCCGCACTGGGACATGGACGATCCGCGCCTCGCCTTCAAAGTCGCGCTCGATGAGCGGGAGACGCGGGCGGTGTTCCGCGACAATGCCCGCACGGCCTACGGGCTCGCATGACGCGTCACGTGGTCGCGGCGGTGGCGGAGATCCCGCCGGGCGGGCGCAAGCTCGTCGAGGTCGGGGGGCGGTCGATCGGGGTCTTCAATGTCGGGGGCGCATTCTACGCCCTGCTCAACCGCTGCCCGCACCAGGGCGGCAGCCTCTGCCTCGGCGAGCGGGTCGGGCTCGTGCTCTCGGAAGAGCCGGGGATCTATCGCTATACGCGGCCGGGCGAGATGCTGCGCAGCCCGTGGCATGGCTGGGAGTTCGATATCCGCACCGGGCAGTCCTGGTGCGATCCGCGGCGCACGCGCGTGCGCACCTACCCGGTCTCGGTCGAGCCGGGCGAGATGCTGGTGAAGGGGCCGTATCAGGCCGAGACCTTTCCCGTGACCGTGGAGGCCGACTACCTCGTTCTCGAGATGTGAACGGCGTCATCAGGAAGCAGCGCGCGCCGCTTCCCTCCCCTGATGGTCAAGGGCGGAAAACTCCTCGTCCGTGAGCCGGATCGCCGCGGCGGCGACGTTCTCCTCGAGATGGGCGCGCCTGGAGGTGCCGGGAATCGGCAGCATGACCGGGCTCCGCTGCAGCTCCCAGGCGAGCGCGATGGCGGCGGGGTGGGTGTCGTGGCGGCGGGCGGCGGCGTCCAGCGCCGAGCCGGAATGGGCGAGATTGCCGGCGGCGAGCGGAAACCAGGGGATGAAGCCGATCTTGTGGCGGGCGCAGTGATCGAGCACCGCCTCATGGGCGCGGTCGACGAGGTTGTAGCGGTTCTGCACGGTCGCGACGGGGAAGAATTTCTGCGCGGCTTCGATCTCGGCGACATTCACCTCGCTGAGGCCGGCATGGCGGATCAGGCCCTCGGCGCGCATGGCGCGGATGACGTCGAACTGCTCGTCGCGCGGGACCTTCGGGTCGATCCGGTGGAGCTGCCAGAGGTCGATGCGATCCACCCCGAGGCGGCGGAGGCTCATCATCACCTCCTGGCGCAGATATTCGGGCCGGCCGACAGGGGTCCATTGATCGGGCCCGGTGCGCACGAAGCCGCCCTTGGTCGCGATCAGCAGGCCGCGATAGGGGTGGAGCGCCTCGCGGATCAGCATCTCGCTGACATAGGGGCCGTAGCTGTCGGCGGTGTCGATGAAGTTCACGCCGAGCTCCGGCAGCGCGCGCAGCGTGGCGAGCGCTTCGGCGCGATTCTCGGGCTCGCCCCAGATGCCGGGTCCGGTGATGCGCATGGCCCCGAAGCCGAGGCGGTTGACGCTGGTCTCGCCCGCGATGGCGAATTGGCCGGCAGCAGCGGCGTTTGGCGCTGGCATCGCTGTTCTCCCGATGGCTTGCCGTTGTCTTCAGGAAATAGGCCGCGCGGGCCGGACGGCAACCGCCGGGGATGGCGCGGCCTGGGGCGGCGGGCTAGATAACGGGGATGGGCCGGAGAGCCCAACCGAAGGAAGAAGGGAAACGTGATGGCGGCATCGGAGGCAACGGCAGGCGGCGCCGGAGGACACGCGGGGGAAGGCGGGTCGCGGCGCGATTTTCTGACGCTCGTCACGCTCGCCACCGCGGCCGTCGGCGTGTGCGCGGTGGCGTGGCCCTTCATCGATTCGATGGATCCGGCGGCGGATACGATCGCGGCGGGATCGCCCGTCGATGTCGATCTCAGCCATATCCAGCCCGGGCAGCAGGTTGTCGTGCTGTGGCGCGAGAAGCCGATCCTGATCGTCAACCGCACGCCGGCGGCGCTGAAGACGCTGCAGGACAAGTCGATGATCGACCGGCTCTCCGATCCGAACTCGAAGGTCGATCAGCAGCCGCCGTACGCGGAGAACTGGCACCGCTCGGTGAAGCCGGACTATGCGGTGCTGGTCGGGATCTGCACGCATCTGGGCTGCCTGCCGGGATACTGGCCGAACCCGAGCCAGACGACGCCGGTGGCGGACTGGCCGGGGGGATATCTCTGCCCGTGCCACGGATCGAAATACGATCTGGCGGGGCGCGTGTGGAAGTTCGTGCCGGCGCCCTACAACCTGCCGGTGCCGCCCTATAACTTCGTCGATGAGCACACGGTGAGGATCGGGGAGAATCCGACGGGGCAGGATTGGACGCTCAACGACGTCGTTCAGATCTGAGGGACCGAGGAAAAGCAAGGGCTTCCCGGGCACGCTTTGGACAGCGCCCGGGGCGGGTCTTGGACAAGGTTTTTCTTCGAGGTCTCCGCCTTCCCATAAGAAAAGCGAATACCCCCCTCCCCTGCCCTATTCGGCGGCGGCCCGGCCGGCCGTGGCGGCGCGGAGACGCGGAAGGACCTCGCCCGTCAGCAGCGTGAGCGAGCGGCGCTCGCGGGCGGCGTTCACGCCCGACCAGTCCAGCGCGGCGAGAAGCAGAGTCTCGAAGGGGCCGATGCGCTCGCGAAGGGCGAGAAGCTTCTCCGTGACCGTCTTCGGGCTGCCATGGATGACCATCTCCTCGATGAGCATCTCGGGGGTGATCCGATCGTCCGGGATCGCGGGGTCGGGCTTCATGCCGGCGCCGAGGCCGCGGCGGTGGAGAAGCTGCCAGAGATAGTGGAAGTAGTAGTGGCTCGCCCCTTCGGGATCGAAGGCGTGGTCGCGGGCCTCCGCGTCCGTGTCGGCGACGATGACGTTGCGGGCGACGCGCCAGGAGGAGGGATCGGGCGCCTGGCCCGATTCCTCGCAGCCCTGGAGATAGGCCGGCCAGTGGGTGACGAGGCTCCAGGTCGGGATGAAGTTGGCGCTGACGGCGATCCAGCGGCGCATGGCGGCGACCTTCATCGCGACCGAGTTGGCGGAGACGACCGAGAGCGCGATGGGCGGGTGCGGCTTCTGGAACGGCTTCTGCATGAAGCCCACGCCGAAATCGGGGTAGATCGCCTCCTCGAGACGGATCCGCCAGTGCTTGCCCTCGATCCGGTAGGGCGGGTCGGTGGTCCAGAGGGCGAGGATGGTGTCGATCGCCTCGCGCATGCGCTCCCCGCGCTCCTTCACGTCCGTGAAGCCGAAGAGCTCGGCGTCCGAGGCGAGCCCCCCGGCGCCGATGCCGAGGATGAGGCGGCCGCCGGACATGTGGTCGAACTGCGCGACCTCGGCCGCGACCATGGCCGGGTGGTGGTAGCCGAGCCCGAGGACGCCGGTGCCGAAGCGGATGCGGCGGGTGCGGGGCAGGATGGAGGCGAGGAACATGAGCGGCGAGGCGAGCGGCTCGGAGCCGGCGGAGAAATGCTCGCCGACCCAGGCCTCGTCCAT
>JASHRV010000011.1 GCA_030037175.1 Acetobacteraceae bacterium
CTCTGGATCAGGACGAGGAAGAAATACTCGACCCCGAGCGCCCAGAACTGAACCGAGCCGAGGCAGGAGACGAACGCGCCGGGCGCGGATTGACGCGGCTCGCCCTTCTGCCCCGCCGTGATATGCGCCGCCTCCGCCGCGCCCACCAGCGGGTGCCGTTCCGGGTGATCCCGAAAGCCCCAGAGCCAGCCGAGCCCGAGCAGAATGCCCACCGCGCCGAAGGCATAGAAGGCGACCGGCCAGCCGAAGCTGAGCATCACCCAGGTGGTGAGCGGTGCGGCGACGATCGGGCCGAGATAGAGCGCGCCCAGCAGCACCGAGTTCGCCTTCGCCCGCTCCGCGAGCGGGAACCAGCGCTTGATCGCCAGCACCGAGCTCGGCCAGTCGGCCGACTGCCCGATCCCGAGCGCGAAGCGGATCGCGCTGAAGGAAAGGAAGCTGAACCCGAGCGGGGTCGCGGCGGTGAACACGGACCAGAGCGCGTTGGCGGCGAAGAGCGAGCGCCGCGGCCCGATCCGCTCCGCAAGCCACCCGGCCGGCACCTGCAGCCCCGCATAGGTCCAGGAGAAGGCCGTCAGCAGGAAGGACATCTGCACGAGCGTGAAATGGAACTCGCGCTGGATCACCGGTGCGGCCACCACCATGGCCGTGCGGTCGAGCGACATGACGAACGTGATCGGCCCGATCAGCCCAAACACCATCGCCCAGCGGAAGCGCCCGACCCGCCTCTCCATCCGGTCACCTTTTCTCGGTCCTGTCATGTTTCCGATGTTGCGGCGCAGCGATCAAGAACCCCTCTGAAAGGACCCGCCATTCCCATTCCCGCCCCCGGCCGGCAAGCTGGGCCGCGCATCCGAGGACGAAGCAAATGAAGCGCGCGCTCTCCGCCCTCTCCCTGGTTCTGCTCGCCCTTCTCTGCACCGCCGCCGCGCCCGCGCCGGACGCCGCCTCCGATACACCCTCGGATATGCCCTCTGGGCACCTCGTCCTCTACACGTCGCAGCCGGACCGCATCGCAGCAGGGACCGTCGCCGCCTTCCGCGCCGCCGATCCCGCCGTCACCGTCACCGTCTTCCGCTCCGGCACCACGCAGGTGATGAACAAGCTCGCCGCGGAGTTCCTCGCCGGCCACCCGCAGCCCGACGTGCTGCTGATCGCCGATGCGATGAGCATGCAGCGCCTCAAGGAGCAGGGCCGCCTTGCCCCCGACCCGGGCGTCGATCTCTCCGCCTTCCCGCCCGCGCTCTACGACCCGGACCGGACCTGGTTCGGCACCAAGCTCATCACCACGGGCATCGTCTACAACACCAAGGCGCCCTTCATCCCGCGCTCCTGGTCCGATCTCCTCCGCCCTGCCGCGAAGGGCGAGGTCGTGCTGCCAAGCCCGCTCTATTCGGGCGCCGCGCTGATCTCCGCCGGCGCCTTCGCCCGCTACGCCCCGCTCGGCCCCGATTATCTCTCCCGCCTCGCCGATGCGGGCGCCGTCTCCGTCGCCGGCAATGGCGGGGTTCTGACCCAGGTCGCGGGCGGGGAAAAAATGTTCGGCCTGCTCGTCGATTTCATGGCCCTCAACGCGAAGAAGGAAGGCTCGCCCGTCGGCTTCGTCTTTCCCGCGGAAGGCGTCCCCGCGGTCACCGAGCCGGTGGCAATGCTGAAAACCGCGAAAAATCCCGTGGCCGCGCGCGCCTTCATCGCCTTCCTGCTCTCGGTGCGCGGCCAGGAGCTCGCCGTTTCCCAGGGCTTCCTCCCCGCCCGGAGCGGCATCGCCCCGCCCCCCGGCTTTCCGCCGATGTCCGAAATCCATCTCCTGCCGATGGACATTCCCTGGATCCTCGCCCATAGCCGCGCGCTCGAGGAGAATTTCTCAAACGCGTTCGGCGGCTAGATCGAGGCCAGCGTGAACGGCCCCGGCGAGCGCGCCGCCACCGCCCTCACCGCGCCTTTCCTTCTTTTCCTCGGCCTCGCCGTCCCCGCCGCCCTCCTCGCCGCCGGCACCGGCTCGCCCGGCTCCTGGCACGATCTCCTCGCCTCGCCCGCAACGCTGCGCGCCATCCGCCACACGCTGATCGCAGGCGGCGCGAGCGCGCTGCTCGCCACCCTCCTCGGCGGCGCCTTCGCCCTGCTCGCCGGCCTCACGGATCTGCCGCGCCGCGGCGCGCTCTCCTTCCTCTTCCTCCTCCTGATGATCATCCCCGCGCAGATCAGCGTCATCGCCTGGATCGCGCTCACCGGCCCGGCGAGCCCCGTCCTGGCCCCAATCGGCCTCGCTCCGCGCCCGGGGGCGCCGCTCCCGCTCTACGGGCCCGGCGGCATCATCTTCCTCATGGGCGTCGAGCACGCCCCGATCGTCTTCCTCATCCTCACCGCCTTCCTCCGCGCCATCCCCGCCGAGCTCCTCGAAGCCGCCGCAGCCGCCGGCGCCGGCCCCTGGCGCAGCCTCTGGCGCATCCTCGCCCCGCTCTCACTCCCCGCCCTTCTCGCCGCCCTCTCCGGCGCCTTCGCCGCCGCCATCGGCAATTTCGCGACCCCCGCCCTGCTCGGAATCCCCGGCCGCTACCTCATGCTGACGACGCTCATCTTCCAGCTCCTCTCGGGCTTCGGCCCGGACGAGCTCGGCACCGTCACACTCCTCTCGCTCCTCCTCGGCCTTCTCTCGCTCGCCGCCGTCGCCGCCGAGCGGCTTCTTGCCACCCCCACTGCGCTCGCGCCCGGCCGTCCCGCGCGCCCCTTCACGCTCGGCGCCTGGCGCTTCCCGGCCGAAACGCTCTGCTGGCTCACGCTCGCGATCCTGCTTTTCCTCCCGCTCGCCGCCCTCCTCGCCACCGCCGCCACGCGCGCCTATGGCCAGCATTTCGGTTTCGCCACGGCAAGCCTCGCGCATTTCAGCGCCGTCCTCATCAGCGAGCCCGCGACCCGCCGCGCCTTCCTCAACTCCACCCTTCTCGCCGCCGTCACCGCCGTCCTGCTCGTCCTTCTCTCCGCCGCGGCCGCGCACCGCGCCGAGGCCGGCAGCCGGATCGCGAAACTCTCTCTCGCCGTGGCCGAAATCCCCTACGTCCTGCCCGGCACCGCGCTCGGAATCGGCTGCATCCTCCTCTTCCTCCGCCCGATCCTCGGCTTCTCCCTCTACGACACGCTCGCCATCCTTCTCGTCGCCTACCTCATGCGCTTCACCGCGCTCGCCCGCCGCCCGGTGCAGGCCCTGCTGAAAACCCTCGACCCCGCCATCGAAGAATCGGCCGCAAGCCTCGGCGCCCCTCTTCACACCCGCCTTGCCCGCATCGCGCTGCCCGCGCTCGCGCCGGGCCTCGCCGCCGGCGCCCTGCTCGTCTTTCTCGCCGCCTTCTCCGAGCTCACCGTTTCCGCGCTGCTCTGGTCCCAGGGCAACGAAACGGTCGGCGTGATGATCTTCAACCTCGAGCAGGCCGGCGAATTCAGCGCCGCCGCAGCCCTCTCCATCCTCGCCGTCGCGGTGACCCTGCTGCTCCTCGCCGCCGCCGCCCTCGCCAGCCGCGGCCGCACGATTCTCCCGTGGCAGGTTTGAGCTTCTGCGATTCGTTTGCTTGGAATTTTTGGGGGCCTGGGGCCTCAAGGCCCCAAGGGAATTAGGGTGGGGGTCGAGGGGGCGAAGCCCCCCGCTCAGGGAGTTGCTTCCTTCCACATCTCGGCGACGAAGCCGCGCGGATCGGTGTGGAAGACTTCCTTGACGGGGGTGGCTTTGGGACCGGTGCAGCGCCAGTCGTAGATCGTGTCGTGGCCCGTCACGTACATCGGGATGAAGTCCGAGCTGGGATTCTGCGCGCACCATTGATCGGCGCCGGCGAGGTCGCGGCTGGTGTCTGCCTTGCCGCAGGGAAGGTTGGCGCCGACGTTGCAGACGAAGACGTCGCCTTCGTAGCAGCGGAAATAGGTGCCGAGGCGGACCTGCTCCGCGGGCATGGCGGAGAGGCCGAAGAGCCGCACCGCGGCGGGGACGAGCGCGTTCGGAATTTCGCGCAGCGTGTCGTCCGTGCCGGTCTGCCGGCAATAGGACCAGGGCGAGGAGGCGGCGCGGGCGGGATGGGCGCCGAAGAGGGCTGCGGCGGCGAGGAGCAGGGCGGCGAGCCAGAGAATGCGTGGCGTCATGCGAGCGAGACCATGACCGGCACGTGATCCGAGGGCTGCTCGGCGGCCCGTTCGGCGCGGCAGATTTCGACCGTGACGAGCTGCTCGGCAAGCGTCGGCGAGAGGAGGACATGATCGATGCGCAGGCCGACGTCGCGATCGAACGCGGCACCCTGATAGTCCCAGAAAGTATAGGCGGGGCCGGAGGGCTGGAGCGCACGCACGGCGTCGGTCAGGCCGAGCCAGAGGAGGCGGCGAAAGCCGGCGCGGCTTTCCGGGCGGACGAGCGCGTCCGTCGGCGAGAGCGCGCCGGGCGGGGCGTCGATCTCCTCGGGGGCGACGTTGAAGTCCCCGGCGATGGCGAGCGGGGTGTCCTCATTGAGCAGCGCCTCCGCCCGCTCGGCGAGGGAGGCGAGGAAGGCGATCTTGGCCACGAAGCCCGCATCGCCGCCGGAATTGCCGTTGGGCGCGTAGATGTTGATGAACGTGATCCCGGCGGCGGTGAATTCGAGATAGCGCGCCTCGGCCGCACCTTCGCGCAGGCGCGGCAAGCGGCGCTGGCGCACGGTGACGGGCTCACGGGAGAGGACGGCGACGCCGTTGTAGCTTTTCTGGCCGACCAGCTCGGCATGATAGCCGAGGCCGCGGAATTCGAGGGCGGGAAAGCCCTCCGCCTCGCACTTCAGCTCCTGGAGGACGAGGAGATCGGGGCGGCGCTCTTCGAGGAAGCGCGCCACGTGGCGGGCCCGGGCGCGGACGGAATTGACGTTCCAGGTCGCGAGCTGCACTGGCGGCCCCACGGGCTGCCCCGGTTCGGGCGGGTTGCTGGGACGGGTATCAGTCGATGGAGAAGCTGGTGCCGCACCCGCAGGAGGAGGTGGCGTTCGGGTTGCGCACGGTGAAGTGGCTGCCCATCAGCTCGTCCGTGTAGTCGAGCATGGCGCCGGAGAGAAGCTCGAGGCTGGTGGGATCGACCACCACCCGGGCGGCGCCGCGGTCGATCACGAAATCCTCAGGCTGGGAGGCGGATTCGAGCTCGAAGCGATACTGAAAGCCGCTGCATCCGCCGGCGAGCACGGCGACGCGGAGCGAGGCGGGCGCCGGGCCGGCCGGGGAGGCGCCGGCGGCGATCTCGGCGATGCGTTCGGCCGCGCGGTCGGAGATGGTGAAGCGCTGTTCGTCCATGGCCGGAATATAGGGCAGGGGCGGCGGGGGTTGAAGGACCTGTACCATCTGGCCCGAGAGAGGGTTTCGTGGCGGAGGGAAATGGTTGAACATAAAAGAAAAAGTTCGTGAGGTGGGCGGTGCCGCCGGGGCCGATCCGGCCACGGCCGCCGGCGTTCGCGCTGCGTGGTGTTGGTATTTCTTACAGGTGCGGACTTTCAACAACGAGGAAACCGTTCGCCATCAAGTCCTTGCGAGACCGGCGCGAAATTTGCGTCGCCCTCCTGGAAGCCGACGCCGGCACGGCTCGGCACGAAGGAGCAGGAAGTGAAAGCACTCTCAGCAGCTTCAATGATCGGCGCCGCCGTTCTTCTCGGCGCAGGCCCGGCCCACGCCGACCCCATCACCTTCACCGAGACCCTCACGGGAAGCAGCCTATACGGCCCGTACCCCTACGTCACCGAGCCCATCACCATCACCGGGACCGGGAACACCGACAACATCGTATTCAACAGTGCCGAGGACGAATATACCCTGCTGCTCAGCTTCGTCACCGTCCAGGAGGGATCAGCCCCCGCGGAGCTGTTCACAGGCAGCGTTGAAGCCTTCGCAGTGCCCGGCTCCATCGCAGGCTTCGAGCAATTGACGCCGATAAATGTCAATATCGCCGCCGTCTTCGGCTTCAACGACCCATTCGTCGGCTACGCCCTCGATTCCGACATCTCGGTGACCGACGACACGGAGGTGCCCGCCTCATCGACGCTCTTCAACACCACCGGCGGCACCTTCGATTTCTGGACTTTCAGCGACACGGCGACGTTCAGCTCAACCGTCACGCCCGTCCCTGAGCCGTCCTCCTTCGCTCTGCTCGTCACCGGCCTGCTGGGCGTAGCCGGAATCGTGCGCCGCAGGTCCAGCACCTCCAAGGCCCTCTGAACCGACCATTCACGAACCAAGGCTGGGTACCCCATTCATGCTCGGGCATGGATGGGGTCCTGGCTGTTCTTTTTTGAAAAAAGTCTTTTTGCTTCTTTTTCTTCAGAAAAAGAAGATTCTTCCTTTTATTTTAGAGGTAGACGCCCTGCATGCCGGCGGTGGGGTAGCGGGTGCCGGCCGCGGCGCCGGGGGGAACGGCGGCGGAGAGTTGGGCGACCTCGGCCGGCGAGAGATGGACGGATAGGGCGCCGATATTCTCGTCGAGCCGGTGCTTGTAGCGGGTGCCGGGGATCGCCACGACATCCTCGCCCTGGGCGAGCAGCCAGGCGAGCGCGAGCTGAGAGGGCGTGCAGCCTTTTTCCGAGGCCATTTCTTCGACCTTGAGGACCAGGGCGCGGTTGTGGTCGAAATTCTCGGCCTGGAAGCGGGGATGGGCCGCGCGGCGGCCGTCGATCTGGGCGAATTCGCGGATGGCGCCGGTGAGGAAGCCGCGGCCGAGCGGCGAATAGGCGACGAAGCCGATGCCGAGCGCGCGGGTCGTTTCGCGCGTTTCCTCGGCCTCCGTGCGGTAGAGGAGGGAATATTCGGTCTGGACGGCCGCGATCGGGTGGACCGCGTGGGCGCGGCGGATGGTCTCGGGGTGCGCCTCCGAGAGGCCGAGGAAGCGGACCTTTCCCTGCGCGACGAGGCGCGCCATGGCGCCCACGGTTTCCTCGATGGGGACCGAGGGATCGACGCGGTGCTGGTAGTAAAGATCGATCACGTCCGTGCCGAGGCGCTTCAGGCTCGCCTCGCAGGCCGCCTGCACATATTCGGGCCTTCCGTCCACGCCGTTGGGCTGGCCCTCGCGGCGGGTCTGGCCGAACTTGGTCGCGAGCACCACGCGGTCGCGGCGGCCCTGGATGGCGCGGCCGAGGAGTGTCTCGTTGTGGCCCCAGCCATACATGTCCGAGCTGTCGAGATGATCGACGCCGTGGTCGATCGCATAGCGGATCAGGTCTTCCGAGGCTTCGTCCTCCGCGGCGCCGTAGATGCCCGAAAGCGACATGCAGCCGAGGCCGACCGCCGAGACGGAGAGGCCGTATTTGCCGTCCCTTTGGCCAAGAGTGCGGTGCGCAAGGGTTTCCGCCATGGGTGCCTCCTCGGGTTCGGCCTGGAGATAGAGCAGATCGCGATCAGACGAAATCGGCTGATCGCGTGAATCTGCTCGGCAAGACAAAGAGCGGGAGTGCTTTCCGTGAGCCATGGCGAGCGGGAAGCACTCCCGGGCGTTTCGGGGCAGGGAAAAACCCCGGTTTGAGGCGGGCCGGGGCGGATGGTAAGCGAGCCGGATGCCCCGCGCCCCCTATGCCGTTCGCGCCGAGCTTTGCCGCGGCCGGCTCCATCCCGAGCCCGAGGCAGCCGGCCGCAGCCCCTGGCAGCGCGATCGCGACCGCATCATCCACAATTCCGCGTTTCGAAAGCTCCAGTACAAGACGCAGGTCTTCGTCAATCACGAGGGCGATTTCTTCCGCACGCGCCTGACCCACAGCCTGGAGGTGGCGCAGATCGCCCGCTCGATCGCGCGGCGGCTCGATCTCGACGAGGACCTGACAGAGGCGCTCGCGCTCGCCCATGATCTCGGCCATCCGCCCTTCGGCCATGCCGGGGAGGAGGCGCTGGATCAGGGGATGCGGCCGGCGGGCGGGTTCGACCACAATGCCCAGAGCCTCCGCGTGGTGACGCTGCTCGAGGCGCGCTATGCCGGCTTCGACGGGCTCAACCTGACCTGGGAAACGCTCGAGGGGCTGGTGAAGCATAACGGGCCGCTGGCGAGCCCGCCCGCGTATATCGCCTCTTACGACCGGATGCAGGCGCTCTGGCTCGACACGAACCCCTCGGCGGAGGCGCAGGTGGCTTCGCTTGCCGACGACATCGCCTATCACAGCCATGATCTCGATGACGGGATGCGGGCGGGGCTGTTCGGGTTCGACGATATTGCCGGCCTGCCGGTGGTGGGGCCGGCGCTGGCCGAGGCGCGCGCGCTCGGGCCGGGCATTGCGGCGCAGCGTTTGAGGCACGAGACGATCCGGCGGGTCATCGACGTGCTGGTGGGCGATGTGGTGGCCGAGGCGCGGGCGCGGCTTGCGGCGCTCGATCCCGCTTGCGCGGATGACGTGCGGCGGGCGAAGCGGCCGGTGGTTGCGTTCGGGGAAACGGTGGCGGCGGCCAACCGCGCGATCAAGGAATTCCTCACTGTGCGGATGTACCGGCACTGGCGCGTCAACCGCATGACGAGCAAGGCGCGACGGCTGGTGCGCGAGCTTTTTTCCCTGCTTTCGACCGATCCCGCGCTGCTGCCGGCAGAATGGGGCGCGCGGGCGGCGAAGGAATCGCCGCTGATCACCGTGGGCGACTATATCGCCGGCATGACCGACCGGTTCGCGCTCGAGGAGCACCGGCGCCTCACCGATCTTTCCGTTCCAGGATAGTTTTTTTCGATGCCAGAGGATTTGTTCGCGAAGGCGCGCGCCGAAGTGCTGCGGGCGCTTCATGACCGATACCCGGACCTCTCCGAGGAGGTGACGGCGCGGGTCGAGGTTTCGCCGGCGCGGGCGGCGGAGCATGGCGACATGGCGAGCAACGCGGCACTCGCCTCCGCAGGCGCGCTGGGGCGCCCGCCGCGGGAGATCGCGGGCGCGCTTTGCGCGGCGCTTTCGGGCTCGGCCCTCTTCGCCGCCGCCGCGCCTGCCGGGCCGGGCTTCGTCAATCTGCGGCTGCGGCCCGAGGTGCTGCGGGGCGAGATCGGGGAAATCCTGCGCGCGGGCGGGCGCTATGGAGAAAGCGCGCGGGGCGCGGGGCGGCGGGTGAATGTGGAATATGTCTCGGCCAATCCGACGGGGCCGATGCATATCGGCCATTGCCGCGGCGCGGTGGTGGGCGATGCGCTCGCCAACCTGCTCGCCAAGGCCGGCTATGACGTGACCAAGGAATATTACGTCAACGATGCGGGCGCGCAGGTCGAGGCGCTCGCGTGGGCGGCGTACTGGCGCTATCTGGAGGCGCTCGGAAAGCCTGTTGCCGCCGAGGCGTTTTCGAAGATCGCGCCGGGCGGGCTGCAATATCGGGGCGAGTACCTGATCCCGGTGGGGGCGGCGCTGGGGGAACGTTACGGAGACGGATTGATCGGCGCGATGCCGGAGCCGGCCGAGGGCGCGATCGCGGTCATACGCGATTTTGCGATCGGGGAGATGATGCGGGCGATCCGCGAGGATCTGGCGCATCTCGGCGTGGTGCCGGACGTTTTCACCTCCGAGCGCGGGCTGGTCGAGACGGGGGCGGCGGATGCCGCGATCGAGCGGCTTCGGGAGATGGGGCTGATCTATGAGGGGACGCTGGAGCCGCCCAAGGGCAAGCTGCCCGAGGATTGGGAGCCGCGCGAGCAGACGCTCTTCCGTGCAAGTGGGTTCGGTGACGAAACGGATCGGCCGTTGCGGAAATCCGACGGCAGCAACACCTATTTCGCCAACGACATCGCCTATCATGCGGACAAGATCGGGCGCGGAGCCGAGGTTCTGATCGATGTCTGGGGTGCCGATCATGGCGGCTATGTGCGGCGCATGCAGGCAGCCGTGGCGGCGCTCTCGGGGCGGCGCGTGGCGCTGGAGGTGGTGCTCTGCCAGATCGTGCATGTGGTGCGCGCGGGGAAGCCGGTGCGCATGTCCAAGCGCGCCGGGAGCTACATCACGCTCCGCGACCTGATCGACGAGGTCGGGCGCGATGCTGTCCGCTTCACCATGCTGACGCGCAAGGCGGACGCACAGATGGAGTTCGACCTCGACCAGGCGGTGGCGCAGACCCGGGAAAACCCGGTCTTCTATGTGCAGTACGCCCATGCGCGCTGCCGCTCCGTGCTGCGGGCGGCGGTCGAGATGCTGGGGGCGGAAGCGGTGACGGACGAGTCGCTGGCGGGCAACCCGCTCGAGACGCTGGGCGCGGAGCCGGAGCTTGCCGTGATGCGGCGGCTGATCGGCTTTCCGCGCACCGTGGAAGCCGCGGCGGAGGCGCGGGAGCCGCACCGAATCGCGTTTTTCCTCTATGATCTAGCCGGCGATTTTCATATTCTATGGAACCGGGGCCGGGAGGACTCGACCTTCCGTTTCCTGAATGCGGATCGGCCGGGCGAGACGCGCGCAAGGGTGGCGCTGGTGGCGGCAACCGCTTCCGTGATTCGGGCCGGCCTCAACATCCTGGGGGTGACCCCGGTCGAGGAGATGCGTTGAGCCGTGCGCGACGATCTTGAAATTCCCACACCCGGATACCGTGTCGCCCGCCGTTCGGCGGGGCTCGATCCGGCGACGAAGCGGCTGGCGACGATCGCCGCCGGCATTGGCGGGGCGCTGGTGGTGCTGGTCGGGATCTGGTCGATGATGGGCGGCGGCGGCACCGGCGTGCCGGTCGTGCCGGCGCCGGCCGGGCCGATGCGGGAAAAGCCCGCCAATCCGGGCGGGATGCAGGTGACGGGCGCGAACGAATCGATCCTCGGCGGCAGCAATGCGAGCGGCAGGACCGCGCTCGCCCCGCCGCCCGAGACGCCCGACCTGCAGGCCTTGCAGAGCCCGCCCGCCGCAGCGAAGCCGGCTCCGGCGGCCAAGCCCGTCGCGCTCACGGAAGACGGCGAATCGGTGCCGCCGGCGGGGGCCGCCATGGGCGCTGCCGTTGCCACGGG
>JASHRV010000012.1 GCA_030037175.1 Acetobacteraceae bacterium
CTCTCCCGCCTCGGCATCGGCCCGCTCGTCGCGGCGCTCGCCGCCATCGGCCTGAAGGCGGGCGGCCCAGAGGCGGGCGAGATGGCGGGCGAGATGGCGGGCGGCCTCGCGGTGCCGCGTTGAAGATCCTCGTCTGGCACTGGGGCCGCTTCGGCGCCGGGCCGCGCTTCGCCGCCGACCTCGCCGCCGGCCTCAACCGCCTGCCCAATGCCACGGCGCTGCTTTCGCTCTCCGCCCAGGCCGAGCTCCTCCAGGGCCGCACCCCGCCCGCCTGCGCGCTTGCCTTCCCCACCTACACGGGCTTCGCCGGGCTGCTCGGCCGCCTCGCCGCCGCCCCCTGGCTCATCGGCGGCCTCACCCGCCGCATCGAGGCAATCGGCCCCCAAGCCGCAATCTGCGCCATGCCCGCCCCGCTCGATCTCCTCATGGCGCGCGCGCTCCGCCGCCTCCGCATCCCCTTCGCGGTCGTCATCCACGACGCCGAGACCCATCCCGGGGACGGGCTTCCCCTCCAGATGCGGATGCAGCGCCGCCTCGCCCGCCAGGCCGCGGCACTGGTGGCGCTCTCGCCCCATGTCGCCGCCCGCCTCCGCGAGGACGGTCTCGCCCCCCGCCAGCGTCTCCTGCTCGCCTCCCACCCGCCCTTCGATTTCGGCCCCATGCCGCCCGCGCGCGGCCATGAGGGGCCTCTCCGCCTCCTCTTCTTCGGCCGCCTCCTCCGCTACAAGGGCCTCGACCTCCTCGCCGCCGCCCTCGCCCGCCTGCCCCCCGGCCTCTTCACCGTCCGCGTCGTCGGGCGCGGCCCCGCCAGCCCCGCGCTCGCCGCCCTGGCCGCGCTCGGCTTCGTCACCGTCGAGAACCGCTGGGTCCCGGAGGAGGAGATCCCCGCCTTGCTCGGCTGGGCCGATGCCGTGGTGCTGCCCTATCGCGAGGCGAGCCAGAGCGGTGTGGCCGCGGGCGCGCTCGCCGCCGGTCGCTTCGTGGTCGCAACCCGCGTCGGCGGGCTCGAGCCGCAGCTCGGCGCCGAACCCCTCGCCCGCCTCGCCGAGCCCGACCCCGCCTCGCTCGCCGCCTGCCTCGCCCGCCTCGCCGGGGAGCCGGCCCCGCCCATGCGGCCCGCCTCTTCCTCCGCCGAAGCGGCCTGGAGCGCGTTCGGCGCCCGGCTCCTTTCGGCCTTCGGTGCCTCCCCCGCCCCGCCTCTGGCCGCGCCCGGCCCGGCGCGGCACGATGACGCGGACCTGGACTGCGGACCGCGCCTGACTTCAAACGGGTCCGAGATCAGCCGGAGCTAGCCGCCAATGTCCCTCCGTATCGTCGCGGTGCACGAGCGCACCGCCCCGATCGCCTCCTCGATCCGCAACGCCTATATCGACTTCTCCCGGATGACGACGAGCCTCGTCGCCGTCGAGACGGACCTCGTCCGCGACGGCCGCCCGGTCATCGGCTACGGCTTCAACTCGAACGGCCGCTACGGCCAGGGCGGCCTGATCCGCGAGCGCTTCGCCCCCCGCATCCTCGAGGCCCCGCCCGCCTCCCTGCTCGACGAGACCGGCGGGAATCTCGACCCCGACCGCGTCTGGGCGGCGATGATGGCCAACGAGAAGCCGGGCGGGCATGGGGAGCGCTCGGTCGCGGTCGGCACGCTCGACATGGCGATCTGGGACGCGACCGCAAAGATCGCCCGCAAGCCCTTGTTCCGCCTGCTCGCGGAGCGCGAAGGCCACGAGGCCGATCCGCGCGTCTTCGTCTATGCCGCCGGCGGCTATTACGACGCGGGCAAGGATTTTTCCGCGCTGCGCGCCGAGATGCGCTCCTATCTCGACCGCGGCTACACGGTCGTGAAGATGAAGATCGGCGGCGCCGCTCTGCCTGAGGATTGCCGCCGGATCGAGGCGGTGCTGGCCGAGATCGGCTCGGACGCAAGGCTCGCGGTGGACGCCAATGGCCGCTTCGATCTCGAGACCGCCATAAGCTATGCCAAAGCTTTACGAGATTTTCCTCTTTTCTGGTATGAGGAAGCCGGGGACCCGCTCGACTTCCATCTCCAGGCCTCGCTCGCGGAGTTCTATCCCGGCCCGATGGCAACCGGGGAAAACCTCTTCAGCCACCAGGATGCCCGCAACCTGATCCGCTATGGCGGGATGCGCCCGGACCGGGACTGGCTGCAGTTCGACTGCGCCCTCTCCTACGGGCTCTGCGAGTACCGCCGCACGCTTTCCATGCTCGCCGCCCATGGCTGGTCGGCCCGGCGCTGCATCCCCCATGGCGGGCACCAGATGTCGCTCGCGATCGCCGCCGGCCTCGGCCTCGGCGGCAACGAGAACTATCCCGACCTCTTCCAGCCCTATGGCGGCTTTCCGGACGGGGTGCGGGTCGAGGGCGGCTATGTCACTTTGCCCGAGTTGCCCGGCGTCGGTTTCGAGGGCAAAGCAGCCTTGTGGCGCGAAATGGAATCGCTTGCTGTGTAGATGAGGGCGCGGGGTGAAGACCAGCATCCTCGCCGAGCCCTATGCCGGCCTCCAGGCCCAGGGGCTCGGGCTTGCCGAAGCGGCCGGCCTCGCCGCCGACATCGAGCCCCTTGCCCCGCGTGCGCCCTGGCGCTGGGTGGCGGCCCGCACCTGGCCCGCGCCGCTGGCGGCGGTCGGGATGGCACCGCCCTTCCCCGAGCTTGCGATCGGCGTCGGCGGGGTTGCCGGGGCGGTCGGCGCCGCCTTGCGCCGACGCGGCAGCCGGGTGGTGCAGGTTCAGGACCCGCGCCTGCCGCTCGCCCGCTTCGACCTCGTCCTCGCCGCCGGGCATGACGAGATCTCGGGCCCCAACGTCATCGTCACCCGCAATGCCCTTCACCGCGTGACCCCGGCCCGGCTCGCCGCCGCGGCGGGGCAATGGGCGCCGCATTTCGCCCATCTGCCACGGCCTCTGGTCGCGGTTCTGGTGGGCGGGGCCAATGGCCGCTTCCGTTTCGACCGCGCGGTTGCCTCCCGGCTCGCGGGGGAGATTGCGGCGATGATGCGGCAGGATGGTGTCGGGGTGGCGGCCACCCCCTCCCGGCGGACCGCTCCGGAGTCCAATTCGGCGCTCCGTGAGACCCTCCTTCCGCTCGGCGCCTATGTCTGGGACGGGAGCGGGGAGAACCCCTATTTCGGCCTGCTCGGATTGGCGGATGCCATTGTCGTTACAGTGGATTCTGTCTCGATGATCTCGGAGGCCGTGGCCACCGAGGCCCCGGTCATGCTAGCCCCCTTGCCCGGCCGCTCGCGACGCAATGGACTCTTCGTAGCGGCCATGGAAGCGTCCAATCGTGTCCGTCCATTCGCCGGCCGGTTCACGACCTGGAAGGTGGCAGCGCTCAACGACACCGCCGAGGCGGCGGCGGAAATGCGCCGCCGCCTCGGCCTCGACTGATGCGGAGTGGCGATGCTCGAGATTGAAACCTTCGACCAGCGGCGCGGCGGCAATGTCGTCTACAAGGCGCTCGCCCATCCCCTCGCCGCCGAGGCCGTGGCGCGCCTCTACACAAGGCTCGCCGCCTCGGCGCCCGTCGCCCTCTTCGATCCGGACGGCATCGCCCCCGCGCTGCTCGCGCTCCATCCTGCCTCGCCGCCGCTTGCCGGCATCTTCGTCCAGGATGTGCGCGAGATCGGTGCCCCGCGCGCCGGCTTTTCCTGCCGGCCGCTCTCCGAGCTCGGCAGCTCCGGCGCCCGCGCGGTGCTGATCGCCGCCTTCGACACCGCCCGGATCGAGAGCCGCATCGCCGCCATCGCGCCCTCGGGCGCGATCATCACCAGCCTCGACGCCGCCCGCCTGCCCGAAGCGATGCTGAGCAACAGGCGCCGCTATCTCGACCCGCTCAACTTTGCCACCAACTATGCCTTTTTCCGCGACCAGGACGGGCTCTCGACCCGGCTCGTCACCGCCAATTACTGGGCTGGCTACGGCGCGCGCGATGTGCGGCTCTGGCTCCGGCTCTTCGGCGCCGACGGCGCGGCGCTCGCGAGCTGGGAAGAGAAAGCGCCCGAAGGGCCGGGCGGCATCGCGATCGACAGCCGCACTGTTCGCGCCCGCTTCAGCCTCACCCCCTTCACCGGCCAGCTCTTCCTGCACGTGATCGGTGCGGCCGGACACGACGTGGTCAAATACGCGCTCGACACCTTCTCAACCAACGGCGTCAGCCACCCGGTCCTCTCCTGCACGCACGATGCGAACGCCTGGCCCTCCGCCCGCTATGCCGGGCTGCCGGCACCGCGCGCCGACGAAAAGGTGATGCTCTGGGTCCAGAACAGCCATGCCGCACCGATCCCGGAAGGCGGAATCGCGCTCGACCGCATGGGCGCCGAAGCGCCGGTGTCCCTTCCCGCCACGGTGCCTGCGTACGCGACCGTGGCGGTGGATGTCGAAAAACTCCTGCCCGGCCTGCGCTGGCCGGCCCAGATAGAGGTGCGGGCCGGGCGGCATGTGGTGCGCCCACGCTACGAGATCGTGCGGAACGGTCGGCTGCACATTGCCCATGTCAATGTCGAGCGTGCCGACCTCAAGCCCGATCCGGGCCTGCGCTCGCTCTCGAACCTGCTCGGCCGCGGCTTTCTCCTCCCGTTCCCCGTTCTGCCGCGTGAGCGCTTCCGCAGCATCGTCCAGCCCAA
>JASHRV010000095.1 GCA_030037175.1 Acetobacteraceae bacterium
ATGGACTATGAACTCATGGGCGGGAACGCGCGCGTCGCGATCGAAACCGAGGATAAGAGGCTCGGAATGACACCGTTCCTCCCACCGGCGGTGCCGTTCGGCTCGCATCAATGGCCAACGCTTATCACGCCGGGCCCGGGCCCGACCTCACTTGCCAACTTGCCACAGTAAGCGGGAGTAAGGGGCCGTGAATCTCAGTACGGTGAATGCGATCGGCCCACCGACGGGGGCGGACGAGATCCAGAGTTATGCAACGGCTATGCTTGGCGCGGCGGTGGCACCTGGCTATATTCAGAGCCGCAGCCCGTAGTCGATAGGTGAGGTAAGACCGTATGTCCGCCCGAGGCCGACATACGGTGTTACGTCGATAGCGCCGACGTCGTTCCTTAGGCAACCGATCGCAGTCGCGTTGCCGCGCTCCGCGTGCCACTTTCGGGGCGATGTGTTCGGGCCTTCCCGAGGAGACTGTTTGAAACGTGGGGGTCAGGCGGCTCGGCGAAGCGGCCGTCGTGCCCAGTGCTCAGCTGCAGCGTAGTCTCACTCAGATGAGCCGGCCGGCGGGATCGGGTGGTGTGGACAGCATCGATCATGGTGCCGCGTTGGTGGTAACTATCCAGCGGTTCCGGGATTTTCGGTCGGCTCATGCTTTGGTGCTGATTTACACACTGAGTTCACAAAGCGCGTTCAATACGGCCTCCAAGCGACGGAGAGCTTCGAGGCCGGCACCCTCGATCTTGTAGCAGCGTTTCCGGTGGCAGCCGCCCTCAGAGCGCTCGTTGCAGAATGAAGACGACACGTAACTCATCTTTTGCAGGCAGCTGAGTGTCGCGTGCAACGCACCGATGTTGAATCTCCTCCTGCGCGTTTCTCGAGTTGGTTGTGGTTTGTCACCCCGTACGAGTTGTGTGGGTGACGCTACGGACACACGCTGCAGCGCCGCGTCATCATGGGCTGCACTCGCCGAGCGCAGAATGCGATCGAGGCCGTAGCCGCCTGGCCGGCTGATCCGCTCGCGGGCGAACCAGCCGCTCACCTCGCCTTCGAACACCGGCGGCGCGGGCTCGCGCGGCAGTAACTCGTTGGATAGCCAGCTTCGGAACTTCGCTTCGGCCGCGTCGTCGAAAGCGGCGACCGCAAGGTGGTCAAGAACCAGCCGCCGATGCCGACGTCCGGTTCGGTCGGTCCCTTCATAGCCTTCGAGCACATCGGCATGAACATCAACCTGTGTGGCCAAATGGCCGACGACTGCCGGCGCGAGATCGGCCTCGTCGTCGGGATAACGCCCGTTCTGCCGCCAGTGGGCGAGTTGTGCCGCAAGCCCGAGCCTGCCGCCGGCCGGTGATGCCGCCGGCAAACCCAAATCGTCGGCTCTGAGCGTCCAGTGTTCGCCGAGCTCCGCCCCAGACCACAACCGCTGCATCTGCCACTCCCGTTCCCTTGGGGCGCGGAGAACCACACACCCGACTCGGGCCGGGTCACGACTACTTGGCCAAAACGCAAAGCTCCGCGGTCGCTGGGCCTCAAAGGAATACTTGTTGCTTGCTGACACGGACCGATGGTTTCTCCAGGGAGGCGGCCCAGCCACTTCGTCGGGCTCGCCATCAAACAGAGTCTTTCAGCTCTATGGCGGCACGGGGGGCAATCTTCTTGCTGGCCTTTATTTTGATCGGCTCCCCGGTCGCAGGGTTCCGCCCCATGGGGCGGTGGCGGACTTGCAGGATTCCCAGGCCGGCGAGACGCAGACGGCTACCTTTCTTGAGGTAGCGCGTGGTGACAAGGACCAGATCGTTGAGGACGGCTTCAGCGTCCTTTTTCACGAGATCATGCTTGTCCGCAAGCTCGGCCGCCACTTGCTTCAAGGTCACGGTGACCCGGGTTGCCAGCGTGCTCGCGGTCTTCACGGCGCCGGCTGGTTTCCGGGGGGGCTTTTGCCCTGGTTCCCTCGGGAATCAATGGGGTGGTGACGATGTGATACCAGCACCGCGCCGATTCGCCACGGCTGCTGGTGCGATCGCACTCCGATGGCCGGATTGCAATCGCCAACATAGCGCCATAGCCCTTTTGCTAGAGCAGAGCGAAGACGCGTGGTTGCATGCCGGCGAGCGGGATGGGCGGGCGAGGGCAGAAGGTGCTGCGGCCCAGAGTGGCGCCACGCCCGAGCTTCAGGCACTGGCCGGCCGGGCCTCCATACGCAGGGACCACAAGTAGTCCAGAACGCCCATCCATAAACAACCGTGCACAAGTTTTATAAGAGGCGCTCGGTCAACGTCGCTGCGGCCGTTACTCGCCGGAGAGGCGACCGGCGTGGGCGGGATCGTAGCCGAGCCGCTGGGAAAGGAGCGCGGCGTAGCGCATGACGATCGCCGCGAGAGTCCGCTGGCGTTTGGGACCGAAACGGTGCACGGGCACAGCTGCAGCAAGAGCGGCGACAAGATTTGTACGAAAGTCCCAGACGGGCGCCGCCACCCCGCAGGCCTCAAGCTCGTACTCTTCTGCATTCTTGGCATGGCCAAGCCGCCGTACCTCGTCAAGCTGACCTAGCAACGCAGCGCGATCTGTCAAAGTATGCGAAGTATAGCGCCTGACTCCATCTGCCAGGAAACGCTCCAGCTCTGCCTTGGAGAGATGAGCGAGAAATATCTTACCGGCCGCCGTGCAATGGGCCGGCACCGCGATACCAGAGCGCGCGTAATGGCGGACAGCATGGGCTCCGAGCGTCTGCTCCACCATCAGCGCCTCCCTTCCATTCCAAAGGCCGATGCTGACAGTCTCACCGGACTCGGAAGCGAAATCATCCAGGATTGGGCGTGCCGCACGCACCGCGTCGCGGGTCGCAAGCGTGGGGGCTAGCAGGGTTAGCAGGCCGGTACCGAGGCGGAAGCGGCCGTTCTCTGTGTTACGCTCAACGAACGATCGGCGTTCGAGAGTGCCGAGTAAACGCGAGATCGAGCTCTTATTCAGGCCCAGCCGGCGTGCCATCTCGCTGACGCCGAGACCGCTCTCGGTTCCCGCGAGCATTTCCAGGACGAGCATTGCGTGCTCGACAGCACCGATAGTGACGGCACGCGATGCACGCTCAGGAGCCGCAGGGTGGATAGCCAAAGCAATCCTCACTTGGACGGCGTACGAGGCTTGACGCTGGCGCTGCCATCCCGCTAACGTTTCCTGATACGCAACTACGTTGCGCGATGCGCAACAGATCACGGAATCGCCTGTATGCGCAAGAGTGCTCCGCTGAGCGCTTATTTCCGGTGCCGCAGTCGCCGCGGCACATTCCCGGCGAAGCGAAGCTAGGGCGGATGGATCTTCTGCCGCAGGTCCTGGTCGATGGGCTGACGGTCGGCGGAACATACGCACTCGCGGCGATCGGAGTGAGCCTGGTCTTCGGCGTTCTCAACATCGTTAATTTCGGCCACGGCGCGACGTTCACTGTCGCTGCTTTCGTCGCCATGCTGATGCTCGCCAATGGCGGCAACCTGGTCCTAGCCTTTGCGCTTGGGGCGGTGATGGCGGGGCTCTACGGATATCTCACCGAACGGATTGCGGTGCGACCGCTCCGCAACGCATCAGTGCTGATGCCGCTGATCTCGACACTCGGCTTTGGCATGGTCGCCGAAAACGCGATCCAACTCTGCTTCGGGCCGGAGACGGAACCTTTTTCGACCCCGATCACCGGGGCCCCGTTCCTCATCGGCTCGGCAACGGTCAGCCCGTGGGATATCGTGACGCTCGCAGTGGTGATCATTGCAATCACCGGGCTGTGGATCCTGCTGCACCGGACTAATTTCGGCACCGCCGTGCGCGCTATCGCCGAAGATAGGCGGGCGGCGGAGTTGCTCGGCATTGACTCGCGCCGTGCCATCTCCGTTACCTTCTGCGTCTCGGCTGTGCTGGCCGGCATCGCTGGCATTCTCGCAGCTGCGCTCTATAACGCGGCAAGTCCAACTATGGGCTCGGCTATGATGCTGAAGGCGTTCACGGCCTCCGTGCTCGGCGGTATGGAGCAGATCGCAGGCGCTGTTGTTGGTGGCATTCTTCTGGGCCTCTCCGAGGCGGCGACGAGCGTCTACGTTTCATCGGCCTGGCGCGACGGCGTTGGCCTGTTGCTCTTGGTTCTGGTGCTCCTGTTCAAGCCGAGCGGTATCCTTGGCCGAAAGCATCTAGACAAAGTGGAACGGCCGAGCCTCGATCTTCTTCCGCTGCCACCGGTGCCCCGCTTCGACCTCCGAGCACCCGGGCTCTGGGTGCCCTTACTCCTGCTGCTGATGCTGCCAATCATGGTGCCCAACTCCTATATTCTCCGCGTCCTTACAGTGATGGGCATCTATGGCACGCTTGCTCTCAGCCTCAATCTGGTGGTCGGATTTACAGGCATCGTGTCTCTTGCCCAAGCATCTTTCTACGGGATCGGGGCCTATGCGTCTGCACTTTTCTCGACGCGCTTAGGCTTTCCCGTATGGCTCGCTTTCGTCGTGGCAACCGCAATCACTGGTCTTTTCGGTGTTGGTTTCGCATGGCCAGTGATGCGCTTGCGCGGCCATTACGTCGCGATGGGAACGCTCGGTCTCAACGGTGTGATCTCCATCATCATGTTGAACTGGATCGGG
>JASHRV010000096.1 GCA_030037175.1 Acetobacteraceae bacterium
TTCAAGAACACCGTCATCATCATGACCTCGAACGCCGGAACCGATCTCATCACGCGCCTCTTCGCCAATGCCGAAACCGTGCCCGATGCCCCCGCCCTCGCCGAAGCGCTGCGTCCGGAGCTGCTCGAGTATTTCAAGGCCGCCTTCCTCGGCCGCGTGACGCTCGTGCCCTATTTCCCGCTCTCCGCGGAGGTCACGAGGCAGATCGCAACGCTCCAGCTCGACCGCATCCGCCGCCGCCTGCAGGAGTCCTATCGCGCCGCGTTCGAGTACGAACCCGCCATCGTCGAAACCCTCGCCGCGCGCGGCACGGACACCGGCTTCGGCGCCCGCACGATCGAGAACATCCTCTCGCGAACCGTGCTGCCGGAACTCTCCGCCGCGATCCTCGCGCGCCTCGCCGAGGGAAGCCCGGTCGGCCGCGCCTTCGTCGGCCTCGACGAAAACGGCTCGTTCCGCTACGAGATCGAGTGAATCGAAGAACCGTTCTTTCTTGAAAGAAAGAACCAAAGAACTTTTACCCGTTCTCGTTCGCGCCCCCACACCGGCGCCCCCACACCGGCGCCCCTCCCCGCACCAAGCCCCGCATTCCCACCCTTGGGTTCGCGTTCGGTCCCGTCTATGTAAACGGGAATGGCACCGGGGCCCGGATACCCATGCCGGCGAAATCCCGGTCATAGGGAGTGATCGATGCAGCGCTTCTCCGCCCTGGCCCTTGTCCGGCACGCGCTCAACGGCCGGAACGGGTGGGAACGGCAATGGCGCGACGCCGAGCCCAAGCCGGCCTACGACATCGTCATCGTCGGCGGCGGCGGCCACGGCCTCGGCACCGCCTATTATCTCGCCAAAAAGCACCAGCTCCGCAATGTCGCCGTGCTGGAGAAAGGCTGGATCGGCGGCGGCAACACCGGCCGCAACACCACCATCATCCGCTCGAACTATCTCTTCGACGAAAGCGCCGCGCTCTACGACCACGCGCTCAGGCTCTGGGAATCGCTCTCCCAAGAGCTCAACTACAACCTCATGTTTTCCCAGCGCGGCGTGCTCATGCTGGCGCACAATTCCCATGACGAGCAGGTGATCAGGCGCCATGTCCACGCCAATCGGCTGAACGGGGTCGATAACGAATGGCTCTCGGCGTCGGCCGCGAAACAATTCTGCCCGCCGCTGAACATTTCCCCCGGCCTCCGCCATCCGGTTCAGGGCGCAGCACTTCAACGCCGCGCCGGCACCGCGCGGCACGACGCGGTCGCCTGGGGCTATGCGCGCGCCGCGTCCGCGCTCGGCGTCGACATCGTGCAGAACTGCGAAGTCACCGGCATCTCCCGCGATGCAACGGGCCGCATCAGTGGCGTGCAGACCACCCGCGGCGCAATCCGCACCCGCCGCCTCGGCATCGTCGCGGCCGGCAACACATCGGTGCTGATGGCGATGGCCGGCCAGCGCCTGCCGCTCGAAAGCTATCCGTTGCAGGCGCTCGTCTCCGAGCCGGTCAAGCCCGCATTTCCCTGCGTCGTGATGTCGAACACCATCCACGCCTATATCAGCCAGTCCGACAAGGGCGAGTTCGTGATCGGCGCCGGCACCGATTCCTATATTTCCTACAGCCAGCGCGGCGCCTTGCATGTTTCCATGCACACGCTCGAAGCGGTCTGCGAATTGTTTCCCATCTTCCGCCGCATGCGCATGCTCCGCGCCTGGGGCGGAATCGTCGATGTCACTCCGGATCGATCGCCCATCATCGGCAAGACCGGAATCCCCGGCCTTTACGTCAATTGCGGCTGGGGCACCGGCGGGTTCAAGGCAACGCCCGGCTCGGCCGATCTCTTCGCCTGGACGCTCGCCAAGGAAGAGCCCCACCCGATCAACGCGCCGTTCAGCCTGGATCGTTTCGGCTCCGGCCGCCTGATCGACGAGGCCGCCGCCGCCGCGGTCGCCCACTGACGAACCCCATGACAGGTCCCGCATGCTTCTGATCGCCTGCCCCTATTGCGGTCCCCGGCCGGAAATCGAGTTCAGCTACGGCGGGGAGGCGCATATCGCCCGCCCCGCCGATCCGCGCCGCGCGGATGACGCCGCCTGGACATCGTTCCTCTATCTGCGCGCCAACACGCGCGGCGATCACGCCGAACGCTGGCGCCACACCCATGGCTGCGGGCGGTTCTTCAACGCCGTGCGCAACACGGAGAGCGATCATTTCCTCGCCACCTGCAAAATCGGCGAGCCCAAACCGTGACCCAGCCTTGCCGGTTGCCGGGCGGCGGGCGAATCGACCGCAGCCGAACGCTTTCCTTCTCGTTCGACGGCCGCCCCTTCACCGGCCATCCCGGCGACACGCTCGCCGCGGCACTTCTCGCCAACGGCGTGCATCTGGTGGGGCGCTCGTTCAAATATCACCGCCCGCGCGGCATTCTTTCCGCCGGCGCGGAGGAGCCGAACGCGCTGGTCGGGGTCGGCCGCGACGAATCACATTACACCCCCAATCTCCGCGCGACCCAGCTCGCGCTTTATGAAGGCCTGCGCGCCGTCAGCCAGAACCGTTCGCCCTCGCTCGAACGCGATGCCGGCAGCATTGCCGACAGGCTCTGGCGCTTCCTTCCCGCCGGCTTCTACTACAAAACCTTCCTCTGGCCGCGCCGCTCATGGACCCGCCTCTACGAGCCGCGCATTCGCGCCATGGCCGGCCTCGGCCGCGCTCCTTCCGCGCCGGACGCCGCGCGCTATGCGCAGCGCTACGCGCATTGCGACGTGCTCGTCATCGGCGCCGGGCCCGCCGGCATCGCCGCGGCCATCGCCGCCGCCTCCGCCGGCGCGCGCGTCATCCTCTGCGACGAGCAGTCCGAGCCCGGCGGCTCGTTGCTTGCGGAGAACGAAGCCCGCATCGAGAACATCCAAGCCGCCGACTGGCTTTCGCAAAGCCTCGCCCGCCTCGCCGCGTCCGAACGGGTCACGCTCCTCCCGCGCACCACCGCCTTCGGCTATTTCCCGCACAATATGCTGGGCCTCGCTCAGGATCTCGCCGATCATCGCGGCGAGCCGGACGACGAAACGCCGCGCGGCCGGCTCTGGCAGGTCCGCGCCCGCCAGGTCGTCATCGCCGCCGGCGCGATCGAGCGGCCCCTGGTCTTCCCGGACAATGACCGTCCCGGCATCATGCTCGCCGGCGCCGCGCGCATCTATCTCGAACGCTATGCGGTGAAGCCGGGCAATCGCGCCGTCATCTTCACCGCGCATGACGAAGCCTATCGCGCCGCGCTCGCCTTGCACCGCGCCGGCGTCCCCATCGCCGCGATCGCCGATCTCCGCCCCGCCCCCGAAGGAGAGCTGCCGGAAGCCGCGCGCGCCGCCGGCCTCTCCATCCTCCCCTCCGCGACAATCGCCGGCACGGAAGGAACTCTTCGCATCCGCGCGGCCCGCATCGCGCGCATCGCGGGCGGAACGGTCTCCGCGGCCGAGCGCGTGCCCTGCGATCTGCTTCTCATGTGCGGCGGGTTCACGCCGAGCGTCCATCTCTTTTCCCAAAGCCGCGGCAAGCTGCAATTCGACCCCGCGCGCGAAGCCTTCGTCCCCGGCGCCGCCGCCGAGGCAGCATGCGTCGCGGGTGCTGCCGCCGGCACGCAGACATTGGAGGAAACGCTCGCCTCCGGCTACGAATCCGGCCTCGCCTCCGCGAAAGCGGCCGGAATCATCGTCACGAAAGCGGTCGGCATCGCCGCCGCCGCGCCCCGCCGCTTCGCCGTCGAAGCCGCGCCCACCGCGCGCGGCGGCTTTCTCGGCGCGGCACCGCACGGGCGGAACCCGTCCTCGGTGCGCGCCTTCGTCGATTTTCAGAACGATGTCACAACCAAGGACATCGCGCTCGCCCTCGCCGAAGGCTTCCACGCCATCGAGCATCTCAAACGCTACACCACCACCGGCATGGCGACCGATCAGGGCAAGACCGCGAACATGAACGCGCTCGGCATCGTCTCGGCGACACTCGGCCGCCCGCTGCCGGAAATCGGCACCACCACCTTCCGCATGCCCTATACGCCCGTGCCGTTCGGCTATTTCGCCGGCTATGCGCGCGGGGATCTGTTCGAGCCGGCGCGCGAAACCCCGCTCCATTCCTGGGCCGCCGAGCACGGCGCCCGCTTCGAGAATGTCGGCCAATGGAAGCGCGCGCGCTATTTTCCCGAGCCGCAGGAGGATATGCGCGCCGCCGTCGCGCGCGAATGCCGCGCCGTGCGCGCCGCCGCCGGCATGTTCGATGCCTCCACCCTGGGCAAGATCGAGATCGTCGGCCCGGACGCAGCGGAATTCCTCGACCGCATGTACGTCAATGCGTGGACGAGCCTGAAGCCCGGCCGCCTGCGCTACGGGCTCCTGCTCCGCGAGGACGGCTTCGTTCTCGATGACGGCGTGGTGGCAAGGCTCGCGCCGGACCGGTTTCACGTCACCACCACCACCGGCGGCGCCGCGCGCGTCCTCGCCACGATGGAGGATTATCTCCAGACCGAGTTCGCGAACCTCAGGCTATGGCTCACCTCGATCACCGAGCAGTACGCGGTGATCGCGGTGCAGGGCCCGAGATCGCGCGCAATCCTCGCACCCCTCGTCGAAGGCGCCGATATCGGCGCCGCCGCCCTGCCGCATATGAGCGTCGTCGAAGCGCGCATCGCCGGCATCCAAGCGCGTCTCTTCCGCGTCAGCTTCACGGGCGAGCTCGGCTTCGAGGTGAACGTGCCCGCCGATCATGGCCGCGCCGTGTGGGAAGCGATCGCGCAATCCGGCCGCGCGCACGGCATCGTCCCTTACGGCACCGAAACCATGCACGTCCTGCGCGCCGAGAAGGGCTATATCGTCATCGGCCAGGAAACGGACGGCACGG
>JASHRV010000097.1 GCA_030037175.1 Acetobacteraceae bacterium
TGGCCGGTGCGGCTTCGCTTCGCGAGGACAGGGTCTTCACCGAGCTTCCCACGGCGCATCTCCGTGCCGCGGTCAGCAGCGCGGCGCCATTGGATTATGCTGCATCGCAACATCGGAGAAGCGAATTGTTCGACTGGCGCCTATTCGTTCCGTGACTGGGTGCCGCAACCGAAAAGGCAGAGCCTCCCTTTTCTTCAGAAAATGACCTTTTTCCCGTTTTCCGGACCCGGCCCCATCTCGGGACTCCGAACGAACCAACGAGAGCGGATAAAAGTTTTCTGGTTCTCTTTTTCAAAAGAGAACAGCCTTCCCTCCTTGCTTGCTTGGCACACGGGCGGTTCGCGAAGGTGCGCGGCACGCTTCAGGGCGGCCCGACCGTCACGTGGCATGCGCCTTCGTGGCCCGGGGCCGCCGGACGGAGCCTGGGCGTGACCTCGGCGCATAGGCCGACGGCGAGCGGGCAGCGGAAGCGGAACCGGCACCCTTCGCCGGGCTCGATGACGCGCGGCGGCTCGCCCGTGTCGGTCGCAGCGATGTCGAGAGCGGCGCGCGGATCCGGGACCGCGGAGAGCAGGAGGCGCGTGTAGGGATGCACCGGGCGGTGCAGCACCTCCTCCGTCGGGCCGCTCTCCACCACCTGGCCCGCGTACATCACCACGACGCGGTGGGCGATGTAGCGGGCGCTTGCGATGTCGTGCGTAATGTAGAGGAATGAGAGGCCGTCGACATCGCAGAGCCGGGCCATGAGATTGAGCAGCCCGATGCGGATCGAGACATCGAGCATCGAGACCGGCTCGTCGGCGAGCACGACCTTCGGCTGCAAGGAGAGCGCCCGGGCGAAGCCGACCCGCTGGCGCTGTCCGCCGCTCAGCTCGTGCGGATAGCGCGCGAGCATCTGCAAGCCCGGCGAGAGACCCACAGAGTCGAGCACGCGCGCCGCTTCCGCCTCGCGCTCGGCGCGCGAGAGCGAGGGCCGGTGGAGCTTGAGCCCGCGATCGAGCGTGTAGCCGACGGTATGCACGGGATTGAGCGAGCTGAACGGGTCCTGAAAAACCATCGGGACCCAGCCGCGATAGGCGAGAACGTCGCGGCGCGAGCGGAATTCGCCGATCGATCGGCCGCGAAAGCGGATATCCCCCGCGGTCGGGCGGAACACCATCGCGAAAAGCCGCGCGACGGTGCTCTTGCCGCTTCCGCTTTCGCCGACGAGCGCCACGATCTCCCGCTCCCGGAGCGCGAGACCGATATCGTCGACCGCGTGCAGCGTGCGTCCGAAAAGCCCGCCGATGCGGAAATGACGCGTGAGGGACACCGCCTCCAGGAGCGGCACGCCATTGCCCTCAGGCACGGGCGGAATCGAAGAGAAGGCAGCGGATTTCGCTCTCCCCGGCCGCGTAGAGCGCGGGCGCTTCGGTCGCGCAGCGCTCCATGACCTTCGGGCAACGCGGATGGAAGCGGCAGCCCGAGGGCAGCATCAGCATGTTGGGCGGTGCGCCGGGAATGCCCGTGAGCGGAATTTTCGGTCCATAGACGGAGGGAAACGAGTCGAGCAGGCCTTGGGTGTAGGGATGGCCGGGGGCCTCGAAGATCCGGCGGGTGGGGCCGATCTCGACGATGACACCGGCGTACATGACCGCGAGCCGGTCGGAGAAATGGCCGACGAGCGACATGTCGTGGGTGACGAAGATGACGGCGAAGCCGAGGCTTTTCTGAAGGGTCTTGATCTCTGCCATCAGCGAGCGCTGGGCGACGACATCGAGGGCGGAGGTCGGCTCGTCCATCACGATGAGCTCGGGCGAAAGCAGAAGCGCCATCGCGATCATCACGCGCTGGCGCATGCCGCCCGAGAGCTGATGGGGAAAACTGTCGAGATGCACAGGGTCGATGCCCACGAGCGAAAGCACCTCGCGCGAGCGGCGGCGGATCGCGCCGCGCTCGGTCTGGCCGTGCGCGCGCATGGCGTCGGCATACTGGGCGGCAATCGTCTTCACCGGGTTGAGGGCGTTCATGGCACTTTGCATGACGACCGAGTAGTCGCGCCAGCGGACTTCCCTCAGCGCCCGCTCGGTGAGCTGGACGAGATTCTTCCCCTTGAAGACGATGGATCCCGCGGTCTGGCGCGCCGGCGGGGCGAGAAGCCGCGTGATCGCGAAGAGCAGGGTCGATTTCCCGCATCCGGACTCGCCCACGATGCCGAGGAACTCGCCCGGAGAAAGCGCGAAGCTCACCCGGTCGACGGCCCGCGCCGGTCCATCCGGTGTGGGGTATTCGACCCGGATATCGCGGACTTCAAGAATCGGATCGGGCACCGCGTCCCCGGACCGGGCGGAGGGCCGGATTGCTGATCTCATCGAATGCGTAGTTCAGGAGCGCGAAGGCGCCGCCGAGCAGCGCGATGCCGAGGCCGGGGGCCACGGCCCAGAGCGGCAGGCCGGCCTGGAGCGCCTCATTGTTCTGGGCCCA
Source organism: Acetobacteraceae bacterium (assembly GCA_030037175.1). Lineage (GTDB taxonomy): Bacteria > Pseudomonadota > Alphaproteobacteria > Acetobacterales > Acetobacteraceae > JAKAWQ01. Next base: position 2,464 of record JASHRV010000097.1, read on the forward strand.
GTACAGCATGGTGCCCCAGCTGTCGGTATTCACGTTGCCGAGGCCGACGAATTGCAGCCCGGCGGCGGTGAGGATCGCATAAACCGAGGCGCCGAGGAAATTGGCGACGAGCAGCGAGGTCATGTTGGGGAGGATTTCGGAGACGATGATGCGGAGCGTCCGCTCGCCGCGCAGCTTGGCCGCCACCAGGAAGTCGCGGTTGCGGAGCGAGAGCACCTGGGCGCGGAGCTGGCGTGCGCCATAGGCCCAGCCGGTCACCACCAGGACCGCGATGATGGTGGCGTTGCCGCCCCCCTTCGAGTAGGCGGCGATGACGACGACGAGGGGAAAGGCGGGGATGATGAGAAAGACGTCGGTGATGAGCGAGAGAATCCCGTCCGTCGCGCCGGGGAGATAGCCCGCCGAGACACCGATGAGGGCGGAGAGGAGGGTCGAGAGCAGGCCGGCGACGACGGCGATGATCAGCGAGGCGCGCGCGCCCCAGATGAACTGGGTGAAGATGTCCTGCCCGTAGGATGTCGTGCCGAGCGGATGGGCGAAGGAGGCGCCCTGGCCGGGCGGATAGAGCTCCGCGCCGGGCGCGCCGGGCGCGATCAGGCCGGGAACCAGCGCCATGACGACGAAGATCGCGAGCAGGGTTGCGCCGGCCATGGCCTTGCGGTTCGAGAGCACCGCGCGGCCGAGATTGCCGGGCACGGAAAACCGCGCGCGGGCGCGCGTTGGCCGGGCGGCCGGCGCTTCCGGGTTCGAGGCGGGTGGGGCCGAGGCGGGTGCGGAGCTCATGACGCCGCGGCGGTGCGCGGATCGAGCAGAACCGTGATCGCATCGACCGCAAGGATGGCGAGCAGCACCGCGAGCGTGATGATGAGGAAGAGGGTCTGCATGAGGGGATAGTCTTCGTTGAGCACGGCCTGAAGCATCATGTAGCCGACGCCCGGATAGGAAAAGACGTACTCGACCAGGATCGCACCGCTGACGACGAAGCCGAGCGACATGCCGAACCCGCTCAGGTTGGGAAGAATCGCGTTGCGGCCCGCATAGTCGATCATGATCCTGAGCGGGGAGAGGCCCTTGGCACGTGCCATCCGCACGTAATCCTCGGCCAGCGTCATGATCATGTTGTTGCGCATGGTGAGGATCCAGCCGCCGATCGAGGTGATGACGATCGTGACGCCCGGAAGGATGGCGTGCACGAGGACGTCCCCGATGAAAGGCCAGGAGAGAGAGATCCGCGCGCCGTTGGTGTAGGCGAAGCCGAGCGGCAGCCACCCGAGCGAGATGGAAAAGATCAGGATCGAGACGAGCGCGATCCAGAAATAGGGGAATGCGGACAGCACGATGAAGACCGGCGGCAGGATGCTGTCGAACCAGCCGCCGCGCTCCCAGGCGCCGACCATCCCGATCAATGTGCCGAGGAAGAAGGCGATCACCGTGGTGACGCCGACAAGGCCGAGCGTCCATGGCAGCGCGCCGAGAACGACCCCGCTCACCGGCTGGGGAAAGAATGTGAGCGAGGTCCCGAAATGCCCGACCGCGCTGTTGCGCAGATACGCGAAATATTGGGCGAGAAGGCTTTCCTGGGCGTTGACGCCGAAGGCGACCTCCATCGCCCTGAGCGCCTGACCGTTCAGCTTGCCGTGGAAGCGCGCCATCATGGCGATCGCCGGATTGCCGGGCATCAGGCGCGGCAGGAAGAAATTGACCGTCATCGCCGTCCAGAGCGTGGCGACGAAGAAGCCCAACCTCCTGAGCACGTAACGCATGCGTTCCTAACGAGTCACGAAGAGGAGTTCTCTTTTGAAAAAGAGAACTTTTTCCCGTTTTCCGGACCCGGCACCATCCCGGGACTCAGAACGACAGACAGAGTCCCGAGGTGGGGCGAGGTCAGGGTGCATGCGTGACACCCTCTGCTTCCTACTTCTTCTGAAGGCGCAGCACGACGATCTCCCAGTCGGGGAAGGTATAGCCGCCGAAGGGCTGCGCATAGGGATCGGCCGGGGTGGGCCAGCCGACGAATTCGCCGGTCGAATATTCGTCCCAGTCGACCTGCTCGGTGACGGGGATCAGCGGCACGTCCTGAAGGAGGACGTTCTCGAGCTTGTTCATGATCTCCTGCTGCTCGGAGGCGCTCGTCGTCTGCGCATAGCGCTCGATCAGGGCGTCGGTTTCCTTGTTCGAGTAGCGCTCCCAGTTCGTCGCGGCGGACTTGCCGATGGGCGCCGAGGCGGGACCGTAGAGCCACTGGCGGAATTCGTAATAGGGTGTGGGACCGCCGGACTCGTAGGCATAGGCGAGATCGAAATTGCCGTTATAGAGCTTGGCGCTGTAATCGTCGCCCGCGAGATTCTGCACGTGGAGCTCGATGCCGGCCTGGGCGAGCTCCTGCGAGACGACCTGGAGCGCTGCGACCCAGTCCGTATAGGCGCTCTGGTTGATGATCGTGAAGGAAAGCCGCTTGCCGGAGGGCGAGGCGAAAACGCCGTCCGGCCCGCGCTTGTAGCCGGCCTGCTCGAGGATCGCGATCGCCTTCTTGGGATCGTAGGTGTAGCCGGCCGCCTTGAGCTCGGCAGCATCGAGCCATGAGGCGAAGGTGGGGGTCACGATCCCGGCCTGGTTCGCCGCCGGCTCGTAGCCGTACTCGCCAATTTCCGCCACCCGCCCACGGTCGATCGCGAAGGCCATGGCCCGGCGCACCGCGACATCCTTCAAGAGCGGATTGGTCTGGTTGATGAAGATCGCGACATTGACGACGGGCGGGAACCAGTAGTGGTTGTCGCGGCTTTTCGAGAGATACTCGGCTTTCAGGTTGGGAATGAACTGCCCGCCCCATTGCGCGCCCCCGGTGGAGAGAATCGCGTTCGCCGGAGGATTGGTGGTGAAGGCGGGATATTCGATGCGCGAGATTTTCGGCAGGCCCGGCTGCCAATAGTCCGGGTTCTTCACATAGCTCACATTCTGGGGCGTGCAGCGCTCGATGGTGAAGGGTCCGGTGCCGACCGGCTTCGCGTCGGCGTAAGTGACGGGGTTTTTCACATTGGCCCAGATATGCTCGGGCACGATGCCGACCTGATCGGCGATGTAATAGAAATAGGGCACGGACGGGGCATTGAAGGTCATCACGACCTGGTCGTCCCCCTTCTGAGCAACGCTCGAGAGCGCGGCCCAGACCGTGTTGAGATCCAGGGCGGGAAATTTCTTGAGCAGGTTGAAGGTGAAGACGATGTCGGCGGCGGTGAGGGGCTGGCCGTCCGTCCATTTCACGCCTTTGCGGATCGTGAAGGTGAGAACCTTGTTGTCATCGCTCCAGGCATAGGAGGTCGCGAGCCAGGGCGTGACCTTCGCGTTCTGGAGCGTGTTGACGAACATCAGCGTCTCATAGATAACGCCGACGGAAAGGAAGTTGGACTGCGGATTGTACGGGCTGAAGCCGCAGCTCCAGAGGAACTGCGCGTCCGATATCGTCAGCGTTCCGCCCTCTCCGCCGCCGGCCGCGGCAGCGGACACCGAGGCCAAGGGGCTCACGCCCGCCGCCAGGCCGAGCCCCGCGATGAGAGAAATCGTCCAGTGTGTTCTCGCCATGACGTGTGCTCCGTTGATGTTTTGATGGTTCGGTTCTTGTGCGCCACACTTGTTCCGCCGGCGCCGCGTCCGGCAGGGACAACTCAGGTCATGTAAACGCCTCCGGTCACATTCACGGCCTGTCCGACCATGAAGCGCGCGGCATCGGAGAGAAGAAAAACGACGAGCCCGGCGACGTCTTCGGGTTCCTCGAGGCGGCCGAGCGGGGTCTGGGCGATATAGTCCGCGCGCACGGCTTCTTGCGTGAGGCCGCGCAGCGTCGCTTCCCAGGCGACCTCGCGTTCCTGCATGGAGGTGCGGACGAAGCCGGGGCAGACCGCGTTGACGCGGATTCCGTGCGGCGCGAGCTCGCGGGCGAGCGCCTGCGTCCAGCCGACGACGGCGAACTTGCTTGCCGAATAATGGGCAAGCAACGGCGCGCCGACCTTGGCGGCGAGCGAGGCGGTGTTGCAAATGGCGCCGCGGCGGCCGGAGGCGAGGAAATAGCGCGCGGCGACCTGGTTCGAGAGAAAGACGCCGCGCGCGTTCACCGCGAAATTGTGGTCCCACTCTTCATCGGTGATCTCGACGGCGCGGCGCATCGTCGAAACACCGGCGTTTGCCACCAGGAGATCGAGCTGGCCGAGCCGGCGGATCGCCTCGGCGAATCCAGCCTCGACGCTCGCCCGCTCGCGCACATCCATCGGGATTGCGATCGCGCCGGCGATGCGCTCGGCAGCGCGGCTCGCGGCTTGCTCATCGATGTCGGCGATCGCCGGGCGGACTCCGTGCCGGGCGAGCGCTTCCGCGATGGCGAGCCCGATGCCCGTGGCACCACCCGTGACGAGCGCGGCTTTCCCGGCGAGATCGCTCCCCAAGGGCGCCATAAGCGGCACCACGAGCGGCGCCGTGAGCGGCGGCATTTCGGCTCCTGGCGGATGTTTCGTCAGCGGACGATAACGCCCCCTCCCCCAAAGTCAATCAGATTAGCACACATCAATATGAGCGATTTTGATCGTTTCGGTTTCCCTTGGCCGCGCGCTTCGGCTATTCAGCAAAGCAGCGATTCGCGGACGGCCGCTGGCGGAGCGATGAAGAGGGCGAAACGAGGCACAACCGGGCTTGCGCGCCTGAAGGCGCACCCCACCGTGGAGGAACGGCAGGAGACGGCGTCCACCGAGCGTACGCTCGTCCATCTCGCCGCCGTTCCGGCTGCGGTCAGGCGGCGCGCGCTTGCGTCCCTCCTCGACGAGGAGGGATTCCTCGCGGTCTCCGACCTCGCCCGCCGCGTCGGCGTCTCCGAGATGACGATCCGGCGCGACCTCGACGCCTTCGCGCGCAGCGGGCTGATCGAGCGGGCGCATGGCGGCGCGGTGCCGGCTTCACGGCCGGCGCGGCCGGACGAGCCGCTTTTCGCGGCCCGTCGCGGGCTTCACGCGGAGGCCAAGCTGGCGATCGCCGAGGCCGCGACGAGATTGATCGGGCCCAACGACATGATCGGCCTCGATATCGGCTCGACCATTGCCTGCCTCGCGGAGCAGATCCGCAACCGGAACGACCTCCGCATCGTCACCAACAGCATCCCGGCCGTTCTCGCCCTCTCCGCGCATGAGGGCGCCTGTCCGGCAATCTATCTTCTCGGCGGCCAGCTTCGTCCGGGCGAGGGCTCGCTCTGCGGCCCGATCGCGCGCCGGCAGCTGGCCGAGCACTGGCTGCAGCGCGCCTTCATCAGCGTCGCCTCCGTTTCCGAGGACGGGCTGTTCGACTACGCGCCCGAGGAAGCCGAGATCAAGCACGCGATGATGGCACGCGCCAAAGAAGTCGTCCTGCTCTGCGATTCGAGCAAGTTCGGGCAAGGCTGCTTCGTCCGGGTCGCGGGGCTCGATGCGATCCATACGCTCATCACCGAAGCGCCGCCGCCCGCCGGCCTCGGCAAGGCGCTCGCGCGGGCGGGAAAGCGGGTGATCGTGGCGCAGGCAAAAGGAAACGGCATAGCCGAACGGGGGCGCGCATGACGGCAGACGTGATCGGCAAAGGCTTGAAGACGGTGATCGGCATGGTTCATCTCGGCGCCTTGCCCGGCACGCCGCTCTATGACGCCGCCGGCGGCTTCAACCGGCTGCTCGATGATGCCCTCGCCGATCTCGAAGCGCTCCAGGCGGCGGGCATCGATGCGGTGATGTTCGGAAACGAGAACGACCGGCCCTATTCCGTGAAGGCGCCGCCGGCGCAGCTCGCCGCGATGAGCGCGATCGTCGCGGCCGCGCGTCCCGCCATCCACGTGCCCTTCGGCGTGAACTTCCTCTGGGACCCGGTGGCAAGCGTGCAGATCGCCGCCGCCACGGGGGCCGCCTTCGTGCGCGAGATCTTCACCGGCGTCTATGCCTCAGACATGGGGATATGGGCGCCGGACTGCGCCGGGGCGCTGCGCGCGCGGCGGGATCTCGGCTGCCCGGACCTCAAGCTGCTGTTCAACATCAATGCCGAGTTCGCCGCCCCTCTGGATACGCGCCCGATCGGGCTCAGGGCGCGGAGCGCGGTCTTTTCCTCTCTCGCCGACGCGATCCTCGTCTCCGGGCCGATCACCGGGCAGCCGGCGGCCAAGGATGCGCTCCACGAGGTCGCGGCCGCGCTGCCGGATGTGCCGGTTCTCGCCAATACCGGCGTGAATTTCGACAATCTGAAGGAGGTGTTCGCAGTTGCCGATGGCTGCATCGTGGGAACCCATTTCAAGCGGAACGGCGATACGTGGAAGCCGGTCGATCCGGCGCGCGCGCAGCGCTTCATGGACGAAGCCCGCCGCCTTCGCGGCTGACAGGCACGCAGCCGTCTCATGAGCTTCGTCCTCGGGATCGATATCGGAACGACCTCGACGATCGGCATTCTCTGCGCGCTGCCGGATCGCCTGATCGGCACCGCCTCGCGGCCGGTGACGCTCTCGGCCCCGCATCCCGGCTGGGCGGAGGAGGATCCGGAGGAATGGTGGCGCAATCTCTCTGCCATCACGGCGGAGCTGCTGGCGCGCGAGAACCGGGCCGCCCGGGAGCTCGTCGCGGTCGGCATCACCGGCATGGTGCCGGCGGTCGTGCTGCTCGACCGGGACGGGCGGTTGATCCGCCCGAGCATCCAGCAGAGCGACGGGCGTTGCGGCGCGGAGGTGAGCGCGCTTGCGCGCGAGATCGATCCCGGAACATTCCTGAGCCGGACGGGAAACGGGCTCACCCAGCAGATCGTGACCGCGAAGCTGCGTTGGATCGAGGCGCATGAGCCGGAGAATTTCCGGCGCATCCGCACGGTTTTCGGCTCCTACGACTACATCGCCTGGCGGCTCGGCGCGGCGCGCGGCACCGAGCGCAACTGGGCGCTCGAGGGCGGCTTCCTCGACGTTTCCTCGGGCACGGCGGAAGCGGATCTTCTCGCCCTGGCGCATCTGCCGGAGGGCGCGATCCCCCCGGT
>JASHRV010000098.1 GCA_030037175.1 Acetobacteraceae bacterium
CACGATCGCGACCATGGGCGACACCACGCTGCGCGACGGCCAGGCGGACTTCATTCGCCCGCACTACTATGCCTCGCACACCGTGCTGGTGGGGCCGCGCAGCGTGCCGGTTTCGGGTTTCAAGGATGTTGCCGGGCGGACGGTGTGCGTGACGGTGGGCGATGCCTCCAATCCCGAGCTTTCCGCGCATGGGGCGCGGCTTCTGCTGTTCGCGAGCCCGGAGCAGCTGATCGAGGAGCTGCATGCGGGGGCCTGCACGCTGGTGGGGCAGGATGACAGTTTTTTCGCGCGCTATTTCGCCGAGCCCGGATTTGCGGCGCTCTATGACGTGAAGTTCGCCTTCGCGCCGCTGCCCTGGGGCATGGCGGTGGCGAAGGTGGGGGCGGGGAAGCTCGCCCGTGCGCTTTCGCTGATGAGCGAGATCTTCCACCGCGACGGGGTTTTTCTGGCGCTGGCGCGGGAGAACCACATTTCCACGGTCTTTCTCGGCGGGCGCGAGGCGGTGTGGCGCACGAAGGCGTGCGACCGCGCAGGCGGGGCGAGCGATGCGGCCTGCGTTCTGCCCCCGCGCGTGAGCGACGTGGCGCCGACACGGTTCGCCCATGCCGTCGAGGCGCTGCAAGCCTGGCTTGCGGGGACGCTCGGGCTGCATCTGACGCTGACGATATTCACGATCGAGCCGGCCTGGCAGCTGGTGCGCGAGGGGATCGTCAATTCGCTGATCCTGATCGCGGGCACGCTTGTTTCCACGTTCGGTTTCGCGCTGCTGTTCGGCCGGGCGCTGAGCGCGCGGACGGTGCTGGCGCGCTGGCCGGCGCGCACGCTGGTGATGATGCTGCAATCCACGCCCCCCTTGCTTTCGCTGGTGATCGCGGCGGCGGTGGCGGATGCGATGTTCGCGTTTTCCGCGCGGGTGGCGCTGACGGCGGCGATCGTCGCGATCGGGATGATCAATGGCGGCAATGCCGGGCAGGCGATTTCCGAGGCGGTCGCGAGCCTGCGCGCCGAGGACAAGGCGAGGCCGGCGGGGCAGGCGCCGCGGCACGGGCAGAATCTTTATGCGCATGCGCTGCGCCGCTCGATCACGCAGATCAATGCGTTCCTGATCAACGCCACCAAGGCGACGCCGGTTGCGAGCTTCATCGGCGCGCCGGAGCTGCTCAACACGCTGACCGACAGCACCTCCTTCTCGAGCGACCGGGTGACGACCTATTGGCTGCTGCTGATCTTCTACGTGGTCGCGGTGCTGGTGGTGGTGCAGCTTTGCGTGGTGCTGCGCGGCGTTCTGGAGCGGCGGATCTCCGCGACATGAGCGGGTTTCTTGCCATGCTGCCGAGCGGTTTCCCGGCCCGGCTGGCGGCGGGGATGGCGATCGATTTCGAGATCGCGGCGGCGGCGCTCGGCCTTGGCCTGGTGCTCGGCGCGCCGCTCGGGTTCGTCTGGGCGATGAGGAGCCCGGTGCGGGCGGTGCCCAACGTGATCGTGCAGCTGATGCGCGCGGCGCCGACCTTCGTTGTCATGTTCTTTCTGCTGAACATCCTGCCGCATGACGTTCGGGTGCTGGGCAGGCGGATTCCCATCACGAGGGAGCTGACCGTGGTGCTGTCCCTGGTGCCGTACTCGGCCTCCTATGTGGCCGAGAACGGAGCGGAGGCGCTGCGGCAGTGGCGGCTGGGCTCGGCGCTGGCGGCGCTTTTGTTCCTGCCCAACCTGGCGCGCGCTTATTTCGTGCTCGTGATGTCCGCGGGTGTGGCGGCGGCGATCGGGGTGACCGAGGGGATTGCCGTGATCCTGCGCGAGGCCGACCGGCTGCCCGATCTTTCCGACCGGCTCTGGCTGTTCGCGATCGGCGTGGTTGCCTATGGGGTCATATTGCAGAGCGGGTTTCTGGGCGTGATGTGGGTGCGCGCGCATCTCGCGCGGCTGGTGCTGCGCCGGGCCGGGATCGATACAACCGAGGGGGACCGCCGCCAACATGCCTGAGCCGATGGAAATGAGGGGATCGGGCTGGAGCCCGGTCCGCGTCGTCAACTACATTCTTTATATTGCCGTGCTGGTTCTGCTCGTATTCGCCGTCTATCGCGTGCTTCCGCCCGAGCGCATCACCATCGAGACCGGGCCGGTCGATGGGAGCTATTACGATGACGCGCTGAAATACAAGGCGGCGCTGGAAGCGCGCGGCATCGGCGTCGATCTCAAGCCCAATCCGGATTCGCTCAACATCATCGACGAGGTCGAGGCGCGGGGCCGGGGCGTGCGCGTCGGCTTCATCGCGCAGGCGATCAATGCCGACCGCTATCCGGACACGCGCTCGCTCGGCGCGGTGGAGCTGCAGCCGCTGTTCATTTTCTATGCGGCGCGGCTCGGCAGGATCGATACGCCGGACGGGCTGCGCGGGCGGCGGATCGTGATGCCGCCGGAGCGGAGCGCCACGAGCGAGGCGGCGCTGGAATTGTTGCGGCAATACGACGTGACGGCGGGGAACACGAGCGTCACGTTTCTTCCGATCGCCGAGGCGGTGACGGCGTTGCGGGCGGGGCGGTTCGATGCGGGTTTCTTCATGCTGACGCCGCGGAACGCGTTCATCACCGCGCTGGCGGCGGACCAGAGCCTGCGTCTGCTCAGCCTCGGCGACACGGTGACGATTTCGCGGCTCGATCCCTATCTGCGTCCGGTCGTGCTGCCGCACCGGATCTATGACGTGGAAAGGGATATTCCGCCCCAGGATGTGAACATGCTGGCCGCGACGGTGAATGTGGTGGTGCGGAAGGATGCGCCGGCCTCGGTTCTCTATCCGCTGCTCGAGGCGATGGCCGAGGCGCACAGCCATTCGAGCCTGATCAACAGCGCGGGGCGGTTTCCCAATCTGATCGATATCTCGCTGCCGGCGGACCCGGTGGCCGAGCAGTTCGAGAAGTCGGGCATGCCGTGGATTTATCGCAATCTGCCGCTCTGGATGGCGAGCCTGATCGATTCCTATTTCGTGCTCGGCCTGGCGCTGGTTCTGATCATCGAGCTTTACCGTTCGTTCGTCTATCTGACGGAGCTGGTCGATTTCCTGGTCGTGAGCATGTGGCTGCAGGTGCTGGTGCGGATCGAGCGGCGCGCGCAGACCGGCGAGCGGCTGGGGGCGATCGACCGCAGGCTCGTCGATATTGCCGAGAGCGCGCTGATGCGGACCAACCGGCGGCGGCGGAGCGAGGAGCTGATCGGGCGGATTCGCAACCAGACGCA
>JASHRV010000099.1 GCA_030037175.1 Acetobacteraceae bacterium
CGGGGTCTCCGGCATCCCGCGTCCCGCCGGGCTCGCCGGCGCGCGCGCCTATCTCGGCCTCTGCCTCGTTCTGCTCGTGCTGGTGATGTTCTATGCGTGGCGGCTGAAATTGAGCCGTCTCGGCCGCGCGATGCAGGCGGTGCGCGACAATGAGATTGCTGCCGGCACCTGCGGCATCCATGTCTTCCGCACGAAGGTCGTTGCCTTCGGCATCAGCGCGTTGCTCGGCGGGCTTGGCGGCGCGCTCTTTGCCGGCGCCTTCTCCTATGTCAGCCCGGACCAGTTCACCTTCGACGAGAGCGTGGTGATGCTGACGATGGCGCTGCTCGGCGGCGTGCAAAGCCCTTTCGGCGCGCTGCTCGGGACCTTCGCGCTCGTCATCCTTCCGGAGTGGCTGCGTTTCCTGAAGCAGGCCTATCTCGCCGTCTATGGCGGCGCGGTGATCCTGCTCATGATCTTCATGCCCGAAGGGGCCTGGGGCTGGGCGGTTCACCGCTTCTGGCGGGCCAGCCGCCCGATCGGCGATTGGCCGGTTCCGCCGCTGCCGCTGCTTTCCATGCAAGGGGCGGGGCCCGGCGCACCCGCGCTCGAGGTCGAAAACCTCGCCATGCATTTCGGCGGCGTAAAGGCGCTGGACGGTGTCAGCTTCGCTGTCCGCCGCGGCAGCGTGCACGCGCTGATCGGGCCCAACGGCTCGGGCAAGACGACCTTCCTCAACGTCGTCTCCGGCCTCTATCGTGCGACTTCCGGCACCGTGCGGCTTGGCGGCGTCACGTTGGACCGGCTTGCACCGCATGAGCGCACGCGTCGCGGCATGACCCGCACCTACCAGAACATCCGCGTCTTCCGCGGCCTCACCGTGCTTGAGAACGTGATGATCGGCGCCGAACGCCGGGGCAACGATGTGCACGAGCCTGCCGCGGTCATCGCCCGCGCGCTCGCCGCGCTCGACTTTGTCGGGCTCCGCCGCGAGGCCTCGCTTCCGGTCGGCTCGCTTCCCTACGGCCATCAGCGCTATGTCGAGATCGCCCGCGCTCTCGCGGGCTCGCCCGACATCCTGCTGCTCGACGAGCCGGCCGCCGGCCTCAACTCGACCGAAAAACAGGAGCTCGGCCTCCTGCTCCGCCGGCTGAAGGGACACGGGCTCACCATCCTGGTCATCGAGCATGACATGAAGCTGATCGAGGCGGTGGCCGACCACATCACCGTCCTCAATTTCGGCAAATGCATCGCCGACGGCTCGCCGCGCGAAGTATTGAGCCAGCCGGACGTGATCGCGGCCTATCTCGGGGAGCCGCAGCCGGCATGAGCCTGCTCGCGATCGAGGGACTCCGCGCGCGCTACAACGCGGGCGAGGTGCTGCACGGCCTCGATATCACTGTCGAGGAAGGTGAGATCGTCGCCCTGCTCGGCGCCAATGGCGCCGGCAAGACAACGACGCTGCGCGCCGTCTCCGGCCTTCTCTCCAACGTCTCCGGCAGCATCGCTTTCTCCGGCCGGCCCATCCTCGGCCGCAGCCCCGGCGCGATCGTCCGCGCCGGCATCGCCCATGTACCCGAAGGGCGGCGCATCTTCCCCGGCCTCACGGTGCGGGAGAACATCCTGCTTGGCGCCTCGAACCGAAGCGGCCTCGGCCGCGCGGCACGCGAGGCCGAGCTCGAAGGAATGCTCGAACATTTCCCCGACCTGCGCCGCATGCAGCATGCGCTCGGTTGGACGCTCTCGGGCGGGCAGCAGCAGATGCTCGCCGTCGCCCGCGGATTGATGGCGCGCCCGCGGCTCCTTTTGCTCGACGAGCCTTCGCTCGGTCTCGCCCCCCTCATCGTGCAGCAGGTCTTCCGCATCATCGTCGATATCCGGGCCCGCGGCACGACCGTGCTGCTCGTCGAGCAGAACGCCCATATGGCCCTCTCGGTCGCGGACCGTGCTTACGTGCTGGAAACCGGCAGCATCCTCGTCAGCGGCAAGCCCGACATTCTCTGGAACGACCCCAAGGTGCGTGCCGCCTATCTCGGCGGGTTGGCCGAAGCGGAAGCATAGGCCGGGGCGCAGAGGGCAGCCCCTGGCGTCTGCCCCCTGGCCTCTGCCCCCTGGCTCTGCCCGTTGACGGGGGTGGGGCAGGAGCACAGTTTGCCCGCATGGCCGGTTCGTTCCGTTCCCTTTATCGGCATGGCTTCGTGCGGGTCGCGGCAGCGACCATCGAGACGCATCTTGCCGATCCGGGTGCCAACGCCAGGGCGGTGCTCGCGGTCGCGGAGGACGCGCATGCACAGGCGGTCGGGGTGGCCGTTTTTCCGGAACTTTGCGTCTCGGGCTACGCGATCAGCGATCTCCTGCAGCAGGATGCGTTGCTGGACGCCGTCGAGGCGGCGATCGGGGTCATCGCCGCGCATTCGGCTTCGCTGCTGCCTTTGATTCTGGTGGGGGCGCCGCTCCGCCATCGCGGACGGCTCTACAATTCCGCCGTGGCCGTGCATCGGGGGCGAATTCTGGGAGCCGTTCCCAAAATTCATCTGCCCAACTATCGCGAGTTCTATGAACGGCGGCATTTCGCTTCCGGCGCCGGCGTGCGGGGCGAGGAGATCGCGATCGGGTCGGTCAGGGTCCCGTTCGGAGAGGATCTGCTGTTCGTTGCCGAGGATGTGCGGGATCTCGTGGTTCATGCCGAGATCTGCGAGGATATCTGGGTTCCGATCCCGCCGAGCGCGGGGGCGGCGCTCGGCGGCGCGACGGTGCTTGCCAATCTTTCCGCGAGCAACATCACCATTGCCAAGGCCGAAACACGACGTCTGCTCTGCCAGTCGCAGTCGGCGCGCTGCCTTGCGGCTTATCTCTACGCGGCCGCCGGCAGCGGCGAGTCGACAACCGATCTTGCCTGGGACGGCCAGACCGGAATTTTCGAGAACGGGGCCCTGCTTGCGGAGAGCGAGCGCTTTCCGGCAAGCGCGCAGATGGCGGTGGCCGATATCGATCTGGAGCTGCTTGTCCAGGAGCGCATGCGCATGGGCTCGTTCGAGGACAATGCAGACGCAAGCGGCCGGCCGGGCGAACCGTGGCGGCGCATTTCGTTCCAGCTCGCGCCGCCGCCGGGCGATTTCGGGCTCCAGCGTGAGGTCGCGCGATTTCCCTTCGTGCCGGCGAGCGGGCCGCGCCTCGAGCAGGATTGCTACGAGGCCTACAACATCCAGGTCCAGGGGCTGAAGCAGCGGCTCTCTGCAAGCGGAACCCGCCGGGCGGTCATCGGCATCTCGGGCGGCCTCGATTCCACCCAGGCGCTGATCGTGACGGCGAAATGCTTCGACCTGCTCGGCCGCCCGCGGAGCGACATCATCGCCGTCACACTGCCGGGCTTCGGCACCGGCGAAGCCACCAAGGCGAATGCGATGGCACTGATGAACGCATTCGGGGTGACGGCGCGCGAGATCGATATCCGCCCGGCCGCGAAGCGCATGCTTGCCGATATCGGCCATCCCTTCGCGCGTGGCGAGCCGGTCTACGACGTGACGTTCGAGAACGTGCAGGCGGGCCTGCGCACCGACTATCTCTTCCGCATCGCCAACCATGAGGGCGGGCTGGTGGTGGGAACGGGGGACCTCTCGGAGCTCGCGCTCGGCTGGTGCACCTATGGCGTGGGCGATCAAATGGCCCACTACAATGTCAATTCCGGGGTGCCGAAGACGCTGATCCAGCATCTGATCCGCTGGGTCGTGAGCTCGAACCAGTTCGAGCCCGCGGTGCTGGCCACGCTCGGCTCCGTGCTCGAGACGGTGATCTCGCCCGAACTGGTGCCCACCGGGGCGGAGGGCGCGCCGCAGAGCACGGAGGCGATCGTCGGTCCCTACGAGCTCCAGGATTTTTCGCTCTATTACACGCTGCGCTACGGGTTCCGGCCCTCCAAGATTGCCTTTCTTGCTTGGCATGCCTGGGCTGACGCCCACGCAGGCGCATGGCCGGAGGGGATCGCGGAGAGCGCCCGGCGGGCCTATGACCTGGCCGAGATCAGGGCCTGGCTCAAGCTGTTCCTGGAACGGTTCTTCGGCTTCAGCCAGTTCAAGCGCTCGGCGATGCCGAACGGGCCCAAGGTGAGCGCGGGCGGCGCGCTCTCCCCGCGCGGGGATTGGCGGGCGCCCTCGGACGGCAACGCCCGGGTCTGGCTCGAGGAGCTGGAGCGGGAGGTGCCGCAGGAGTGATTGCTGCGGTTGCGTTGACCGGCTTCGGGGCCGGGGATAAGGAAGTCCGGGCTCGGCATGCGTGCCTCGGCCCCTTTGTCGCGAGGTGAGGAGTAGCCGATGCAGGACGTTCGCGAGGCGCTGATGGCCGGCCGCGCGAGCGACGGGAAGGCGGTACGCCGACCGCTCTCGCCGCACCTGCAGGTCTATCGTCCGCAAATCAGCTCCACCCTCTCGATACTCCACCGTATCACCGGGGTCGGCCTCGGGGTCGGGACGCTGCTCCTGGTCTGGTGGCTGGTTGCGCTGGCGGGCGGCGCGGCCGCCTTCGCCGGCGTGCAGTGGTTCGTCTCGTCCTGGGTCGGGTTGATCCTGCTCTTTGGCTGGACGGTGGCGCTCCTCTTCCATTTCTGCAACGGCATCCGCCATCTCGCCTGGGACATGGGCTATGGCTTCGAGAAGCAGGCCTATCATGCCTCCGGCTGGACGGTGGTGGCGGTGAGCGTGGCGGCGAGCCTTGTCATCTGGGCGGTCGGGCTGGCGGTCTGGTAGGGGGCGGGCAATGGCGATGAAGGAGATGACGGAACCCGGGGCGATCATGCGCTCGGAGCTCGGCCGGGTCCGCGGCCTGGGCACCGCGCGTTCCGGGGCCGGGCATTGGTGGGCGCAGCGTCTGACGGCTGCCGCCTTGGTGCCGCTCGCCGTCTGGTTCGTCCTCTCCCTCCTTGCCCATCTCGGCGCGAACGGGGTGGCAATGGCGCATTGGGCCGGCCGGCCATGGAACAGCGTGCTGCTGCTCGCCCTCCTGATCGCGCTCTTCCGCCATCTGGCGCTGGGTTTGCAGGTCGTGATCGAGGACTATGTTCATGACGAGGGCGCCAAGCTGGTCGGCGTCTCGGTGATGAAGGGCGTGCTGGTGCTCCTCTGGCTCGCCGCGGTGGTTGCGGTGCTGAAGCTCGCCTTTGCGGCCTAGACCGCGGCCTGGACGGACGAAGGATGAACGAGGGATGAACGCGATCACGCTGCCTTCCACACGGGCCTACGAGATCGTCGATCACACCTACGATGTCGTCGTGGTGGGCGCGGGCGGCGCCGGCCTGCGCGCAACTCTTGGCATGGGCAGCGCCGGCCTCAAGACGGCCTGCCTCTCCAAGGTCTATCCGACGCGCAGCCACACCGTGGCGGCGCAGGGCGGCATCGGCGCGGCGCTCGGCAACATGGGCGAGGATGACTGGCGCTGGCACATGTACGACACCGTGAAGGGGTCGGATTGGCTCGGCGACCAGGACGCGATCGAGTATATGTGCCGCGAGGCGATTCCTGCGGTCCACGAGCTCGAGCATTTCGGCGTGCCTTTCAGCCGCACGGAGGACGGGCGCATCTACCAGCGGCCCTTCGGCGGTCACATGAAGGATTTCGGCAAATCCCCCGCGATGCGCGCCGCCGCCGCCGCCGACCGCACCGGCCATGCCATCCTGCACACGCTCTACCAGCAATGCCTCAAGCACGCGGTGGAGTTCTTCGTCGAGTATTACGCGCTCGATCTGATCATGGACGAGGAAGGCGCCTGCCGCGGCGTGGTCGCCTGGTGCCTCGAGGACGGCTCGATCCACCGCTTCCGCGCCGGGCTCGTCGTGCTCGCGACCGGCGGATATGGCCGGACCTATCTTTCGTGCACCTCCGCGCATACCTGCACCGGCGACGGCAACGCGATGGTGCTGCGCGCCGGCCTGCCGACGCAGGACATGGAGTTCGTGCAGTTCCATCCCACGGGCATCTTCCCGGCCGGCTGCCTCATCACCGAAGGGGCGCGCGGCGAGGGCGGGTATCTGACGAACAGCGAAGGCGAGCGCTTCATGGAGCGCTATGCGCCGACCGCGAAAGATCTCGCCAGCCGCGATGTCGTTTCCCGCTCGATGACGATCGAGATCGCCGAAGGCCGCGGCTGCGGCCCCGACAAGGATTATATCCTGCTCCATCTCGAGCATCTCGGGGCCGCGATCCTGCACGAGCGGCTGCCGGGAATCTCCGAGACCGCGCGCGTCTTCGCCGGCGTCGATGTGACGAAGGAGCCGATCCCGGTGCTGCCGACCGTGCACTACAACATGGGCGGCATCCCCACCAATCATCATGGCGAGGTGCTGCGCCCGACGCCCCAGGACGCGGACGCAACCGTGCCCGGGCTGATGGCGGTCGGCGAGTGTGCCTGCGTGTCGGTGCACGGGGCGAATCGGCTCGGCACCAATTCGCTACTCGATCTCGTCGTCTTCGGCCGCGCCGCGGGCCTGCGCGCGGCCGAGAAGATGCGCCCCGGGGCCGGCCAGCCCACGCTTGCGCCGAAAGCGGGGGAGGGAGCCCTCGATCATTTCGACCGCACGCGCCACGCCGCGGGCGGCACGCGCGTCGCCGAGCTGCGCCTTTCCATGCAACGGACCATGCAAACCCACGCGGCGGTATTCCGCAGCAGCAGGAGCCTGAGCGAAGGCGTGACCAAGATGCGCGGCCTTTGGGACGGCATGAGGGACATGGCCGTCTCCGATCGCAGCCTGATCTGGAACTCCGATCTGATGGAAGCGCTCGAGCTCGACAACCTCATGCACAACGCCCTGACGACGATGGCGAGCGCCGAGGCGCGGCATGAGAGCCGCGGAGCGCACGCGCATGACGACTATCCCGAACGCGACGATCAGCACTGGATGAAGCACACGCTTTCCTGGTGCGACGCGAAGGGCGAGGTGAGCCTTGCCTACCGGCCGGTCAAAATGCGAACGCTCACCAACGAGGTCTCGGTGATTCCGCCGCAGAAACGGGTCTACTGAGCCCGCGCGCATGATGGTTATTTCCGTCCCTTCGCTGATCGGCATGCTGATCATCGGCGCGCTCGCCGGCTGGCTGGCAGGGCTGATCGTGCGCGGCCGCGGCTTCGGCCTGATCGGCAACATCGCCGTCGGAATCGTCGGCGCCCTCGTCGGCGGAATTGTGCTGCACGCTCTCGGCGTGTTCCTGGTGGGCGGGTTTCTCGCCAGCCTCATCCGGGCGGCGTTCGGCGCGGTGATCCTGCTGGTGATCGTCGGCCTGGTGCAACGAGCGGCGTGAACGAAAAAATCTGATCGGGAAAGAGCGCGATGGCGAACTTCTCATTGCCTGCCAACAGCCGCGTCACGGCGGGCCGCAAGCACAAGGCCCCCGCAGGCGCGAAGCGCGTCATGCCTTTCCACATCTATCGCTGGAGCCCCGACGAAGGGCAGAACCCGCGCTACGACACTTACGAGATCGATCTCGACACCTGCGGCCCCATGGTTCTCGACGCGCTGATCAAGATCAAGAACGAGATCGATTCGACCCTGACCTTCCGCCGTTCCTGCCGCGAGGGGATCTGCGGCTCCTGCGCGATGAACATCGACGGCACCAACACGCTCGCCTGCCTCAAGCCGATCGCCGAGGTGAAGGAGGCTGTGCGCATCACGCCGCTGCCGCATCTGCCGGTGGTGAAGGACCTCGTGCCGAGCCTCGAGCAGGTCTATGCGCAGTATCGCAGCATCGAGCCGTGGCTGAAGGCCGAGAGCCCGGCCCCGCCGGACGGCGAGCGGCTCCAGAGCAAGGAGGAGCGGGCAAAGCTCGACGGGATGTGGGAGTGCATCCTCTGCTTCTGCTGCTCGACCGCCTGCCCGAGCTATTGGTGGAACGGTGACCGTTATCTCGGTCCCGCGGTGCTGCTCGCTTCCTATCGCTGGATCGCCGATTCGCGCGACGAGGCCACGGGCGAAAGGCTGGATGCGCTCGAGGATCCGTTCCGCCTCTATCGTTGCCACACGATCATGAACTGCACCGAGACCTGCCCCAAGGGGCTCAATCCGGCGCGCGCGATCGGGCGGATCAAGCAGATGATCGCCGAGCGCAAGGCCTGACATCTCCGCCATCGCGTCTCATGTTCGCAGGTGATGTCGCGACCGGCCGGGGCCGGCTCGCAGCCTGGTCGGACAGTATCCTCGTCGATCACGGTTTCTTCCGCCTGGCATGGGGCAATTTCGCCCCTGTCGTTCCAGGCCGCCTCTACCGCTCCAACCACCCCACACCCGCGCGGCTTGCGGCTGCGTCGCGTCGCGTCGGTATCAAAACGATTATCAATCTGCGCGGCAGGCGGGCCTGCGGCTCGGACGCGCTTTCGCGCGAGGCCGCGGCGCGGCTTGGCCTCCGCCACATCGATGCGCCGTTCGAGAGTCGCGGCGCGCCGCATCGCGAGCGGGTGCTGGCGCTCGCCGATATCTTCCGGCGCATGGAAGAGCCGGCGCTGATCCATTGCAAATCGGGCGCCGACCGGGCCGGGCTCGCGGCCGCGATCTTCCTGCTCGTCAATGGCCGGCCCCTTGCCGAGGCAACGGCGCAGCTTTCCTGGCGTTTCGGCCATTTCCGCCACGCGCGCACCGGTATCCTCGATGCTTTCCTGATTTGCTATGCGCGCGAAGGCGAAGGGCGAAAGCCATTCCTCGACTGGGTGCGCGAGGATTACGCCGAGGCGGCGCTCCGCCGTGATTTCGTCGCCGGCGGTCTTTCCCACTTCCTGATCGACCCGATCATCGATCGGGTGCTGAGGAGGGAGTGAGCCGGATCGGCGCTCTGGCCCGCGAAGGGCATGGCCGGTGACAGGCTCCCGCGGCGGCGTATGATTCAAATCCATGATCCTTGTCGGGCAATATGATTCGCCGTTCGTCCGCCGTGTCGCGGTGTCGTTGCATGTCCTGGGCGTTGCTCACGAGCATGACATGCGTTCGGTATTCGGAGATTTCGAAGCGATGCGCCGGATCAATCCGCTTGGCCGCATCCCCTCGCTCATTCTCGACGATGGCGAAATCCTGATCGACTCTGCGGCCATCCTGGACTGGCTCGACCAGTCAGCCGGGCCCGGACAGGCACTTGTTCCGCCCGGTCGCTATCCGGCGCTCGACGCGCTCTCTTCGCGCCTGGAGGCGCGGCCCGAATTCAAGGCGACCTACCTCAACGCATATGCCGTGCCCCGAAACGCGTGAACGAATCGGCCTGAATCCGGCGTCAATCGGGTGCCGCCCGCATAAGCCTGCGCTCCGGCCTCGGCTGCGCCATGGATTCGCCGCGCCCCCGCCCTGTCAAACCACGGAGGATCTCCGTTAGATCGGGAGAACCGCCCCAAGGAACATTCCCGCATGAGTGATGCCATCGCCCGCTATCCTTCTCTCTCCGGCAAGGCGGTGCTCGTCACCGGCGGGGCGAGCGGCATCGGAGCGGCGATGGTCGAGTCCTTCGTCGCGCAGGAGTCTCGCGTCTTCTTCATCGATATCGACAAGCCGGCCGGAGAAGCGCTGGCGGAAAAGCTCGGCGGGCAGGCGCGCTTCTTCGCCGCCGATCTCACCGACATAGCCGCGCTGCGTGCCGCCATCCGCGCGATCGAGGCAGCGGCCGGCCACGGGCTCGACGTGCTCGTCAACAATGCCGCCCGCGACGACCGCCACGCCTGGGACGGCGTTGAGCCGGAGCAGTGGCGGCGGACGCTCGCGCTCAACCTCGATCATCAGTTCTTCGCAACGCAGGCGGTCGTGCCGGGCATGGAAGCGCGCGGCGGCGGCGCGGTGATCCTGTTCGGCTCGCGCTCCTGGATGCGCGGGCTGCCGAACATGGTCGGCTACACCACGGCCAAGGCCGCCATCAACGGCCTCACCCGCACCCTCGCCCGCGAGTTCGGGCCCAAGGGAATCCGGGTCAATTGCGTCGTTCCGGGTGCCATCGTGACCGAACGCCAGCGGCGCCTCTGGACACCGCCGGAGGCAGACGCGGCAATCCTCGCTCGCCAGGCGCTGAAATACCGCCTCACGCCGCTCCATGTCGCCCGCGTCGCCGTCTTCCTCGCATCCGAGGAGGCGGCCGGCTGCACCGGGTCGAATTTCTTCGTCGACGGTGGCGTGATGTGATTGCGTCCCTCGAACCCTATACCGCTTGCTAACCATTTGTCGGCGGAATCCTTGATCTGGGTCGATTCGGTGCAAAGGAGGCCCCGGCGGACGCCGACGTCACATCACCCACTCCGGCCTGCGCGCCGACGCCGGAGCGGGAGCGGTTTTTGCGCCTTGCCTTCACCGCGGCCGATCTCCTTCTGGAGCTCGGCCCGGACGGGACGATCCGTTACGCGACCGGGGCGTTCAACACCCATTTCGGTGCCCCGGCTCCGGATTTCGTTGGCGAGTCCATCAATCGCCTGATCGCGCCCGCAGACCGCGCGGCCCTGGCAGCAGGGCTCGCGGAGGCGGCCACGCGCGGCCGTTCGCTGCCGATCATCTTGCATCTCGCCAACCAGGCCCGCGCTCCCATGGTGCTGGCGGTGCTGGCGGTCGATGGGGCCGGGGCCGGCTTCTCGGTCACTTTGGGGCGCGTGCCGGCCTCGCCGAACACCGTGACGGATTCTCTCCCCGACCCGGCAAGCTTCGCGCTCGAGGCGGAAATGCGCCTCGCCAACGGCGCTCCGGCCTCGCTTGCCCTGCTCGACCTTGCCGGGGAAGGTGCGGCAAAGCCCGCCGGCGGGGATGATGAAGCCCGGCAGCGCGAAATCGCCGCCGCCCTCGCCGCCGCGCCCGAGCTCGGCACGGATCCCCTGGTGGCCGCCCTCGCGCCTGGACGCTTCGGCGTCATCAGCCGCGACGCGGTCGATCTCGCGGCTCTCTGCCGCCGGATCGAGAGCCTTCCGGGCATGGAAAGCGAGCGCGGCAGTGTTCGCGGCACCGGATTCGTGCTCGCCGCGGGTGAGCTCGACATGGCGCGCGCCGTGCGAGCCCTTCGCTCCGCCCTACTGAGCTTCGCCGGCGGCGGCGCCGCCAGATTGGCCGAGGCCGGATTCGGACGCGGGCTGGAGGGATTCCTCGACGAGGCCACGCGGCGCGCGGCCGCGGTCAGAAGCATGATTGCGGGGCGACACTTCCGCCTCCTGTTCCAGCCGGTGGTGAGCCTCGCCGATCGCACGGTGCAGCACTACGAGGCGTTGATGCGCCCGCTCCCCGTGCCGGGCCTCGGCGCCATCACGACCCAGGAGTTCGTCACCTTCGTCGAGGCCGTGGGCCTCTCGGAGGAATTGGACGCAATGGTGCTGGACGAGGTGCTGGGCGCACTGCGCGAGGCACGCGAAGTGGTCGTGGCCGTCAATTTCTCCGGCCTCTCCCTCCAGACGGCTGCGTTCCGGGATCACCTGCTCGCCGCGGTAACCCGATCCACCGTCCGGCGCGGGCGGCTGATCGTGGAGCTCACCGAGACGGCGGAGATCGAGAATGTCGCTGCCGTGAAGGGCACTCTTTCGGTCCTGCACAAGGCGGGCGTGCCCCTTTGCCTCGACGATTTCGGCGCCGGCGCTGCCGCATTCCGCTATCTCAAGGATTTCCCCGTCGATTACATCAAGATCGACGGCGCCTA
>JASHRV010000100.1 GCA_030037175.1 Acetobacteraceae bacterium
CGGCGCGCTGGCGGGCACGCGGCCGGCCGCGGCGCTGCCCGCCTCGCCCCTCGGCCCGCCGCTTGCCCGCCCCGTGCTCGGCATTTTCGGCTCCGACCACCCGATCACCGCCGCCCAGCTTCGCGCGGCGAACCCGCACCACCTGCCGCTGCCGGACGAGGTTCCGGCCGAGGAGGCCGCCGCGATCGGCATTCAGCTTGCCGCGACCGGCATCGCTCTGGTCTCCATAGCGCTTCCCCCCGGGCTCGACCGGCCCGAGGCCACCGAGCGCATCGCCCGCGCCGTTGCCACCCTGCTCGCCGGCGCCGCGCGCCCCGCCACCCTCATCGTGAGCGGCGGGGAAACCCTGCGCGCCGTGTGCACCGCGCTCGATGCGAGCCATCTCGAGGTGCGCGGCCAGCTCATGCCCGGCGTGCCGCATTCCCTCATTCGCGGCGGGCGCTGGGACCTCGTTCCCGTGATCTCGAAATCGGGCGCGTTCGGCGGGGAAAGCCTTCTCGCCGAGATTATTGCCCTGCCGGAATAAGTCCGCCGCCCGCCAGAACGACCGCCTGGCGCAGCGCCTCGATCATGCTACGCTCGTCCGCCCGCCCGGTGCCGGCGATGTCGAACGCCGTGCCGTGATCGACGGAGGTGCGGATCACCGGCAGCCCGACCGTGATGTTCACCCCCGCCTCGATGCCGAGCACCTTGACCGGGCCGTGCCCCTGATCGTGGTACATCGCCACCACCATGTCGAAATCGCCGCGGCCGGCGCGGAAAAAAAGCGTATCCGCCGGCAGCGGCCCGTCCACGTCCCAGCCTTTGGCGCGGCAGGCGGCGATGGCGGGCGCGATCTTTTCCTCCTCCTCGCCGCGGCCGAACAATCCGTTCTCGCCCGCGTGCGGGTTGATCCCGCACACGCCGATGCGCTGCCGGGCGAGCCCCGCGCTCTCGAGCACCGTCCGCCCGCGCGCGATCGTGCGCTCGACGAGGCCGGGCTCGATCTTCGCGATCGCATCGATGAGCCCGATATGCGTGGTGACGTGAATGACGCGCAGATTGGGTGCGGTCAGCATCATCGAGACCTCGGGCACGCCCGTGAGCGCGGCCAGCATCTCCGTATGGCCGGGATAGTTGCGCCCGGCTTCGTGCAACGCCTCCTTGTTGAGCGGCGCGGTGCAGATCGCATCGACCCGATGCGCCATCGCGAGCTCCGCCGCCGTCTCGATATAGCGGAACGCGGCCTCACCCGCGGTGGCCGAGAGCCGGCCCCAGGGCAGGCCCGCCGGGATCAGCCCGAGATCGATGCAGTTCGCCACCCCCGGCTCGAAACGCGCCGCCGCGATCTCAGCGGCCGGCACCGCGCGCACCGCGAGCGCGCTTCCCACGATCCTTCCCGCCGCCTCCAGCCGCGCGGCATCGCCGATCACCAGCGCCCGCGCGCCCTCCTGAATTTCCCTGTGCGCAAGGGCTTTCATGATCACCTCGGGCCCGATGCCCGCGGCATCGCCCATGGTGACGGCGATCAAGGGACGGCTCATCCCCGCGACTATACCGGCGCCTCCCGCGGACGCCACCTCAAAGCCTGCCCGATAATGCGGCTCCGGCGGTCGCCCGGCGCGTCTTTGCTTCCGCTTCCGGCGCTTACGGAGGTTCTCCGGCGATCAATCTCATGGCTTCCCCCTGGGCTTTGGCGGAAGGCTTCGCTCCGCTCCGGTTCTCGAAAGCCGCGCCGGCCGGCGCCTGCGGCGCCGCGGACTCACCGGAAGCCGCATCCTCAAGCAGGCTCTCGGGGCGCCTTCATACCCGCTCGTTCGGCGCCGCTTTCTCCCGCCCGTTCGCCCCATGCGCCGGCGCCTTCCGCTCCGGCGCCTTCCGCGCGATCTTCCTGAGCGTTGCGATCTCGCGGAACACCTCGCGTGCCGGCCGCGCCGGGCTGCCCACCACCACCGCGCCAGCCTCGATCGCCGACATCACGCCCGCCTGCGCGCCCACCTGCGCCCGCGCGCCGACCCGCACATGGTCGGCGAACCCCGCCTGCCCGGCGACCACGACGAAATCCCCGATCTCCGCCGAGCCGGAGATCCCGACCAGCGCCGCGATCGCGCAATACCGGCCGATCCGCACGTTGTGCGCGACCTGCACCAGGTTATCGAGCCGCGTCCCGGCGCCGATCACGGTGTCGCGCAGGCAGCCACGATCGATCGTCGTGTTGGCCCCGACCTCGACATCGTCTTCAAGGATGACACAGCCGAGCTGCGGGATGGTCTGGAAGCCGTGCGCGGCGATGGCGAAGCCGAAGCCTTCCTGGCCGATCCGTGCGCCGGGATAGACATAGACCCTGGCGCCGAGCAGGGCGTGGCTGATGCTGACATGCGGGCCGATCCGGCACTCCGGCCCGAGCACGACCCCATCGCCGATGATCGCGCCGCTCCCGATCCTGCAGCGCGGGCCGATCTCCGCCCCCGCCCCGATCACCGCCTGGGCGCAGATCTCGGCCGTGCCGTCGATTTTCGCATCCTCCGCGACCACGGCGGAGGGATGGATGCCCGCGGCGACACAAGGCATCGGATGAAACAGCGCCGCGACCTGTGCCCAGCCGCCCACCGGATCGGCGGTGACGAGCCTGCGCGAGCCGCACGGGACATGCGCCTGCATGTCCGGGTGCACGAGCACCGCGCCGGCGCGCGTGCGTTCGAGCTCGGCCGCGTGGCGGGCCGTGCCGAGGAAGCTCACCTCATCGGGACCGGCTGCGCCCAGCGCGGCGAGGCCCGTCAGCAGAATGTCCGAAGGCGGGGAAGCACAGCCGGCCGCCGCGGCCACCACCGCGAGCGGATGCGGCCCGGTGCGGGCGAAGAAGCGCGGATTGCCCACGCCGTTGAACCGGCCCATCTCGTTTTTTCCTTATCTGCCCAAGCCAGTTCGCACGGACCGGGTGAGGGTAGGCAGGCGGGGACAACGGACGCGTCCGCCGCCGTGCCGAACGCGCCGTGCCGCATTTGCAACACGGCATTGGCAACACGGGAGAGTTTCGGAAATCCCGGGCGGCGTCGCGGGGCCGGCCGGGAAAGTCCGCGCACCTTGATTGATTGGAATCCCCGAGGATCGAGTGGAGCCCCGAGCGGCGGCCCATCGCTTCATAGGCCCTCCGCCCGGCGCGGTCGATCCTCCTTCGCTCGCCCCTCTCTCGCCCGCCCGCTCCGCCCGCTCAGGATGCCTCTGCCGCGAATCCGTACACCGCTTCCGGGTTCGAAACAAGAATCCGCTCCCGCGTCGCCCGCTCCGGCACCCAGAGCGCGAGCAGGCGGAGAAAATCCTCATCATCGAGCGCGGGCCCCTTGTGCGATGGATGCGGCCAGTCCGTCCCCCACAGCATCCTGTCCGGCCGCGCCGCGACCAGCGCCCGCGCGATCGGCACGAGATCCGGATGCGGCAACGGCTGTCGGCTCACGAGATAGGAGCCCGAAAGCTTCACCCATGAGCGCCCGCGTGAAAGCAGCCGCAGCAGCGCCTTCATCGGCGCGCCGTCGATACCCTCCGCCGGATCGAGCTTGGCGAAATGGTCGTGCACCACCGCGACCGGCAGCGCCGCGATCCGCGCCTCCATCTCCTCCAGCCGATGCGCGTCCATATGGAGCTGGATATGCCAGCCGAACGGCGCGATCCGCCGCGCCACCTCCTCGAGCTGCGGCAGATCCCCGGCGCCGCCGACCCCGTGCAGCCGCACGCCGCGAAACCCGATGCCGTGCAGCCGTTCGATATCGTCCACCATGCGCGCATCGGTGAATTTCGCGACCCCGCGCCAGGCGCCGCCGGCTTCCCTGAGCGCATCCTCCGTCACCGCGTTGGTCTGATAGACGGTCGGCTGCACCACCACCGCGCGCTCGATGCCGATGCGGGCGAGCATCGCCCGGTAATCGGCGAAATAGAGCGCGGGCGGCGCGTAGCGCGGCGTCGCGTGATAGGGGTAGCGCTCGGAAGGCCCATAGACATGGGCGTGGCAGTCGCAGGCCCCATGCGGCGGACGCTCGGCCGCCGGCAATTCATACATGTCCATCTCTTTCTCCCGAAGGACGATGCCGCTCACGCTTGCGCGTGCGCAGCGAACCGGCGCGCGATCGCGAGCAGCTCCTCCGCGCGGTGAACGATCGGGATATCGATCATCTTGCCGTCGATGCTGAACGAGCCCCGCTTTTCCGCCACCGCCTCGTGATAGCTCCTCACCACCCGCTCGGCGTACGCGATCTCCTCCGCCCGCGGGCTGAACCCTTCATTGAGCAGCGGCACGATCGCGGGATGAATGCAGGTGCTGCCCTGGAACCCGAACCGGCGCGATTTCCGGATCATCTCCCGGAACGCATCCTGGTCGCGGAAATTGGCCGCCGAGCCGATCACGCCGAAGGCGCGCAGCCCCGCCGCGCGCGCGGCGATGAGCGCGTGCTGCTTCGGATAGGCCATCACGTCCGGGTCGGGTGCCGCACCGATCGAGGCGGTGAAATCCTCCGCCCCGAGCGTCAGCGAGACATTGCGCGGATGCGCCGCCGCGATTTCCTCGGCGCGGAAGAAGGCCTGCGCCGTCTCGATCGCGGGGAGGAACATCGTGTGCCCCACGCTCATGCCGCGCCGCCGCTCCACCGTCTCGACGAGCTCGGCGAGCAGCCGGATATGGCTCGCGCTCTCGATCTTCGGCAGCTTGAGCCCCTTCACGATCGGCGAGACCACGGTCTCGATATCGCGCACCGCGAGCTCGATCGGCCGGTTGATCCGCACCAGGATATCGGCCCCGCCTTGCGCGCAGATCGGTGCCGCCGTCTCCACGAGCCTGCGCGCCGCCTCCTTGTCGTCCGGCGCGATGCTGTCCTCGAGATCGAGAACGACGGCATCCGCCCCCCGCATATGCGCCTTCTCCACATATTTCGCGACATTGACGGGCACGAACATCATCGAGCGCCAGATCGGCAGCTCGCGTCTCTCCTCAAAGCTCATGAGCTCAGGCTCCTTTCTCATCGACAAGCGTGATCCGCGCATCGACCGCGCACACGCCCGATCCCGCCGCCAGCAGCATCAGCGGATTGATCTCGATCTCCATCCGCCTCTCCGCAAGCGCCTCCATCAGCGCGCCGAACCGCACCACGGCATCGACCAGCGCCTCCACATCGCGCGCGGCACCGCCGCGCACGCCCGCGAAACGCCGCGCGATCCGCAATTCCTCCAGCATCTCCCGCACCATTGCCGCGCCGAGCGGGGCAGGGCGGAACGCGATGTCCCGCTCGATCTCGACCGCCGTGCCGCCCGCGCCGAGCGCCACCACCGGCCCGAACACCGGGTCGATGCGCCCGCCGAGCAGAAGCTCGAGCCCGCCCGTCACCTGCGTCTGCAGCAGCACCCGCCGCGCCGGGCCGAGCGCCTCGGTCTCCTGCCACAGCGCCCGCCATGCGCACGCGAGCGCCGCCCGATCGCCGATCCCCACGCGCACCCCGCCGAGCTCCGTCTTGTGCCTCAGCCCCGGCGCCTCGATCTTGAGCACGAGCGGAAAACCCGTTTTCCCCGCGATCGCTTCGGCTTCCTCGGCACTCGCCGAGGCGAACACCCCGGCCGCGGGAATGCCCGCTTCCGCGAGCAGCGCAAGCGCATCCGCCTGCGTCTCCCTCCACTCCTTCGCCGCCACACCCTGCGGAATCTCCGCCCCCGCCTCCTCCACGCCCAACCCGCGGCGATGGTGCGCATAGAGCCAGCCCAGCGCCCGCGCGCACTTGGCGGGCTCGTGAAAGACCGGCAGCCCGGCATCGCGGAGCGTGACCAGCCCCGACTCCTCCTCCGCTGGCGGCGGCGGGGCGAACCACAGCATGACGAGCGGCTTCTTCGTATGCGCCCGCGCCGTCAGGATGTTCGTCGCGATGTCGCGCGAGCGCTGGCCCCCGGCACCCGAGGTCGTGCCGGCAACGATCAGATCGACCGCCGGATCGGCCGCGAAGAGATCGATGAGATCGACCAGCGCGGGACGGACGAAATTCCCGGTCACATCGGCCGGGTTCCCGGCCGCGCCGAATCCCGCCAGCACCGTCTCGATCCCCGCGATGGCGGGCGCGCCGAGGCTCGCGAGCGGCGCCCCATGCACGCCGCAGAGATCGGCGAAAAGCGAGTTCATGCCGCCGGAATTGGAGAGGAACCCGAGCCCCCCGTCCGACCCCCCACCCGACCCCCCGCGGGCGCCGCCCGCGGGCCGGAACCCGCCCGTCGCCCCGAACAGCGCGCCCGCCTCCCAGAGATCGTCGAGATCCTCCACGCGCACGATCCCGCCGGCGCGGAACGCACCCTCGTAGATCGCGTCATCTCCCGTCAGCGCCGCGGTGTGCGAACGCGCAACCGCCGCCGTGCCCGGGCTGCGCCCCACCTTCACGGCAAGAACCGGCTTTCCCTTCATCCGCGCCCGCCGCGCCGCCGCGAGCAGCCGCCGTCCCTCGCCCACGGGCAATCCTTCGAGGAAGAGGGCGATCACCTTCGTTTCCTCGTCCGCATCGACGAAATATTCGAGGAAATCGACAACGGTGAGATCGGCCTGGTTACCCACCGAAACGATCGCGCGCAGCCCGATCCCGCGCGCCGCGGCGCGCCGCGGCACCGGATTGAAGGAGAGCGCGCCGCTCTGCGAGATCACGCTGATGCCCGCCGGCCGCGCCGTCTCCTGTCCCCAGCTCACGCTCGAGGAGGCGGTCGCGAAAATCCGCTCGCTGATATTGGCAATTCCGAGGCTGTTCGGCCCCGAAAGCCGCACCCCCGCCTGCCGCGCCGCGGCGAGCAGGGCCTCCTGCTCGCGCGCGCCCTCCGCGCCGCGCTCGCCGAATCCCGCGGTGATGATCGCGCAGGCGCCGACGCCGCGCTTCCCGCACGCCTCGATCACGCCGGCAAGCGCCTGGCCCGGCACCACGACCACCGCGAGATCGGCCGCTTCCGGAATGTCGCGCACATCGGCCCATGCGCGCATGCCCTGCACTTCCGTCCGCCGCGGATTGACCGGATAGATCGGGCCCGCAAACCCGCCCTCGCGCAGATTGCGCAGCAGCCGTCCGCCGTAATCCATCCGGTCCGAGGCGCCGACAACCGCGACCGATCGCGGCCGCACGAACCGCTCGACGATATGGCCTGACGACAATGCTGCGTCCATTCCTGCCTTCTCTCTTGCCTCTATCTCTGAACCGACCATTGCATGCAGTGCTGCGCGCA
>JASHRV010000101.1 GCA_030037175.1 Acetobacteraceae bacterium
GCCACGCCGGGCAGCTTGAAGAGATCCTCGCCGCGCAAGCGCTGCACGAAGGCGACGACCTCGGCGGAAAGGCGTTCGGGCACACCCGGCGCCCTGCGCGCGAGGATCGCCCGCTCGCGCGCGCTGTCCGGGTAGTCCACCCAGTGATAGAGGCAGCGGCGGCGGATCGCGTCGTGCACCTCCCGGGTGCGGTTGGAAGTGAGGACGACCACCGGCGGCTCTGTGGCGCGAATGGTGCCGAATTCGGGCACGGTGATCTGGAAATCGCCGAGCAGCTCGAGCAGGAAGGCCTCGAACGGCTCGTCCGCGCGGTCGAGCTCGTCGATGAGCAGGACCGCGGGCGGCTGGTCGGGGTCGATCGCTGAAAGAAGCGGCCGCTCCTGGAGATAGGGGCGGGAATAGATATCGCTTTCGAGGCGCTCGCGGTCGGTCTCGCCCGAGGCTTCGGCAAGCCGGATCGCCATGAGCTGCCGGGCGTGGTTCCACTCATAGGCCGCGCTCGCGAGATCGAGCCCGTCATAGCATTGCAGGCGGACCAGGCGGCGGCCGAGCCCGGCGGCCAGCACTTTCGCGATTTCGGTCTTGCCGGTGCCGGGCTCGCCTTCAAGGAAGAGTGGCCGCTGCATCGCGAGCGCCAGATGGACAGTTGTGGCAAGGGCGCGATCGGCGAGGTAGTCGTGCGCCGCGAGCAGGGCGGCGGTGGCGCTTACGGACTGGGGCTTCACTTAGAGATAGCTTCCAAAGAGCAGGAGGATGATGGCAAGGCAGATGATGCCGGCGATCCAGACGACCATGGGCAGGCCGAGCGGCCGGGCCGGAAGCTTCGGAACGATCCGGGCCTCGGCGGGAGCGGGCGTCGGAACGCCCTCCGCCATGGCGACGGCGGGCGGGGCGAGGGCGGCTGCGAAACGATCGAAGAAGGCATCGGCCATCTGCTTGGCGGTGGCGTCGATCAGGCGGGCGCCGAGCTGGGCGATCTTGCCCCCGACCTGCGCCTTCACATCGTAGTGGAGCTTCGTTCCCTCGCCATCGTCCTCGAGATGGACGGTGGCGCCGCCCTTGGCGAAGCCGGCCACACCGCCCTGACCCTCGCCGCCGATGGTGTAGCCGTTGGGCGGATCGAGGTCCGAGAGCACGACCTTGCCGTTGAAGCGGGCGGAGATCGGCCCGATGCGTACGGCGGCGGTTGCCTTGAGCTCATTGTCGGAAATTTTTTCCAGGCTCTCGCAGCCCGGAATCGAGGCCTTGAGCACGGCGGGGTCGTTCAGCGCGTCCCACACCTGCCGGCGCGGCGCAGAGATATGCCGCTCGCCCGTCATTTCCATCGAAAGCACTCTCCGTTGCGCGCGCCGGACGTTACTGGGAGGGTCCCAGCCATGCAACCAAGCCGCGCGGGCGCGCAGCGCCTGCGGCAGCCATGGGGGAGATGGGGGTGGCTGGCCTTCATTGCCATGCTCCTCTCGCCGGTCTCGGCTGCGGCAGCGGGCGCGGGGGCGGAGCCGCAGGTGGCGCCCGCGCTCGCCTGGGGGATTCCCTTTGCCGGGCTGCTTCTCTCGATCGCGCTTGGGCCGGCGCTCGCTCCGCGCGGCTGGCACCGGCGGGCGAGAGGAGTGATGCTGGCCTGGATCCTCGCACTCCTCGTGCCCGAGGCGGTGGTGCACGGTGCCGGCGCGGCGGCGGGCGCGCTCGAGCAGGCCCTGGTGACGCAATACCTGCCTTTCATGAGCCTGCTCTACGCCCTCTACACGACGGCAGGCGGCGTGCTCGTCGCGGGCGGGCCGTGGGGGCGGCCTCTGGGCAATACGGCGCTGCTGGCGCTGGGGACGATTTTGGGCGGGGTGGTCGGCACCACGGCCGCTTCCATGGTGCTGATCCATCCGCTGCTGGCGGCCAATGCGCACAGGCGGCGCAAGGGGCATCTCGTCCTGTTCTTCATCGTGCTGGTCGCCAATGCGGGCGGGGCGCTGAGCCCGATCGGCAATCCGCCGCTCTATGTCGGATTCCTTGAGGGCGTGCCGTTCTTCTGGCCGCTGCAGCGCCTCTGGCTGCCGCTCCTGCTGCTCGCTCTGCCGTTGCTCGGCGGGTTCTACCTGCTCGACCGTATGCTTGCGGCCGGCGAGGACCCGGCGCCGCGGCCGCAGAGGCTGCGGCTCAGGGGGAGCGGCAATCTGGCGCTGATCGGGGTGATCGCGCTCGCCGTGCTGGTGCTTGGCGCCTGGCCGCTTGGTTCCGTCGTTCTTCCGGGCGCCGGGGGTGGGGCGGATGGCCGGATGGAGATCGGAACTGCGTTGACCGTGCTCGTCTCGCTCGGCGCAAGCCTCGTCTCGGTGATGATCACGCCGCGCGCGGTGCGCGCGCGCAACATGTTCTCCTGGGCGCCGATCGCCGAAGTGGCGGAACTGTTCGCCGCAATCTTCGTCACCATCGCGCCGGTGCTCGCGATGCTGCGGGCCGGGCCGGAAGGGCCGCTCGGCGGGTTGCTCGGGCTGGTCACGGGTGCGGCGGGCGAGACGCTGCCCGCCTCCTATTTCTGGCTCACGGGCCTGCTTTCCGCATTTCTCGACAATGCGCCGACCTATCTCGTGTTCTTCGGCCTGGCCGGCGGCGATGCCGCGACGCTGTCGGGTGCGCTTGCGCGCACGCTGATGGCGATCTCGACCGGGGCGGTGTTCTTCGGCGGGCTCACCTATATCGGGGCCGCGCCCAATCTTCTCATCCGCGCGATCGCCGCGCGCCGTGGGGTGCGCATGCCGGGGTTTTTCGGCTATTGCGGCTCCGCGGTTCTGGTGCTCGCGCTGCCGCTGCTGCTGGTGACGTTCGTGCTGTTCTGATCGTTCTGATCATTCTGATCCTTGGGGGGCCGGAGAAAGAGGATGCCATATCTCGTCGCCGCCGATTTGCCGCCTTCGCCCGCAGGCGAGCGATTCCGCGCGCTGCTTGCCGCGGGCGGGATCCTCGGCATTCCCGGCGCGCAGAATGGGCTCGCGGCGCTGCAGGCACGCGCGGCGGGGTTTTCCGCCGTCTATCTCTCGGGTGCCGCGATGAGCGCCTCGATGGGGCTGCCGGATCTCGGCGTGATCACGGTGGAGGATGTCTGCTTCTTCGTTCGCCAGGTGGCGCGGGCGGCGGGCCTGCCGGTGCTGGTGGACGGCGATACCGGCTACGGCGAGGCGCTCAACGTGATGAACATGGTCCGCAGCTTCGAGGAGGCGGGCGCTGCGGCGGTGCATATCGAGGACCAGATCCTTCCCAAGAAGTGCGGGCACCTCAACGACAAGAAGCTCGCCACGCCCGAGGAGATGGCGGCGAAGGTGGCCGCGGCGGCGAAGGCGCGGCGGCATCTCTTCGTGATCGCACGGACCGACGCGGCGGCGAGCGAGGGGATCGAGGGAGCGGTGGCGCGGGCGAAGCTCTATCTTTCCGCCGGCGCGGACGCGATCTTTCCTGAGGCGCTGACCTCGCCCGCGATGTTCCGGGCCTTCGCCGAGCGGATGCCGGGCGTGTTGCTGCTTGCCAACATGACCGAGTTCGGCCGCACGCCCTTCATCGCCGCCGAGGAGTTCCGCGAGATGGGGTACCGGATGGTGATCTGGCCGGTGAGCAGCCTGCGCGTGGCGGCGCATGCGCAGGCCGAGCTCTATGCCGCGATCCAGCGCGACGGCAGCACCCATGCGATGCTTCCCAGAATGCAGACGCGCGCCGAGCTCTATGCGACGATCGGATACGAGGAGTACGAGGCGCTCGACGCCTCGATCGTCAAAACGGTGGTTCCCGTCGGGATGCCCCAGGGCTAGATGCCACCGGCCAAGGGCGGCGCGCGTTCCTCGGCCGCAAAGGAGTTCCCCCGCATGCACCGTCGCCGCGTGATTGGAGCGTCTGCTGCTTTGCTGCTTGGTGTCCGCACGTCCGTGTGGGCGCAAGGGGCGGCGGCGGAGCCCACCCATGCCCAGAAGGTGCTGCCGAAGGAGCGGCTCGTGATTGTCTCCAAGGATGGGGTGCGGCACGATTTCGATGTGGAGCTGGCGAAGACGGCGGAGCAGCAGACCGTCGGGCTGATGTTCCGCAAGAGCGTGCCGGCGAACGGAGGGATGCTGTTCATCTGGGGCCAGCCGATCGAATCGCAGATGTGGATGGAGAACACGCTCGTTCCGCTGGACATGGTGTTCATCGCGGCCGACGGGACGATCCACCACATCGCGGAGAACACGGTGCCGCAGAGCCTCGCAGTGATCTCGAGCCATGGGCCGGTCGTGGCCACGCTCGAGCTTCAGGGCGGGATCACCAGCAAGCTCGGCATCCTGGTGGGCGATCATGTGCTCTGCAAGGCGCTCGGGACCAACCCGTGACGGGAGCGGGCGCGTTGGTGGAGGTTCTTGATGGCGGCTCAGCGAGGCCATAGCTTGCCGGGCCGTCGGGGCGTGGCGCAGCCTGGTCAGCGCGCGTGTTTTGGGTACACGAGGCCGCCGGTTCGAATCCGGCCGCCCCGACCATAGACGTCAGACGAGAGGAGCGAGGCGGATGGCGAGAATGGTGCGGATCTTCCGTCCGCCGCGGACGGCGATGCAGTCGGGCTGGGCGGGCACGCGGGAATGGGTGCTGGTGTTCGAGCCGGAGGAGGCGCAGCGGGCAGACCCGCTGATGGGCTGGATCGGCGGGGGCAGCACGGACCGGCAGGTGCGGCTCAGCTTCGAGACGCGCGAGGAGGCGATCGCGTTTGCCGAGAAGCATGGGCTTTCCTATGAGGTGGAGACTCCACCGGAGCGGAAGTTCCGCCCGAAGGTTTATGCCGACAATTTCCGTTACGGTCGGCTCGAGGCGTGGACGCATTGAGCCATTCGTTGGCGGGCGCCCTTAGCTCAGTTGGATAGAGCAACAGCCTTCTAAGCTGTGGGTCACAGGTTCGAATCCTGTAGGGCGCGCCAATAAATCAATAACTTAAGCGCCTAGATCATAAAATATCCGGAATGACTGAAAAAAATGTCCGCACAGTGCCCGCTTCCGGGTCGAGGGATGAGGGCCGGTCAAGTATGGCGTCAACGGCGGAACTCGCGGCGCGAGCCTTGACTTGAGCTACCATTGGCACCCTGGGCTGCCATCGAATTCCGAGGCGACTCCGTAGCGGCGCTATAATGTGGGTATGGCAAACCAGCGACTTGGCGCGATCCTGACGCTCGTGGCGGCCATTCCGGCGGTCCTGAATCACGAGGTCCCTCCATGTGACACCCGGCGCCAAACCGTCTGCGCAATTGCGGAGCGCGGGCAGCCTGACGAGCCATCGCGGCAGCCTGCGGCAGCGCCGGCCGTGCAGGAGAGCAGCGCGGCCACCGCTGCGGGCTCGATTGTGACCGCTTCCGCCACGCTCGAAGCTGTGAGTATGGCACAAAGCCGGGGCCAAGGTGTCCTTACGCTTACTCCGGCAAATTCCGTGTAACTTGGGAGCCTATTCATTGAATGGCCCGCTCCTTGCGAAGCGGGCCGCGCTGGTCCTGGGGGTTCGGCCG
>JASHRV010000102.1 GCA_030037175.1 Acetobacteraceae bacterium
GCAAACTGTGCGGTCATCTGGTCAAGTCCTTGCCTCAAAACCGGCCCGGTGCGGCGGAAGGAGCCCATCGCCCGGCGGTTTTTCTGCGCTGCAACATAATTCTGCTGGGTCTCGAACAAATACGCCAACTTCCTGCGCCAGCCATGCGTGCAAAGCATGACAACGTACCGAGCTATGACAAAATTGTGGCCAGCAACTAAGGTGATTTGGCATGAGCGCGTCGCATCTGGCTGATCTGCGGGCCGAACTGCCGCGGCTGGGCGTGGAGGGGTTCATCGTCCCGCGGGCGGACGAGCATCTCGGCGAATACGTGCCGGCGGGCGCGGAGCGGCTGGCCTGGCTCACCGGCTTCACCGGCAGCGCCGGGCTCGCGGTCGTGCTCAAGGACCGCGCCGCCCTCTTCACGGACGGCCGCTACACGCTCCAGGCCGAGGCCGAGACCGATCCCGCGCTCTGGGAGCGCCACCACATCCTGGAGGACCCGCCCGAGGCCTGGCTCGCCCAGAGGGCACTCGATACCGCCCCCGGCGCGCGCATCGGCTACGACCCGATGCTGATCAGCGAGGCCGGGCTCCGCCGCCTCGAGAAGGCCGGGGTCGCCATGGTCCCGCTCGCCGCCAACCCGATCGACGCGCTCTGGAACGACCGCCCCGCGCCTCCCCGCGCGCCGGCCCGCGCGCATCCGCTCGCCTTCGCGGGCGAGGAGTCCGCGGCCAAGCGCGCCCGCCTCGCCAGGATGCTCGTCGAAGCGGGGGAGGACGCCGCCATCCTGTCGGATCCCGCCGCGGTCAACTGGCTTCTCAATATCCGCGGCCAGGACCTTGAATTCACGCCCGTCGCGCTGGGCTTCGCGATCCTCGAGAAGGACGCGCGGGTAGAGCTCTTCATGGCGCGGGAAAAAATTTCCCAGAGCCTGCGGGACTGGCTCGGCCCGGAAATAGCCATTTCCCAACAAGCCGATCTCGGCCCGGCCCTTTCCCGATTCAGGGAAAAACGCGTCCGCGCCGATCCCTCGGAGACCCCCGCCGGGCTGATCGCGACCCTCCGCGCAGCGGGTGCGGAGATCAGCGAGGCCCCCGATCCCACCCTGCTCGCCAAGGCGTGCAAGAACCCGACCGAGCAGGAGGGCGCGCGCATCGCCCATCGCCGGGACGCGGTCGCGATATCGCGCTTTCTCGCCTGGCTTTCGCGCGCCGGCGGGGAGACGGAATGCTCCGCCGCCGCGCGCCTGCTTTTGTTTCGCAAGCAACTTCAAGGTTTTGCAGGAGAAAGCTTTCCCGCCATCTCAGGAGCCGGCGAGCACGGTGCGATCATCCACTACCGTTCTACGTCCAAAACCGACCGCCCAATCCGTCCCAACGAAGTCTATCTCGTTGATTCCGGCGCCCAGTTTCCCGAGGGCACCACGGACATCACGCGTACAGTCTGGACCGGCCCCGACGCCCCTCCGCGCGCGCTTTCCGAGCAATTCACCCGCGTGCTTGCCGGCAACATCGCGCTCGCCACGCTTCGCTTCCCCGAGGGCGTCGCGGGCCTTCACATCGACGCCATCGCCCGCCGCGCGCTCTGGGATTCCGGGCTCGATTTCGACCACGGCACCGGCCACGGCGTCGGCAGCTTTCTTTCCGTCCACGAAGGCCCCGCCCGAATTTCCCGCCAGGCCCCGCCCGTCGCCCTCAAGCCGGGCATGATCCTCTCCGACGAGCCCGGCTTCTATCTCCCCGGCTCCCACGGAATCCGCCTCGAAAACCTCCTCATGGTGCAGCCCGCGCCCGACGGAATCGCGGGGAAGAAATTCCTCGCCTTCGAAACCCTTACCCTCGCTCCCTTCGCCCGCCGCCTCATCCTCCCTGATCTGCTGGACCCCTCGGCCCGCGCCTGGCTCGACGCGTACCACGCCCAGGTCCGCGAAAGCGTGGCTCCGGCGCTTCCTCCGGAAGACCGGGCCTGGCTCGAAGCGGAGACAGAGCCCCTGGGGAGAGGCTGATCATGCGTGTCGTGGTGATGGGCGGTGGCGTCGTCGGCGTCACCACCGCCTATCAGCTGCTTCGCGATGGGCACGAGGTCGTGCTGCTCGAGCGCCGGAGCGAGGTCGCGAGCGGGACGAGCTTCGGCAATGCTGGCATGATCGCGCCCGGCCATTCCTTCGCCTGGTCCTCGCCGCAAGCGCCGATGATCCTCCTCAAATCGCTCATATTGCCCGACCAGGCGCTGCGCTTCCGTCCCTCCCTCGATCCTGCCCTCTGGCGCTGGTCGGCACTTTTCCTCGCCCAGTGCACGGAGGCGCGGGCGGCCCGGAACACGCGCGCCAAGCACCGGATCGCCGCCTATTCCCAGTCGGTGCTGCAGGAGACGCTGGCCGCGGAATCGATCGAGTACGACCGGAACACGCAGGGGATCCTGTATTTTTACGCAAGCGAAGCCGCGCTCGAGAGAGGTGTGGCGCATATGCGCATCCTTGCCGAATGCGGGCAGGAAATCCGCGTGCTCGATCGCGCCGGCGTCGCCGCCCTCGAGCCCGCGCTCGCCGATGCCCGGACGATCGCCGGCGGCATCCATTGCCCCACCGATGAAACCGGCGACTGCCGGCTTTTTACCCAGGCGCTGGCCGGCATCTGCCGCGCCCGCGGGGCAGAGATCCGCACCGGCATGGAGATCACGCGCATCCGCACCGAGCGTGGGCGGGTCGCCGCGCTGGAGACCGTGGCAGGGCCGGTGAGGGGAGACGCCTATGTCCTTTCGCTCGGCTGCGACAGCCCGTTCCTCGCGCGCAAGATCGGGCTTCGTCTGCCGGTCTATCCGGTCAAGGGCTATTCGCTCACGATCCCGATCGGGAATCACCGTGCGGCACCCACCATGGCCACGCTCGATGAGGACAATCTGGTCGCCATCTCGCGTTTCGGCGAACGAATCCGCGTGACGGCGACAGCCGAGATCGCGGGCTACGACACCTCGCACCGGCCTGCCGATTTCGCGCACATGCTGAAGGTGGTGCAGCGTCTGTTTCCCGACGGCGCGGATTATGCGCGCGCCGAGATGTGGGCGGGGCTCAGGCCGATGACGCCTTCGAACCTGCCGATCCTCGGTCGGAGCCGTTATGCTAACCTCTTCCTCAACACGGGCCATGGGCATATCGGCTGGACCATGTCGCACGGCACGGCCCGCATCACCGCCGACCTGATCGCCGGGCGCCAGCCTGCGATCCCGCTTACCGCCTAGAGCGGGATGCGTTCGCTCTCGCTCACTTATCCCGCTTCAGCTTTTGTTTTCCCGCGTGATTCAGACCTTCGGCGCCGGGGTCCCCGCGACGGGGTCCCCGCCGACAAGTCGGCGGGGTGCCCCGATTCCGCCTCCGGTCATCACGCTCTGAGGAGAGACGCAGATGACGGAGACCATCGACCTCGCCGGTTCCTGCCGCGATCTCGGCATCCTCGAAGCCACGCTCGATGAGGGGATCGCGCGCCGCGCCGCGATCGGCCTCCTCGTCCTCGCGACCGACCAGACGATGGAGCACGAGTTCGCCCGCCTGGCACGGCTTCCGGGTGTCGGGCTCTATGTCGCGCGGCTCCATAACGATGCGGAGATCACGCCCGCAACCTTGTGCGCGATGGCACCGCGCATCGCGCCCGCAACGGCGCTCCTGCTGCCCGGCCTCGGGCTCGATGTCGTCGCTTTCGGCTGCACCTCGGCCGCGATGACGCTCGGCGAGGACAGGGTTTTCGCCGAAATTCGAAAAGTGCGCCCGGAGGTCGCCTGCACGAGCCCGGTCACGGCGGCCTTCGCCGCCTTCAAGGCACTTCGCGCGCAACGGATCGGCGTGCTGACCCCCTACGCGCCTTCGGTCAACGCGACCGTGCGCGCCTATTTCGAAGCGGGCGGGGCGAACATCGCCGCCTTCGCCACCTTCAACCGGCCTGACGATCGCGAGGCCGCGCGCATCGATGCGAAATCGATCCGAGCGGGCATTGCAGCGCTCGCCGCCGCCGCGCCGCTCGATTGCGTGTTCGTCGCCTGCACTTCGCTTCGGCTCACCGGGATCATCACCGAAATCGAGGCCGAGACCGGCATCGCCGTGACTTCGAGCGACCATGCGCTCGCCTGGCACTGCCTGCGCCTCGCCGGCGTGACTGAGCCCCTCGCTGCGGCCGGCCGGCTCTTCAGACTTTAGAAAGTATTATGCACCATGCCTTCTTTTTCTGAAGAAAAAGACTTTTTTCCGTTTTCCGGACCCGGCCCCATCTCGGGACTCCGAACGAGCACAGGGCTGCATTATCAAACAGGCTCCCCGTTCGGAGTCCCGAGCCGGTTCCTGGTCCCGAAAACGGAAAAAAGTTTTCTGGTTCTCTTTTTCAAAAGAGAACACTCTTTATGACATCATAACACCTTCTACGCCGACCACGCCGCCTACGCCGCGCGGCCGTAATAGAGCACCACCGTGTGCGTCGCCTCGGCGAAGAAGAGCCACCGCTCGATGAAGACGCCTCCGAGCGCCAGCAGCGCCGCGATGACGGCGGCGATCAGCGCCGGCGTTGCCGGGAGCGTCAGCGCCGCAATGCTGAGCACGAGCGGGGCCGCGAACCCGACAATCACCGCCATCCCGCGCAGCCGCCGCGCGTGCTTGCGCGCGATGCGGAAACCCATTTCGCGCATGAGATAATTCTCTTCCGTGTGCGGCGCATCGAGCGCGCGCACGCGGCCGAGATGGCCAAGCCCGGTCGCCGTCTCCGCCGTGCTTGCGCCCGGTGTGCGGTCGATCCTGCGCCAATAGAAGATCTTTGCGACCAACCCTGCGAGGCCGAAAAGAAGCGCCAGCATCTCGGGAAACCACGTGGCCGGGTTGAAGAATTGCGCCGCCGGCGCAAGCCAGAGCGCGCCGGTGAAGCCTGCAAGCAGGAAAAAATTGAGCGCGACATAGGCGTTGCGCCATTGCCGCACCGTGCGCAGGCTCGCATAGATCATCGACGTGCAGAAGACGGTGACGATGGCGCCGGCCGCCGCCAGCACGCCGAACGCGGCGGCGGCCGGGTCCGGCCAGCGGGCCAGGAGCCATTCCGCGCCGAAGGCGAGGGCCGGGATGTAGGTGAGCAGCGCCGCGAGCCCCTCGCGTGCGAGCCAGGATGAGCGCCATTGCGACACCGCGCGCCAGGCGCGCTCCGGATGGCCGAGATGCAGCGTCGAGGAAAGAAGGCCCGCGCTGACAAGGGCGAGCGCCAGCACGAGAGAGGCGAGGCCGAACCAGGGCGTTGCGGGCACCAGGCCGAATGGCACGAGAAGGCCGAGCAGCGCGAGCAGCCCGTAACCCGCGCCCGAGGCGGTGGTGAAGAAGATGACGGAAATCGCGGGTGTCATGGCCTTGCCTCAGCTTGAGAGCGCGCGGTCAAGCCAGGCGAGCAGCCGCTCGCCCACGTTGCTCCCATTGGGGTTTCCGCCGGGGCTTGCGTTGTGGGTCGCGGGCGCGGGAAGCGCCGGGGCGTGGCACGTGTTCTTCCGCGGCGGGAGGTATTTGTTGACCGGCCGGTAGCCCATCTCCGGCATCAGGTCGTAGCCGCCCCGGCTTCGCACGAGCTCGGAAACTTCGCTGCTGGGATCGCCGAGATCGCCGAAATGCCTGGCATGCGCCGGGCATGTCGCGACACAGGCCGGCACGCGCTGGGCTTCGGGAATTGTTTCGTTATAGATCCGATCAATGCAGAGGGTGCATTTCTTCATCACCCCTTCGTCCTCGTCGAACTCGCGCGCGCCATAGGGGCAGGCCCAGGAGCAGAGCTTGCAGCCAATGCAGAGATCGGCGTTGACGAGCACGATGCCGTCCTCGGCGCGCTTGTAGGACGCGCCGGTGGGACAGACGGTGACGCAGGCCGGCTCGTCGCAGTGCAGGCATGAGCGCGGGAAATGCACGGTGCGGCCCGTCTCGCCTTCGCCCGCCTCGTAGGTGTGGATGCGGTTGAACCAGACGCCGTCCGGTTGCGGCCCGTAGGGGTCGTAATCCGGCAGCGGCCCCGCATGCCCGCCGGTGTTCCACTCCTTGCAATTGACCGCGCAGGCATGGCAGCCGACGCATGTATCGAGATCGATGACGAGCCCGAGCTTTTTCCCGCCCGGGCGCGGCGTGGGGAGCGAGGTCATGCGTGCGCCCTCCGCACGGGGACGCTCATTCCCGGCGGGCGCCGCACCGGCGGCGGATGCGGCACGGTCTCCGCCGCGCCGCTTGCCTCCTTCTCGATCTTCACGCGCACATCGTACCACGCCGCCTGGCCGGTCACCGGGTCGCTGCTCGGCAGGCGGCGCCCGTTCCGCTCGGGCAGGAAGGTCGCGATCACGTGGTTGAGGAGAAAACCCTGCCGCGATTCGGGCGCATCCGGGCTCAGCATCCAGGCTCCGGCGCGCTTGCCGATCGCGTTCCAGGTCCAGACCGTGAGCGGGTTGACCCCTTCCATCACCCGGATCGGGCAGGTCACGCGCCCGCTCCGGCTGGTCACGCTCACCCAGTCCCCATCCTCGAGACCGAGCCCGCGCGCGGTCTCGGGGGCGATATAGAGAAAATTGCGGTCATAGATCTGCCGCAGCCAGGCATTCTGCGAGCCCCAGGAGTGGTACATGGGCATTGGCCGCTGGGTGATCGCGGAGAGCGGGAATGCGGCCTCATCGACCGCCTCCTGCTCGAAGGGCGCGTACCAGAAGGGCAGGGGATCGCAGTAGCGAACGACCCGCTCGCGGAGATCGGGCGGCGGCAGGATGCTGCCATGACCGAGCCCCGCCAGGCGGAACCGCTGCAGCGGCTCGGCATAGAGCTGCAAGGTGATCGGCTCGGGCTTGTCGATCAGCCCGAGATCGGTCGCCGCCTGGAGATAATCCCGGTTCGCGAACTTGAAGTAATGCGCCTCCGGCGGCAGCTCATGGCGCCAGAAGCAGCCGTTGGCGATATAGCGTTCGAGCTGGTCCGGGTTCGGCGCGCCGCGCCCGGAGCGGGTGCCGTTGCCCCGCCAGCCGGCCAGAGGCCCGATGCCCGGCCGCCGCTCGTGATGGACGATGTAGTCGGCATAGCTCTTATATCGGGGAGCGCCGTCCGGCATGACGAAGGCGGGCAGGCCGAGCCGGCCGCCAAGGTCGATCAGCACGTCCTGGAATGGCCGCACCTCCCGGTCGGGCTTGAGCACCGGCTGGCGGATCGCGTCCGCCGGACCCTCGGCGCTGCCGATCGGCCGGTCGAGCAGCGAGATGCAGTCGAAGCGCTCGAGATAGGTCGTGTCCGGCAGGACGAGGTCGGCATAGGCAACCGTCTCGGAGAAATAGGCATCCGCATAGATCACGTGCGGGATGCGGTGCTCGCCCGTCTTCTCGTCCTTGTCCGCCAGCATGCGGCCGATTTCGGTGGGCTCCGGGGAGGAGTTCCACGCCATGTTCGCCATGTAGAGAAAAAGCGTGTCGATCGGGTACGGGTCCCCCGCATGGGCATTGCTGATGACGGTGTGCATCAGCCCGTGCAGCCCGAGCGGCGCCTCCCAGGAAAAGGCGTGGTCGATCCTGAGCGGCCCGCCCTCGGCATCGACCAGCAGATCCTCCGGCCCGCGCGGCATGCCGAGCGGCATGGCCGAAAGCGGGGTGTCGGGCTGCACGGTCTTGCCGCCGGGCGGCGCGTGCGGCGGCGTCGGGCGGGGGAAGGGCGCCTTGTAGCGCCACGAGCCGGGCGTATCGACGGCGCCGAGCAGCATCTGGAGCAGATGCAGCGCCCGGCAGGTCTGGAAGCCGTTGCTGTGGGCGGAGATGCCGCGCATCGCATGCATCGCGACCGGCCGCCCGCGCATCTCCGTGTGCCGGACGCCCGCCGCGTCGGTCCAGGGGTGGGGCAGAACGACCGGCTCGGAAGCCGCCTGGGCGATCTCGGCGGCGATCCGGTGGATGCGCTCGGGGCCGATGCCGCAGCGCCCGGCCACCGCCTCGGGCGCGTAGGCGGGATCTAAGTAGCGTTCGGCGAGGAGCTGGAACGAAGGCACCGCGCGCCTCCCGTCCGCCAACGTCACCTCGCCGGCAAGCCGCGGCGCCGCCCCCGCGCGCCCCGCCTCCACGATGCTTCCGGTCAGGCGATCCTGAATCAACGGCCGCCCGTCCGCGTCGCGGGCAAAAAGCCCGTCCGTAGCACCCCCCGGATCGCGCACCACGAGCCAGCCCGCGTTGGTGTAGCGGGCGAGGAAATCGAGATCGACCCGCTCGGCTTGCAGCAGCAGATGGATGATCGAAAGGATGAAGAGCCCGTCCGTGCCCGGCCGGAGCCCGACCCACTCGTCGGCGATCGCCGAATAGCCGGTCCGCACCGGGTTGACGGAGACGATCCGCGCCCCCCGCTCCTTGAGGCGCGAGAGCCCGATCTTGATCGGGTTGGAATCGTGGTCCTCGGCGACCCCGAACAGGAGAAAGAGCCGGGCATGCTCCCAGTCCGGCTCGCCGAACTCCCAGAAGCTGCCGCCGACCGAGTAGAGCCCGGCGGCGGCCATGTTGACCGAGCAGAACCCGCCATGGGCGGAAAAATTCGGGGTGCCGAACTCCTTGGCCCAGAGCCCGGTCAACGCCTGGCTCTGGTCGCGGCCGGTGAAGAAAGCGAGCTTCCTGGGATCGCTCGCCCGGATCCTGCCGAGCCAGCCGGCGGCGATCCCGAGCGCCTCGTCCCAGCCGATCTCCTTGAACGCGCCTTCCCCGCGCTCACCTATCCGCAGAAGCGGGCTCCTCAGCCGCGCAGGGGAATAATGCTGCATGATCCCGGCCGAGCCTTTGCCGCAGAGCACGCCGCGGTTCACCGGATGATCGGGATTGCCTTCGATATAGCGGATCCGTCCGTCCTTGAGATGGACGCGGATGCCGCAGCGGCAGGCGCACATGTAGCAGGTGGTCGCCTTGACCGTATCGCCGATGGGGTTGGAGAGCGCGATGATTTCGCCCGGCATGATGATCCTGTTCCCATGTCCTGCCGCCGCGTCGGGGGCAGGCGGCAAGGTGGGTCGGTTGGAAAGATAGATCAAACGAAACGATTTTGTTTTTTCATTCGAGAAAATAGAACGGTCGGCCAAGGCGAGCCCCAAGGGAAGCCATCGATCCCCTCTGCCTCCCTGGTTGCATAAAGGCGCAGATTATGAACGCAATGCGCGATATCCCGCACGATCTCCGCGTCCGCTCTCCAGGGTTGATCTCCCCTGGCCTCCGACGGCCCGCTGATGATACGGATGGAACAATGAGGGTGGAAACCCGCAGCGAAGGAGCCGTGATGCCCGTTTGCGCCTCTTCCTCCGCGCCTGCCCCTGCAACCGAGACCGAGAGAGGCGCCTGAATGCCGGACGTACGCCCAGGCACCTTCTCGCCCTCCGGTGATCCCGCCCTGCAATCCCGCCCCCGATCCGGCTCGAGCGAGGTCGGGGCGCCTCCGAGGGCGGCTCCGACCGGCCTCACCCCGCCGCGCGCGCCCGCGCCCGGGGAGGAGAGGAACGCCGCGCTCAGCCCGCATCTCAAGCGGCTGCAGGACGAGAGCATCTTCATCTTCCGCGAGGTCGCGGCCGAGTTCGCCAAGCCCGTTCTGCTTTATTCGATCGGCAAGGATTCTTCCGTTCTCCTGCACCTGGCGATGAAGGCGTTCCATCCCGCCAGGCCGCCGTTCCCGCTCCTGCATATCGACACCACCTGGAAGTTTCGCGAAATGATCGCCTTCCGGGACGAGACGGCGCGCCGCCTCGGGCTCGATCTCATCGTGCATACGAACCAGGACGGGGTCCGCCAGGGGATCAATCCCTTCGACCATGGCTCGCATTACACGCAGGTGATGAAGACGGAGGCGCTCAAGCAGGCGCTCGCCGCCGGCGGGTTCGATGCGGCCTTCGGCGGTGCAAGGCGCGACGAGGAGCGCTCGCGGGCCAAGGAGCGCGTCTTCTCCTTCCGCAGCGCCGCCCAGGAGTGGGATCCGAAAAAGCAACGTCCGGAACTCTGGAGCCTCTATAACGGCCGGATCCGCCAGGGGGAGTCGATCCGCGTCTTTCCCCTCTCCAACTGGACCGAGCTCGACGTCTGGCAATACATCCTGGCCGA
This sequence comes from Acetobacteraceae bacterium, assembly GCA_030037175.1. Taxonomy (GTDB): domain Bacteria; phylum Pseudomonadota; class Alphaproteobacteria; order Acetobacterales; family Acetobacteraceae; genus JAKAWQ01. The sequence goes on from JASHRV010000102.1 coordinate 10,069, forward strand.
GAACATCCCGATCGTGCCGCTCTATTACGCCAAGCCGCAGCCGGTGGTTGAGCGCGACGGCCAGCTCATCGTCGTCCATGACGAGCGCATGCGCCTCAACCCGGGCGAGGCGCCCGAGATGCGCATGGTCCGCTTCCGCTCGCTCGGCTGCTATCCGCTGACGGGTGCCATGCCCTCGACGGCCGACACGCTGCCCGCGATCATCGCCGAGATGCTCGGCTTCCGCACGTCCGAGCGCATGGGAAGGCTGATCGACCGCGACGAAACCGCCTCGATGGAGCGCAAGAAGCGCGAGGGATATTTCTGATGGTCGAGATGTCCGCCACCGCCATCCTCGCCGACGCGCCCCCGCTTCTTCGCCTCCCGCCCGAGGCGGGCCTGCTTCGCTTCCTTACCTGCGGCAGCGTCGATGACGGCAAATCGACCCTGATCGGCCGGCTGCTCTACGAAACCCGCGCCCTCTTCGAGGATCAGCTCACCGCGCTCGAGCATGACAGCCGCAAGTTCGGCACCGCCGGGGAGCATATCGACTTCGCCCTCCTGATGGACGGCCTCGAGGCCGAGCGCGAGCAGGGCATCACGATCGACGTCGCCTACCGTTTCTTCGCGACCGACCGGCGCCGCTTCATCGTCGCCGATACGCCCGGCCACCAGCAATATACGCGCAACATGGCGACGGGCGCCTCCACCGCCGACCTCGCCGTGCTGCTGATCGACGCGCGCAAGGGCGTCGTCACCCAGACACGCCGGCACTCCTTCATCGTCTCGCTCCTCGGCATCCGCCATGTCATCCTGGCGGTGAACAAGATGGACCTGATCGATTTCGATCGGGAGCGCTTCGACGCGATCCGGGCCGAGTATGAGCGCTTCGCAGCCGATCTCGGCTTCGCCAGCCTGACCGCCATCCCGCTTTCGGCCCGCTTCGGCGACAACGTCACCCGTGCTTCGGCGAACACGCCCTGGTACGAGGGCCCGACCCTGCTCGAATATCTCGAGACCGTCACGGTCGAGACCGATCCGGCGGCCGCGCCCTTTCGCATGCCGGTGCAATGGGTCAACCGGCCCCATCTCGATTTCCGCGGCTATGCCGGCACCGTGGCCGCCGGCCGCGTCCGCCCGGGCGATGCGCTCACCGTGCTCCCCTCCGGCAAAACGACCACGCTCGCGCGCATCGTCACGGCCGACGGAGACATCGCCCAGGCGAGCGCGGGCGACGCCGTCACCCTGGTGCTCGCCGAGGAGATAGACGTCTCGCGCGGGGACGTGCTCGCCGCCGCCTCCGCACCGGCGCCGGTCGCCGACCAGTTCGCCGCCCACCTCGTCTGGATGAGCGAAACCCCGCTCTTTCCCGGCCGCTCCTATCTTTTCAAGTCAGGCACGCGCACGGTCGCGGGCAGCGTCACCGCCATCAAGCACCGCATCAACGTCGATACCCACGAGCATCTCGCGGCCAAGGACCTTCATCTGAACGATGTCGGCGTGGTCAATCTCTCGCTCGCCTCGCCGCTCGCCTTCGAGCCCTACGCGACCAACCGAACCCTCGGCAGCTTCATCGTCATCGACCGCTCGTCCAACGAAACCGCCGGCGCCGGCACGATCGACTTCGCGCTCCGCCGCGGCACCAACCTCACCTGGCAGCATCTGGACGTCGATCGCGCGGCCCGCTCCGCGCTCAAGGAACAGTCGCCCGCCATCCTCTGGTTCACGGGCCTCTCGGGTGCCGGCAAATCGACGATCGCCAATCTCGTCGAACGCAAGCTCCACGCCATGGGCCGGCACACCTATGTGCTGGACGGGGACAATGTCCGCCACGGCCTCAACCGCGATCTCGGTTTCACCGAGGCGGACCGGGTCGAGAACATCCGCCGCGTCGCCGAGGTCGCAAAGCTCTTCGCGGACGCCGGCCTGATCGTGATCGCCTCCTTCATCTCGCCCTACCGCGCCGACCGCGCCATGGCGCGCTCCGGCCTCGAGGACGGCATCTTCCTCGAGGTGTTCGTCGATACCCCGATCGAGGAATGCCAGCGCCGCGACCCGAAAGGTCTCTACGCCAAGGTCGCGGCCGGCCAGATCAGCAACTTCACCGGCATCGACGCTCCCTACGAGCCCCCCGAAAACCCCGAGATCCACCTGCCGACCGTCGGCCATACCCCGGAATCGCTCGCCGACGAGGTCGTCGCCAATCTCCACCGCCGCGGCATCGTGCGGTAAGTTCCTAAAATTGTTCTCTTTTGAAAAAGAGAACCAGAAAACTTCTTTCCGTTTTCCGGACCACCGCTCCACCTCGGGCTTCCGACCGTTGTTCGAAGTCCCCGGACGACGCCCGCCCCCGGAGAACGGAAAAAGTCTTTTTGCTTCTTTTTCTTCAGAAAAAGAAGAGTCTTTATTTTTTACTTTAACATCTGACTTTAACTTATCTTTTTGTGGCCGATCCGGGCTTTTGCCCCCTCTTGCCCTCACGAAAAATATTCTTTAACTTCAATAACTTAATTCAAAACGAAAAACGCTGACGGGCCAGATGGTACAGATCTTTGGCCACAGCGCGCCGCCTCCCCGCCGACCTCTCGGCACGGCGCCCCGATCCCGCTCAGCCGCGGTCCGCTCTAGGCGGCGCCGGCCACGTAGGCGCGGAGGCTGTCGACCTCGTGGTCCTGCTGCATGATGCGTGCCTTGACCACGTCGCCGATGCTGATCATGCCCATGAGGTGACCATGTTCCACCACCGGAAGGTGGCGGATACGGCCGGCGGTCATGGTGGTCATCGCCTCGAGGACGGTGGTGCGCGGCGTGACGGTGCGGACGACTCGGGTCATGAGCTGCCCGGCCGTCATGTCGAGGGTGCGGCTGCCGTTGGCGGCAAGGCTGTGCACGATATCCCGTTCGCTGACGATGCCGAGAAGCTGGTCCTCGGCATCGAGGACCAGCACGGCGCCGATCCGGCGGTTGGTGAGCACGTGGGAAATTTCGGCGACGTTCGTCGTCGGCCCCACCGATATGACCTCATGCCCTTTGTGCTTGAGAATGGCTGCGATTGTCATGGACCAACTCCTTCCCATCTTCAGGGAGGCCGGCTCACGCGCGCGCCAGGCTCGCTCCCTGATCGGGGCCGGCCCTCGCCTTCTGGTGGAGAGCCCGGCCACTTATGGGTCCATCATGCGCCTGGCCCCGGCGCGGAGCAAAAAACAGGCGTGCGGCGCACAAACCTGGGAGCGGCGGAGTCCGGGTTGCATGAGCGCCGGCAGGCGGCCATTCTCCGGCCCCTTTCGGAATAGAGGCAGGTCCGGCGGCGCGTCATGATGTTCTTCACCCGCGCGAAGATGGCGGTGATCCTCGGGATCTGCGCGCTTGGGATTCTGCTGTCGCTGCCCAACGTGATCCCGGCGCCGGCACCCTGGCTGCCGTGGCGGCATGTGCGGCTCGGGCTCGATCTCCAGGGCGGCAGCTATCTGCTTCTGCAGGTGGACATGGATTCGGTGGTCCATGAGCAGCTCGGCAACACGCTCGACAGCGTGCGCACGACGCTGCTCCATTCGGGCACCGGCTATCACAGCCTCGCCCTCGATGCCGCGCATGACCGCGTTCTGATCACCCCGCGCGTGCCCGGCGATCTCGATGCGGTGCGCGCGGCCCTCGTCAAGATGGTCGCCGGTCAGTCGGCGCCGGGCGGGACGCCCGAGCTTTCCGTCTCGACGCTGCCGGACGGCCGCCTCGCCGTCACTCTCTCGCGTCCCGCGCTGCAGGCCCGTGCCGCAGCCGCCATGCAGCAATCGATCGAGATCGTCCGCCGCCGCATCGACGGCACGGGCGTCGTCGATCCGCAGATCGCCCAGGAAGGCGCCGCCCGCATCATGGTGCAGCTTCCGGGGATCAGCGATCCCAACCGGATCAAGCAGCTCCTCGGCCGCACGGCCCATCTGACCTTTCACCTGATCGACCAGACGGTTAACCCGGCTGCCGGCGGTCCGCCGCCGCCCGGCGATGAATTCCTGCCCGTGCAGGGCCAGCCCGGGCAGAGCCTCGCCGTCCGCGAGCGGGTCTCGGTGGACGGCGCGAATCTCACCGACGCCCAGGCCGGCCAGGATCCGCAAACCGGCCAGTGGGTGGTGAATTTCACCTTCGACTCCCTTGGCGCCCAGGAATTCGCCGACATCACGCGGGCCAATGTCGGCCGGCCGTTCGCGATCGTCCTCGACAACCAGGTCATCAGCGCCCCGGTGATCCGCGAGCCCATCCTCGCCGGGCGCGGCCAGATCAGCGGCAATTTCACGCCCCAATCGGCGACCGACCTCGCCCTCCTCCTGCGCGCCGGCGCGCTGCCCGCACCGCTCACCGTGGTCGAGCAGCAGAGCGTCGGCCCGGAGCTCGGCGCGGATGCGATCCGCGCCGGGACGATCTCGCTCGCGGTCGGCTTCATTCTCGTCATTGCCTTCATGGGCATTTTCTATGGATTATTCGGCTGGCTCGCGAACATCGCCCTGGTGCTCAACCTGATCATCCTGATGGCGCTGCTCTCGGTCCTCCAGGCGACGCTCACCTTGCCCGGCATGGCCGGCATTCTGCTCACGCTGGGGATGGCGGTGGACGCGAACATCCTGATCAACGAGCGCATCCGCGAGGAGACGCGCCTCGGCCAGCGGCCGCTCGCGGCGATGGAGACCGGCTTCAAGCGCGCCTACGGCACCATCATCGACAGCAACGCGACGACACTGCTCGCGCACGTGATGCTCTTCATCTTCGGCACAGGGCCGGTCCGCGGCTTCGCCGTCACGATCACGCTCGGCATCATCTCGACTCTCTTCACCGCGACCCTGGTCGCCAGGCTGCTGATGGCGCGGTGGTATGTCGCCATCCGCCCGGCCGCCTTGCCGGTATGACCTCCATGCTCCTCCGTCCGATTTTCCGCCTCGTCCCCGACAACACGAAGATCCGCTTCATGCGCGGGCGGTTCCTCGGGCTGATGGTTTCGGCCGTGCTCTCCACGGCCTCGGTCGTCCTTTTCTTCTATCCCGGCCTCAATCTCGGGATCGACTTCAAGGGCGGCGTGGTGATCCAGGCCGAAACCCCGCATCCGGCCGATTTCGCGCGCCTGCGCGCCGCCTTCGCCGCCTCCGGCCTCGGCGGCGCCGGCCTGCAGCGGCTCGGCTCGCCGAACGACGTGATGATCAGCCTCGAGGCCCAGCGCACCGACGCCGCAACCGACGCGGCCGTGCAGAAGATCGGCGCCGCGCTGCAGAAAGCAGCGCCCGGGGCACGCATTCTCGGCACCAGCGCGATCGGTGCCAGCGTCTCGGCCGAGCTCTTCCAGAAAGGCCTGCTCGCCCTCGGGCTCAGCCTCCTGATGATCCTCGTCTATATCTGGTTCCGCTTCGAGTGGGAGTTCGCGGTCGGCGCCGTCGTCACGCTCATCCTCGACATGACGAAGGCGATCGGCTTCCTCGTCGTCACGCGCATCCAGTTCGATCTCGTAATGGTAGCCGCGATCCTCACCATCCTCGGCTATTCGACCAACGACAAGGTGGTGGTGTACGACCGGGTACGCGAAAACCTGCGCAAGTACAAATCGCTGCCGCTCCGCGAGCTGATCGACCTCTCGATCAACGAAACCCTGAGCCGGACCGTCGGCACCTCGACCACGGTCTTCCTCGCCGCCCTTCCCTTGGCGCTCTTCGGCGGCGCCTCGCTTTCGGGTTTCGCCTGGACGATGCTCTTCGGCATCGTCGTCGGCACCTCCTCCTCGATCTTCATCGCCGCCCCCATCCTTCTCTTCCTCGGCGAGAACCGCCTCCGCCAGGATGCCCGCGCCACACCTCGCCCGGCCAAGAGCGCCGGCTAATAGACTCCGGGAACGAGCCGCCAGGTCCGCGCGCGGTAGGAATCGTATTCCGCACCGAAATGCGCGTGCAGCAGCGCCTCCTCGGCGCGAATCCGCGCCACCAGCGGCGGGACGAGAAGCACCGCGAGCAGCACGCCCACACCAGAGCGAAAGGCGAGCGCCCAGCCGAGCGAGGCGATGAGCAGGCCGAGATAGCTCGGGTTGCGGATGAAGCGATAAACCCCGCCCGTGACCAGCTCGTGCTCGGGCTGGATCGCGACCAGCCCGCTGAACCGCCGTCCCAGCACGAAAACCGGCCAAATCCTGAGCGCCCCGCCGGCCGCGCAGAGAAGAACGCCGAGCCAGCGCACGCCCTCTCTGCCAAAGACCCAAAATCCCGCACGCTCTGTATAGGCGGGCAGGTATGCGGAAAGGAGCCCGATCACTCCGAAGGCGATGAGGACCCAGCGGTTGCCGCGATCTTCTTCCTCGCCCGCGCTCAGATTCCCGCGGCTGAACATGGCCGCGACCACCAGTGCCGCGAACACCGCCACGAGCGCGATCCGCGCCGGATCGGCGAAGAAGGCATCAAATCCGCCCCAGCCGAGAACCGCGAGCCCGAGATAGGCCAGACTGCTCGCAACGGCGAGCAGCGCCATTTTTGGTGTGAGCGCCACATCTCCCTCGCTTGTCCGACATCGTCTCCGGGAGGATAGCATCCATGACCTTTCGCGCAGCGCTTGCCCTGCTCTCCCTCGTCCTCATCGGTCCCGCTGCCGCCGCCTCCGCCGCGCCCGCCTGGCGGGACGATTTCACGACCCGCCTCGCAGCGCTTGCTCTTCTCGAAACTCTCAACGCGGATCTTTTGAGCCATCCGAGCGCTACTCTCACGCTCGAACGCTGGTGCGCCGCCCACAAGCTCGCCTCGCCCGCGCGCGTGATCGCCGAGCGCGTCCACGGCATCGACAAGGTCCCGACGGCGGAGCAGCGCCAACTCCTCGGCGTCAGCGCCACCGCGCCCATCCGCTACCGCCGGGTCAGGCTCGTCTGCGGCGACCACGTCCTCTCCGAGGCGGACAATTGGTACGTTCCCTCCCGCCTTACGCCGGCGATGAACAACGTACTCGACACGACGGACACCGCTTTCGGCCGCGCCGTCCAGGCCCTCGATTTCCGCCGCCAAACGCTCTCGGCCAAGCTTCTCTGGTCACCACTGCCGCAAGGCTGGGAAATGGGCGCGCCCATCCCGGGCGCGTCCGGCGCGACGCTTGCCATTCCCCACGCCGTCCTGGAGCATCGCGCGGTGCTCACATTTCCCGACGGCACGCCGTTCAGCGCGGTGATCGAGACCTACACCAGCGCCGTGCTCGATTTTCCTCAACCGACAGCTGACGCCGCACTCCTTCACGGCCAAAAATGACCAACGAGCGGCGCCGATAGCTTGCTCACCCGTGGCGGCGGCTGGAACAGCGTGTTGAAACAGCCGACCTTTATCCAGTTTGAGCCCGCCCTGTCACGCTCCCCGGCTCAATTCGGCGTAAAGCGCAAGCCGCCGTTCCGCGTTCGGCGACAGCGCTGCCGCTGGATGTGGCAGGATTGCCGGCGGCAACTCTTCCGCACGGTGGCATGCGACGAAATGATCCGCGGCGCCGTTCCCGCTGCTGACGGCAATCAGCGCCGGATCCTCCGTATGGCAACGCGCGATCGCGAAGGGGCAGCGCGTATGGAACTGGCAGCCCGCCGGTGGCGCCAGCGGGCTCGGAATATCGCCCGGCGCGATCGCCGCCGGCTTGAGGTGCGGATCGGGCCGGGGAATCGCCGCCAGCAGCGTGCGCGTGTAGGGGTGCCGCGGGGCTGCGAAAATTTCCTCCTTCCTGGTCATCTCAACGATCCGGCCGAGATACATCACCGCCACGCGATCAGCGACATGCTTCACCACAGCGAGATCATGGGCGATGAAGAGATAGGAAAGATCGAGCTCACGTTTGAGATCGCTGAGAAGGTTGACGACCTGCGCCTGAATCGAAACATCGAGGGCGGAGACCGGCTCGTCGCACACCACGAGCTCGGGGTTGGGTGCAAGCGCGCGCGCGATCCCAATGCGTTGGCGCTGCCCGCCCGAAAATTCGTGTGGGTAGCGGCCCGCATGGTAGCTCGCGAGCCCCACCAGTCCCAGCAGCTCCCGCACCCGCCTCTGCCGCTCTGCCCGACCGCCGATCCCATGCACCCGAAGCGGCTCCTCGAGAATTTCCGCAACCGTCATCCGCGGGTTCAGCGAAGCGAACGGGTCCTGGAAGATGATCTGCATGCGTCGGCGCAGCCGCCTCAGAGCCTCGCCCTCGACCTTGGTGATATCCACGCCACCAAATCGGATGCTTCCCGCCGTCGGGGGAATGAGCCTGAGCGTAAGCCGCGCCGTCGTCGATTTTCCGCACCCCGATTCGCCCACCAGCGCCAGCGTCTCCCCGCGTGCGAGCGAGAACGACACGCCGTCAACCGCGCGCACGATGCCGAGGTGCCGAGAGAAGAGAATGCCGCGCTCGATCGGAAAATGCTTGGTGAGGCCATCAACCTCAATCAGCGGCGCTGTCATGCGGCACGGCTCACCGCCTGCTCGATCGGCGCGCGCAGACATGCCGCGCGATGATGCGCTGCGGAACCCGTGCCCACGCTCACGAGCTTTGGGTCGGTCTCGGCGCACTCCGGTGCTGCGAACACGCAGCGCGGATGGAACCGGCAGCCCGAGGGCAAAGCGAACGGCGGCGGCACCGCGCCTTCAATCGCGAGCAGGCGTTCGCGCGTCTGCTCGAGGCGTGGAATGCTGCCGAGCAGTCCGAGCGTGTAGGGATGCTGCGGATCATCGAAGAGCGCGGCCACCGGTCCCTGCTCGATGATCCGCCCGGCATACATCACGGCAACCTTGTCCGCTGTCTCGGCAACCACGCCCAGATCATGCGTGATCAGGATGATCGCCATCCCCGTCTCGCGCTGCAGATCGCCGAGCAGCGCCAGAATCTCCGCCTGCACAGTGACGTCGAGTGCCGTCGTCGGCTCGTCTGCGATCAAAAGGTCGGGCCGGCAGGCAAGCGCCATCGCGATCATCACGCGCTGGCGCATGCCCCCGGAAAGCTGGTGGGGATACTCATCGAGCCGCCGCTCGGGCGCCGGAATCCGCACATGAGCAAGCGCCTCCACCGCGCGTCCGCGCAAAGAGCGCGCGCTGAGCGAGCGGTCGTGCGCGCGCATCGCCTCGGTGAGCTGCCTGCCCACTGTGAAGGCTGGATTGAGGCTCGTCATCGGCTCCTGAAAGATCATCGCGATCCGGTTGCCGCGAATCTCGCGCATCGCAGCGGGCGGCAGCAAAAGGAGATCGGCGCCGTCGAACAGGATTCGCCCGGCGCTGATCCGCCCAGGCGGGGCGATCAGGCGCATGATCGAAAGCGAGAGCGCCGATTTTCCGCAGCCGGATTCGCCGACAATGCCGAGCGTCTCTCCGCGCTCGACGGTGAGATCGACACCATCCACCGCCGGAACCTCACCGCTCGGCTGGCGGAAGACCGTACGC
>JASHRV010000103.1 GCA_030037175.1 Acetobacteraceae bacterium
AGGGCGGCGAGGATCAGGATCGGCTCCTCCGAGAGGGACTGAACGAAGAGTTGGGCGGTGCCGGCGAAGGAGCCATGGATCGAGACGGGCACGCCGATCTTCAGCATAGTCTGGCGGATCGCGGTGCCGGCGTCGCTCAGAGATTTTCCCTGCGCGAGATTGAAGGAGATCGTTGAGGCGACGAAGAGGCCCTGATGGTTGACGGAAAGCGGCGTCGTTCCCGGAGCAAAACGGGCGAAGGCCGAGAGCGGCACCATCGTTTCCTGGCTGGTGCTGACGGCGGTGCCGCTCGAGGCGCTGGAGTTGCCCGAGGCGGCGATGGCGTTGGTCGCGGCGTTGCGGGCCGCATCGGAGGCGATCGAGGCGGCGGAGAGGCTCGAGGACGAGCTGGCGACGGTGCCGGCGGCGAAGCCCGAGGTGGACGTGCCGGCGGCGGGAGCGCCGGAGGTGCTGACATAGATGTCCTTCAGGATCGTCGGACTCTGCCAATATTGCGGCGCGACCTCCATCACGACATGGTATTGATTCATCTCGCGGTAGATCGTCGAGACCTGGCGCTGGCCGAAAGCATCGTAGAGCGTGTTGTCGATCTGGTTGGGCGTGACGCCGAGGCGGGCAGCGGTGGAGCGATCTATATCAATGTTGGTCTCGAGCCCGCCTTGCTGCTGATCGGAATTGACGTCGCGCAGCACCGGGGAATGAGCGAGCGCCGCTTCGAGCTTGTGGGTCCAGTCATAAACCTCCGAGGCCGAGCTTCCCTGCAATGAAAACTGATAGGCAGCGTTGCTCTGCCGGCCGCCGGCGCGAAGGATGGCGGCGGGCTGGAGAAAGAGCTGCGCGCCGGCGACCTGGCCGAGCGGGCGGCGCAGCTCGGCAATGACCTGAGTTGCCGAGGCGTGGCGCTCGGAGAGCGGCTTGAGCGTGACGAAGACGAAGGCGGAGTTGGTCGATCCGCCGCCGGTGAAGCCGGTGACGTTCTGGACCGCCGGGTTGTGGCGGACGATCGCCATGAACTGCCCGAGCTTCTTTTCCATGCTCTGAAAGGAGATGCTCTGATCGGCCTGAACGCCGCCGATCAGGACCCCCGTATCCTCGGTGGGGAAAAGCCCTTTCGGGATATGGATGAAGAGAAAGATCGTGAAGGCGAGCGTGGCGAAGAGGGCAAGGATGGAGAGCAGCGGATGGCGAAGCGCGATGCCGAGACTGCCCGCATAGCGGTCGTGAGCGAAGTCGAAGGTGGCGCGGCTTGCGCGGAAGAGGCGGCCGAGCATGCCACCGGTTTCGGTCGCGCTTCGCGGGCGAAGCACGATCGCGCACATCATCGGCGTGGTGGTGAGAGAGACGAGAAGCGAGAAGGCGATCGCGAGCGAGAGGGTCATGCCGAACTCGCGGAAGAGGCGGCCGACAATGCCACCCATCAGCAGGATGGGCAGGAAGACGGCAACAAGGGACGTGCTCATCGAGAGCACGGTGAAGCCGACCTCGCTTGCGCCGCGCAGCGCCGCTTCGCGCGGCGCGAGCCCGGCATCGAGATGGCGGGAGATGTTCTCGAGCACGACGATGGCATCGTCCACCACGAAGCCTGTTGAGATGGTGAGCGCCATGAGCGAGAGATTGTCGAGGCTGTAGCCGAGCAGATACATGCCGGCGAAGGTGCCGATGATGGAAACCGGCAGGGCCACGCTCGGGATCAGCGCGGCGCGCGGGTCGCGGAGAAAGAGGAAGACGACGGAGATGACGAGAAAGACCGCGATCAGCAGCGTCACCTGTGTGTCTGCGAGTGAGGCGCGGATGGTGGTGCTCTGATCGAGCGCGACCGAGACATTGATGCTCGATGGAATGGAGGCGCGAAGAACGGGCAGAAGCGCGTTCACCTGATCAACGGTCTCGATGATGTTGGCGCCGGGCTGGGGATAGAGAATGACGAGCACGGCGGGCTGGCCGTTGGCGAGGCCTTCCGTGCGCACGTTCTCCACGCCTTCGGTGATGGTGGCGACGTCCGAGAGGCGGACCGGAGCATTGTTGCGCCAGGCGATGATGAGGGGCGCGTAGTCGGCCGGGTCAGTTGCCTGATCGTTGCTGTAGAGCTGGTAGCGGTTGCCGGAGAACTCGATCGCCCCTTTCGGACTGTTGGCGTTGGCCGCGGCGAGAGCGGCCCGCACATCCTCAAGCCCGATGCCGTATTTCGAGAGGGCGTTGGGATTGAGCTCGACGCGGACAGCGGGCAGAGCGCTGCCGCCGAGCGTGATCTCGCCGATTCCGGAGACCTGGGAGAGCCGCTGCTGCACCACGGTGTCGGCCGCGTCGTAGATCTGACCGCGCGTCAGGGTGGCGGAGGTGAGCGCCAGCACCATGATCGGCGCCGAGGCAGGATTGAACTTGCGCCATGTGGGATTGCTGCGGAGGTTGGTGGGCAGGTCCGCGCGCGCGGCGTTGATGGCCGCCTGGACATCGCGGGCGGCGCCGTTGATGTCCCGGTCGAGCCCGAACTGAAGGATGATGCGGCACTGGCCGAGCGTGCTCGTGGACGTCATCTCCGTCACATCGGCGATGGTGCCGAGGTGACGCTCGAGCGGGCTTGCGACAGTCGCGGCGACGGTATCAGGGCTGGCGCCGGGCAGGTTGGCCTGGACGACGATGGTGGGGAAATCGACCTGCGGGAGAGGGGCGACCGGCAGGTGGGCATAGGCGAAGAGGCCGGCCAGCACGATGCCGATGGTAAGCAGCGTCGTGGCGACGGGCCGGTTGATGAAGAGCGCGGAGAGATTCACGGGCTGGGCTTCAGCGTGCGCTCATTCGGCCGGGGCGGCAGCGGGACCGGGGCGGGGAGCAAGGCGCGCCGCGAGCCGGTCGAGATAGAGATAGATCACCGGCGTCGTGAAAAGCGTGAGAAGCTGGCTCAGCAGAAGGCCGCCGACGATCGCAAGCCCGAGCGGGCGGCGCAGCTCCGAGCCGGTGCCGGTGCCGAGCATCAACGGCAGAGCGGCGAGCAGCGCGGCCATCGTCGTCATCATGATCGGGCGGAAGCGGAGAAGGCAGGCGCGGCGGATTGCTGCACGCGGTGGTAGGCCCTCGCCGCGTTCGGCCTCGAGCGCGAAGTCGATCATCATGATCGCGTTCTTCTTGACGATGCCGATGAGCAGGATGATGCCGATGATCGAGATGACGTCGAGATCCTGGCCGGCGATCATCAGCGCCAGCAGCGCGCCGACGCCGGCGGAAGGCAGCGTGGAAAGAATCGTGAGCGGGTGGATGAAGCTCTCGTAGAGCACGCCGAGAACGATATAGACGGTGGCGAGAGCGGCAAGGATGAGGAAGAGTTCGTTGCCGAGAGTCGCCTGGAAGGAAAGCGCGGCGCCCTGGAAGCTGGTGATGAAGCTTTCGGGCAGGCCGATATCGCGCTCGGCCTTCTGGATGGCCGCCACCGCGCCGCCGAGCGAGGCGCCGGGAGCGAGGTTGAAGGAGATGCGCGTGGCAGGGAACTGGCCGAGATGCTCGATGACGAGCGGCGCCGTCTCGACCTTGACCGAGGCGATGGATGAGAGCGGCACCTGGCTCGTGATGCCGGAACTGCTGCTGCTCGCGGCGAGCGCAGAGGGCAGATAGACGGCATCGAGCCCGGCCAGGGATGTCTGCAGGTCTGGCGACGCCTCAAGAATCACGCGGTACTGGTTCGACTGAGTGAAGATGGTGGAGATGATGCGCTGGCCGAAGGCGTCGTAGAGCGCGTTGTCGATCGTTGCCATGGTGATGCCGAGACGCGCGGCCTTGGCGCGATCGACATCGATATAGGCGGCGAACCCCTGCTGCTCGAGATCGGTGGTGACGTCCGTGAGCTGAGGCAGCCTCTGAAGGCTCGCCAACAGCTTCGGCACCCAGGCGGTGAAGGCGGAAGCGTTCGCGTTCTCGAGCACGAACTGGTACTGCGCAGCGCTCAGCGTATCGCCGATGGTGAGATCCTGCACCGGCTGCATGGAAAGCGAGATGCCGGGCACGTTCGCGACCGCCCGCTGGAGACGCGCGATGATCTGGGTGGCGTTGGCGTTGCGCTGATCACGCGGCTTGAGGGTGATGAGGAAGCGGCCGCTGTTCAATGTCATGTTGGTTCCGTCCACGCCCACATAGGAGGAGAGGCCGGTGACGTCGGGATCCTTGAGAATGATCTTCGCCATCGCCTGCTGCCGGGCGACCATGGCATCGTAGGAGATCGATTGCGCGGCGGTGGTGATGCCCTGGATCTCTCCGGTGTCCTGAGTCGGGAAGAAGCCTTTCGGAATCACGATATAGAGCGCGACGGTGACGGCGAGGGTGGCGATCGCGACGGCGAGCACGGTCGGCTGGTGGTCGAGGACAATGCCAAGCGCGCGATCGTAGCCCGCGATCATGGCATCGAAGAAGCGGCGGCTCGCGGCACCGATGCGGCTCTGCTCGATGCCGGTGTCGCGGCGGAGCAGGCGCGCCGAGAGCATCGGCACCAGGGTCAGAGAAACGATCGCCGAGATGACGATGGTGACGGCAAGAGTGAGCGCGAATTCGTGAAAGAGGCGCCCGACCACGTCGCTCATGAAGAGGAGCGGGATCAGCACGGCGATGAGGGAGACGGTCAGCGAAATGATGGTGAAGCCGATCTCGCCGGCCCCGCGCAGCGCGGCCTCGCGCGGAGGAAGGCCCTGCTCGATATAGCGGGTGATGTTCTCGATCATGACGATCGCGTCGTCGACGACGAAGCCGGTGGCGATCGTCAGCGCCATCAAGGAAAGATTATCGAGGCTGAAGCCGAGCAGGTACATCACGCCGAAAGTGCCGACGATGGAGAGCGGCACCGAAAGGCTCGGGATGATGGTCGCCGGAATGCTGCGGAGGAAAAGGAAGATCACCAGCACGACGAGCGCGACGGCCAGCGTGAGCTCGAACTCGACGTCGCGGACGGAGGCTCGGATGGTGGTGGTCTGATCCGAGATCGTCGCCACCTGGATCGCCGAAGGAAGGGAAGCGGTGAGCGTGGGCAGCAGCGCCTTCACCCGGTTCGCAACCGCAATGACATTGGCGCCGGGCTGGCGCTGGATGTTGAGGATGACGGCGGGCGTCGTATCGGACCAGGCGCCGATCTCGGTATCTTCCGCACCCTGACGGACTGAGGCGACATTGGAAAGACGCACGGGCGCGCCGTTGCGATAGGCAATCACCGCGTTTTCGTACTGGGCGGCGCTCTCGAGCTGGTCGTTGGCATTGATGGTGTAGGCGCGCGCCGGGCCGTCGAAACTGCCCTTCGGCAGATTGACGTTGAGATTGCCGATGGTCGTTCGCAGATCGTCGATATTGAGGCCGTAGCCGGCGAGCTTCTGAAGATTGACCTCGACGCGCACGGCAGGCGCGGTGCCGCCGCTGATGCTGACGAGCCCGACGCCCGGAAGCTGTGAGATCTTCTGCGCGAGCACCGTGTCGGCGTCGTTCTCGACCTCGGTGAGGGGAAGCACGGCGGAGGTCGCGGCAAGCGTGAGGACGGGTGCATCGGCCGGATTGTACTTCGCGTAGATGGGCGGAGCGGGCAGGCCGGAAGGCAGAAGATTGCCGGCGGCATTGATCGCTGCCTGGACCTCCTGCTCGGCGATGTCGATGGAGAGCGAGAGATCGAACTGGAGCGTGATCACCGAGGCGCCGGCCGAGGAGACCGACGACATCTGGTTCAGCCCGGGCATTTCGCCGAACTGCACTTCGAGCGGCGCGGTGACCGAGGTAGCCATCACGTCCGGGCTGGCGCCGGGATAGAAAGTAGTGACCTGGATGGTGGGGTAGTCGACCTCAGGCAAAGCCGAGATCGGCAGCAGGCCATAGGCGAGCAGACCCGCGAGCAGGATCGCCACCATCAAGAGTGACGTGCCCACCGGGCGAAGAATGAAGAGGCGCGAGGGGTTCATGTCATGTCAGGGGCTCTGCCCCCGACACCCCCGCCAGGGCCAGAGACCCTGGACCCCCCCAATGCTTTCGGCAAATGGATTGGGAATGCTCCACCTTTGCCGGGGGCAGGAGCTCCCGGCCTGGCTCGGTGATCCCTCACGGCTGGGGCTTGGGCTTCGCAGCGCCCGCGGCGGCAGGTGCGGCGCCCGGGGCGACGATGTTGACCTTGGCGCCGGGATGCAGCCGGTCCGCTCCGTCGGTCACGACCTTCGTGCCGACGGAGAGCCCGGAGATGATGGCGGTATTGCTTGCGTTGCTGGGCCCGAGCGTCACCTTCTGGATTGCGACCGTGCCGTCGGGCTTGACGACATAGACGAAGGTGCCCGGGGCGCCGCGCTGGATCGCGGCGCTCGGCACCAGAACTGCGTTCTTCAGCGTATCGACAAGAAGATCGACATTGACGAACTCGTTGGGGAAGAGCGCGTTCTCGGGATTGGCGAAACTTGCCCGCAGCTGGACCGTGCCGGTCGAGACGTTGATCTGATTGTCCATCGCGTAGAGCGTGCCGGTCGCGAGCTTCTGAGTGTTGGTGCTGTCGTAGAGCGTGACGGGAAGCGCCGGATTGGACTGCATCGCCGCCGTGACTGCCGCAATGTCGGTCTGCGGCAGGGTGAAGATGACGCTGATCGGGTCGAGCTCGGTGATGACGACGATGCCGCTCGTGTTGCTGGTCTGGACATAGTTGCCGGGGTCGACCTGAAGCAGGCCGACGCGGCCGGTAATCGGCGCGGTGATGTGGCAATAAGCGAGGTTGAGCTTGTCGTTGTCGATCGCGGCCTGGTCGGTCTTGACCGTGCCTTGGTACTGCTGAACCAGGAATTGCTGGTCGGTCACCTGCTGCTCGGCGATCGAGTTCTGCGCCCGGAGCCGCTCGTACCGGGCAAGATCGCTTTGGGCCTGATGCAAGAGCCCGGTGTCGTGGGCGAGCTGGCCCTCGGCCTGCTCGAGTGCGATCTGGTAGGGGCGCGGGTCGATCTGGGCCAGGAACTGGCCCTTCTGCACCATCTGGCCTTCCTTGAAGCCGACGCTCATGAGCTGGCCGTTGATCTGGGTCATGACCGTCACGGTGTTGAAGGGCGTGACGGTGCCGAGCGCATTGAGGATGACCGGCATGTTGCCGGTGGCGGCGGTGGCGACGCTCACGGGCTGCGGCGGGACGGGAGGCGGCCCTTTGGCCGGGCCCCTGCCCCAGGGATGCGCCCAGAGGATCGCGCCGGCGATCAGCGCAAGGACAACGAGGGCCGGAAGGACGCGGCGGCGACGGCGGACGGCGGGCGGGTGGACGATCTCACGGCTCGCCGGCGGGGCGCCGTAGCTTCGTGCCGTTGCCGGATCGGTGCGTTCGTCCATCGGTCCCCTCGTGCGCAGCCTTATCCGGCCGCTTGGGCGGAGTTGTCGCGCCGGCGGGGCGAAAACAAGGCAGCCATGCTTCCGCCCGTGGCCAGGCGCGTGCCCGAATGGCCAGATGGCATAGCCTTATTGCAGGCGTATGTCGCGAAACTCTTTCCCGGCTTGCCGGACGATTGCGATACGTTCAGGTGCGAGGCACGCCCCCGGCGGGGGCCGCATGGCAGGGCTGAGGCCGAGCCCCGTTCGCGGCACCCGGCCATCAGCCTCGGGAGAGGCAGCCGCCCGGAGGCTTACTCGACCGCCTCGGACTCGCGCTCGCCATCCTCCTCGCCCTCGGGGCGCGGCAGGGCCGGCGGGGTCGCCTCGATGAACTCGAACGCGAGCGCGCCGTCCTTGAGCGTCACCTTGACGGCGCCGCCGCGGGCGAGCTTGCCGAAAAGCAGCTCCTCGGCCAGCGGCTTCTTGATGTGCTCCTGGATGACGCGGGCGAGCGGGCGGGCACCGTAGAGCCGGTCGTAGCCCTTCTCGGCCAGCCATTCCTTTGCCGCCGAAGAGAGCTCGATCGTCACGTTGCGATCGGCGAGCTGAGCCTCGAGCTGCATGACGAACTTCTCGACCACGCGGGCCACGACCTCGGGGGTGAGGGCGGCGAAGGCGATGGTGGCATCGAGCCGGTTGCGGAACTCCGGGGTGAACATCCGCTTGATCGCCTCGTCGTCCTCGCCGTGGCGAGCCTCGCGCTCGAAGCCGATCGCCGGCCGGGCAAGATCGGCGGCGCCGGCATTGGTGGTCATGATCAGGATGACATTGCGGAAATCGACCGTCTTGCCGTTGTGGTCGGTGAGCTTCCCGTGATCCATGACCTGCAGGAGGATGTTGAAGAGATCGATGTGGGCCTTCTCGATCTCGTCGAGCAGGAGGACGGAGTGTGGGTGCTGATCGATCGCGTCGGTCAGCAGGCCGCCCTGATCGAAGCCGACATAGCCCGGGGGCGCGCCAATCAGGCGCGAGACCGAGTGCCGCTCCATGTATTCGCTCATGTCGAAGCGAATGAGCTGGATACCGAGTGTGGCGGCGAGCTGGCGCGCGACCTCGGTCTTGCCGACGCCGGTCGGGCCGCTGAAGAGATAGTTGCCGATCGGCTTCTCCGGCTCGCGGAGCCCCGCGCGCGAGAGCTTGATGGCGGCGGCGAGGGCCTCGATCGCCTTGTCCTGGCCGAAGACCATGGATTTGAGGTCGCGCTCGAGATTGCGCAGGGTTTCCTTGTCGTCGGCAGAGACGGATTTCGGGGGAATGCGAGCGATCTTCGCCACCATCTCCTCGACATCGCGCAGCGTCACGGTCTTGCGCCGCTTGTGCTCGGGCAGAAGCATGCGCGAGGCGCCAACCTCGTCGATCACGTCGATCGCCTTGTCGGGCAGCTTGCGGTCGTGGATGTATTTGGCCGAAAGCTCGACGGCAGCGCGGATCGCCTCCTCGGTGTAGCGGACCTTGTGGTGCTTCTCGTAGTTCGCCTTGAGGCCGCGCAGGATCTTGACCGAATCCTCGAGCGAGGGCTCGTTGACGTCGATCTTCTGGAAGCGGCGGACGAGGGCGCGGTCCTTCTCGAAATAGTTGCGGAATTCCTTGTAGGTGGTCGAGCCGATGCAGCGCAGCGTGCCCGAGGCAAGCGCCGGCTTGAGCAGATTGGAGGCGTCCATCGCGCCGCCGGAGGTGGCGCCGGCACCGATGACCGTGTGGATCTCGTCGATGAAGAGGATGGCACCCTGCTGGTTTTCCAGCTCGGCGACGACAGCCTTGAGCCGCTCCTCGAAATCGCCGCGGTAGCGGGTGCCGGCGAGCAGCGCACCCATATCCAGCGCGTAGATGGTGGAGCGGGCGAGCACCTCGGGCACCGTCCCCTCGACAATGCGCTTGGCAAGCCCTTCGGCGATGGCGGTCTTGCCGACGCCGGGATCGCCCACGTAGAGCGGGTTGTTCTTGGTGCGGCGGCAGAGAATCTGAATGGTGCGCTCGATCTCGATCTCGCGGCCGATCAGCGGGTCGATCCGGCCGGCGAGCGCCTTCTTGTTGAGATTGACGCAGTAGTTGGAAAGCGCGTCCTGGCCGCGGCGGGAGGGCTTCTCCTCGCGCTCGGACTCGGAGGCACCATCCTGGCTGTTGCTGGTACCCTGCACCGGACGGGGGGCGCTGCGCCCGGGAGCCTTGGCGATGCCGTGGCTGATGAAGTTCACGGCATCCAGCCGGGTCATATCCTGGAGCTGGAGGAAATAGACCGCGTGACTTTCGCGCTCGCTGAAGAGGGCGACAAGGACGTTGGCGCCTGTGACCTCCTCGCGGCCCGACGACTGGACATGGATCGCGGCGCGCTGGACGACGCGCTGAAAGCCCGCCGTGGGCTTGGGATCGCCCGGGCGGTCGGTGGCGAGGCCGGAGAGGTCCTTGTCGAGGAACTCGGTGAGGTCCTGACGAAGCTTGTCGAGATCGACGCCGCAGGCGCGAAGGACGGTGGCGGCATCGGTATCGTCGACGAGGCCGAGGAGCAGATGCTCGAGGGTCGCGTATTCGTGATGCCGTTCGCTGGCGAGCGATAGGGCCCGGTGGAGCGTTTGCTCGAGATTACGGGACAGCATGGCGTGCGACGCTCCTCAAGTACGGCTGCGGCCGGCGTAGGGACCGGTCCGGGCAGGCGAGCAGAAATTGAACGCAATCATTCTTTCTCGATCGTGCATTGCAGGGGGTGCTGGTTCTGGCGCGCGAGGTCCATCACCTGTGTGACCTTGGTCTCCGCAACCTCATATGTGTAGACACCGCACACACCGACACCCCGACGATGGACGTGGAGCATGATGCGGGTGGCTTCCTCGCGCGTCTTCTGGAAGAAGCGCTCGAGCACGTGGACGACGAATTCCATCGGCGTGTAGTCGTCGTTCAGCATCAGGACCTTGTACATCGCGGGCTTGCGCGTTTTCGGGCGCGCCCGGACGACGACACCTGTTGACGGGCCGTTGCTGCCTTGTCTGTCGCTATCGCTCATCGGCATTCCATTCGGCGGGCGCCTGACGCAGCGCACCGCCCGTCTCTTTCGGCCCCGCCCTTCTCAGCCCGTCTGGCAGTCACGCATCGCCGTGCACCGCCGCATCCCGCGAAAGACGGGGGCGGCGCAAGCATCGAAGGCGTGGCGCGGTCCATAGCAAAACCATATCGGAACGCGAGGCCGTCGGAAAAGGGCTCTGCAAGATTCCACACGCCCTTGTTTGCGGGCGTGGCGCCAAGGCACCAGGAGCGTTTCCGGAACGCAAAAGGGTCCGGCGATGACGCCGGACCCTTCGCGAAGCAGGCCCTCCCTGCCCGTGGGCAGGGGGCGGAATCAGGCTATGGCGCGCTCTGCTCACGCCGTCCGGGCAAACTTCTCCACGGCAAGCGAAAAGCGCTGGGTCAGCGGCGCCAGAGCCTGCTCGGCAAGCTTCACCGAGGCGTCGGTGATGCGGCCGGTCTCGGACACAGCCTTCTCCATTGCCGAACGGGCAAGCGAGGTCTGCAGCTCGACCGCCTCCTTGAGCGACTTCACCGCGGCCAGCGCCCTGTAAGTCGCCAGCGTCTCGTCGAACGAGGCTTGCGCCGAAGCCACGACCTGCTGGGTGAGGTCCTGCACGCCGGTCGTCCAGATCTTTCCGGACTTCACCACCGCTTCGAAATTGCCCTGGTTGAAGGCGAGCATTTCCTCTGCCGTCTTCATGGCCTTCTCCACGTTTTCCTTGACCTGTGCCTGGGTTGTCTGGAAGCCGGCCGTGGCTTTCATCATGCCGTCCTTGAAAGCGGCCGCCGTCTGCTCGAAGCCGCTGCTGATCGCGGCCGCCGTGTCCGTCGCCTCGTTTGTCTTAGTCTTGACCGTCATTTACCGCTCCATGCGATTGCTTTTTGATCGTGCTTTTTTCGCTCGGCGAGACAGGCAACGGTGCCGGGTGCGATGCCCTGCCGTTTTCGTCCCGCTTCCGAACCGGCTTGCTGCAATGCAGCACGAGGCGGACCTAGGACGGCCAAACATGTTTTGCAAGTGAATTTTGTGCATTGCACAAACATGTCGGAACGAGCTTTTGGACGCGAGCCGCGAGGGCATTGGAACTCCGTCAGTTAATCCTTTGTTCTCGTTTGTTTTTCATAACCTTTCCCTCTGGACAGGCGCGACGAGCCAAAGCTACACTCCGTGCCCTGTCGATGGGCTGGCCAGGGAGACGCGGCGGGATGGAATGCGAGGAGGGCGCGGCGCGCCGCAGGCTGCCCGGTATTTTCCTCCCAGCTGCATATCGGTTCTCCACGCGGCGCCTGCCCTGGGGCCTCGTTGCGGCGTTGATGCTCGGCCTCTGGCTCGCCGGGGTCACAGCGGCGCGCGCCGAGGACGGGTTCCGCCACCCGAGCTACATCGTCGTCGATGCTTCGAGCGGACAGGTGCTGAACGAGTTCCGGGCGGATGCCATTCGCTACCCGGCCAGCCTGACCAAGCTGATGACGCTCTACCTGGCCTTCGAGGCGCTGCGCGACCGGCGGATCAGCTTCGAGACGCGAATCCCGATGACCACTGAGGCCGCGTCGGTCGAGCCGGTGAAGCTCGGCCTTCCGCCCGGCGCCACGATCAGCGTGCACGAGGCGATCCTTGCCATGGTGACGCTTTCGGCCAACGACGTCGCGACCGCGCTCGGCCAGTACCTGGGCGGTGGAAGCATCCCCCGCTTCGCTGAAATGATGACGCTCCGGGCCCACGCACTCGGCATGACGAACACCAGCTTCGAGAATCCCTCGGGGCTACCGGCCGCCGGCCAGGTGACCACCGCGCGCGACATCGCGATTCTGGCGCGGCGGCTGATCATCGATTTCCCGGACCAGTACCACTGGTTCAGCACGCGGCGTTTCCTCTTCCGCGGCCGCTGGATCGTAAGCGACGACAACCTGCTCAAGGCCTATCCGGGGGCTGACGGAATGAAGACCGGCTACACCTATGCGGCCGGCCACAACCTGGTGACGAGCGCTGCGCACGGCGATGTGCGGCTGATCGGCGTCGTCCTCGGCACTCAGACCATTCCGCAGGTGGACGGCGAGATGATGGCGTTGCTCAACGAGGGGTTCGCCGAGGAGAGCGCGCCAGCGGCCGGACCCGAGATCGCCGAGCGGGGGCCGCTCCATGGGCTGATCCCCGTGGCCCAGGCTGCACCCATGGAGACCGATTCCATGGAGATGGCTCCGCCGGTTCCCGCCCCGGCGGCGGAACCGCCTGACCCGGCGGATAGCTGGGGCGTGCAAGTCGCCGCCTATGCCAGCGAGAACATGGCGGTCTATGTCTCCGGGCTTGGCGCGCGCATCCTCGGAACCGGCCGCGCGGTGGTGGAGCGGGCCTACCTCTACGGCAAGCCGGTCTGGCGGGCGCGAATCGTCGATCTTTCGGCCGCCGAGGCGCATGTCGCCTGCCCGGCGCTCGCACGGCGCAAGCTGCCCTGTTGGCTGCTTCCGCCAAGCCGCAACGGAGAAGTCGCCAGCCGCTAGAGCAAATTTATGCGATCAGCCGCTTCCGGTTGATCGCGATCTGCTCCGGCGAAAGGATCAAAAGGAAAGCCCTTGGTCATGGGTCGGAAGGCCAGGACACCTCCGGGATCTTGAGCAGCGGAATGGTGCCGACGCTCAAGGTTCGGTCCTCGAGGTGGAGCGGCACGTCGACCTCCGGCGGCGCGCCGGCGGTGGCCGAAGGCCGGGCGAGCAGCATCAGCACGGCTTTGACCGCCGTGGCTGCCCCGCGCCCGATGCTGCCGTCGGCCACCAGCGCGTCGAGGGTCTCCGCGTAGCCGACGATTCGCGCCGTCCCGTTCCCCGCCGGCTGCATCGCCTGGTCGAGCGCAAGCCGGCCCGCAGCGCCGACCGCAAGCGGTCCCCAGACGAGCGAGAGATCGCGCACGGTGAGCGTTCCGCCGCCGTCGCGCCAGGCGCCGAGCTCGACTGCCCAGGCCGGGCCGGAAGGCAGCGGGCCGGTCATCACCGCAGAGAGAGAGACGAGCGCAAGATCCGGGCCGAGAGCAGGCAGCCTGGCGCCGGCAATGGCGACCTTGGTCGCGTCGAGCCGGAGCGAAACCGAAGACCGCTCCATCTCGGCCATCGCGGGCGGAACGCCGAGTCCGGCGCGGGCGGTACCCGAGCCGGCGCCCCCAGAAGGTTGTTCCAGGGACGCATGGATCGTGAGCGAGGCTGCACGCACCAGGTCGGAGGCGAGCCCGGCCGCGCCGAGATGGGCGTCCGCGGCGGTGATGTCGATCTGCTCGGCCGCATCCGGACCAGCGCTCGTGGGAAGCGTGGCCTCCACGCGGCTGGCGGCCAACGCCACCTCCGAGCTGCCGGCGAGGCGGAAATGCTCGATGCCGGCGGGCTGCACGAGGAGCCGGTCCGGCGCCAGAAGATCGAGATGGAGGGCAAGATCACGGGTGCGCCAGGCTAGGCCGCCGGGCACCAGGTTCTGCCCGCCGGAGATCGCGAAGCCTGCAACAGTGAGGATGGCGGCGAAGGGCCAGCCGCCGAGCCGTTCTTCCCCGGCAGCGACCTGCCAGCCCTCGGCACGGCGCGTAGCCACCCAGCCGCGGAAGGCAGCTTCAAGCTGGCGGGTGGCCACCAGCCACACCACGGCCTCGACCCCGATCGCGAGCAGAGGCGTCAGGATCAGGAGGACAAGGAGGCGACGGCGAAGCGAGCGACGCATGCGAAGCACGATACGCGCCTCGGCTCATACAGTCTCGGCCGGGCCGGAGACACTGATCATCCACATCCCGCCGAGAGGCCGGAACGGGGTTCGCTGGAGAGGCAAAAAACCAGCTTCAATCAGAAGAATGGAAGAGGTTCCTCTGACCGCCCAGAAAGCGGGCGGACGGGCTCTCCACAGAGTTTTCCACAAGCTCCGATCCTGTGCCCGCCGCTTTTGGCGGCGCTTCCCCGGGACCGGCTTCGTAAAGCGCCCTGAGGCGGGCCAGCAGCTCCTGGCGCGGCAGCCGTGGCGGCAATGGCGGACGAATCGCGATGCGGATGGTTCCCGGCCGCCTGAAAAAGCCGCGCCGCGCCCAAAGCCGCCCGGAATCGGTGGCCACCGGGATCACGGGCAAGCCGGTATGGGTGGCGAGCGCGGCGATGCCCGGAGCGAGCGGGCCGACTTTGCCGGGCGCGACCCGCGTCCCTTCCGGGAAGATGATGATCTGGCGCCCGGCGGCGAGCGCACGGTCGGCCTCGGCGAGGAGGGAGCGGACGGCAGATGCGCCGCCGGCACGATCGATCGGGATCTGGCCGGCCGGGCGAACCATCGGCCCAAAGAACGGCAGCTTGAGGAGCTCGCGCTTCAGCACATAGGCCGGACGAGGCACCAGCGTGAGCCAGACCAGCGTGTCGAAGGCGGACTGATGTTGGGAGGCGATCAGCGCCGGGCCCGTCTCGGGCAGATTCTCACGCCCCGTCACGGCAATGCGGATACCGGCGAGGGGGGGGAGCCCGCCGAGCAAGATGCGGACCCAAAGTTTTCCATAGGCCAGCGCCGCGTCGGGAAGGAAGAAGCGGATCGGCAGCGAGGCGATCGCCATCACGGCGGTCACCGTCCAGAAATAAAGGTTGTAGAGCGCCGAGCGCACAAAGATCACGCGGGCTCCCCCCGTTCCCAGAGGGCGATCATGAAGCCAAGCCCCGCCTTGGCTGCGAGCCAATGCGTGTACTCCCCCGCGACCACCCGCCAAAGATCCGGCCGCCAGACGGGCGGCGGACCCGGAGGCGGCACGCTTACCGGCTCGAGCCGCACGTTCGGGAGAGTGGCGCGGAAGTCCGCGAGCGCCCGGGGCATATGGTAGAAGGACGTGACGACGATCAGGCTGGCGAGGCCGTGCGCATGCGCCCAGGCGGCTGCCTCGCGGGCATTGCCGTCGGTGGTGGCAGCACTTCGCCCAAGCACGACGCGCCCGACAAGACGCTCCGGCGGGATCGAGGCGAGGCGCGCGAGGTCGGAAAGCCGCGTGCCCGGGGCCACGCCCGAAATCAGAAGCCGCGGTGCAGCGTCGGAGAGCAGCAGGTGGAAAGCTTCCTTGATCCGGCCCGCGCCGCCGGTGAGAACGACGATGCCGTCGGCCGGGAGGGGCGGGTCGGTGGGGATGAGGATGCGGCCGAGGAACCAGCCGAAGCCGGCGGCCCAGGCCACGGCGAGGACGGCAAGGATCAGCGCCGTCCGGCGGAGCAGCAGGCTGGCGGCAGGGCGGCGGTCGCGTCCCCTCATGGAAGCCGGCGGAGCCAGCTGCGGACGGTCACCTGCGCCGTAAGGTAGCCAATCGCAGCCGCGATCAAAGGCAAAAGCGGCAGAGCAAGCCAGAGCAGGATGGGAAGGCCGGCGGGGGCGAGCACGGATGGCTCCGTCTCCGGGGCGGCGAGGCCGCCGAACGGGGCGGCCAGGCCAGCGAGGGTCAGCAGCACGGGCAGGGCGGCAAGCGCGCCGGCGGCGGCGCCGATCGCCGCGAGCCGGGTCGCACGGCCGGCGAAGCGTGCGGCGATATAGCCGTCGGCGGCGCCGAGGCCGTGCACGATCTCGATCGCCTCGCGGCGGGCGGCGATCCCGGCATGGGTCGCGACCGCGACCACAGCGACCGCAACCGCCGCGACCACGAGCAACGCGACCGCTGCGCAAGCCTGAAGGCTGCGGGCGAGAGCCGCGAGCCGGCGGACCCAGACACCGTGGCTCTCCACCAGTGTGCCGGGCGCAGCCGCGCCCAGCGTGGAAGAGAGAGAAGCGAGTGGAGCGGCGGGATCAGCGAGATGGACGGCGATCACCGCCGGGAGCGGGAGGGCGAGGCGGCCGGCGTCGGTCCCGAGCCAGGGGCGGAGCAGAGCGTCGAGCTCGCCGGGGGTGAGCGGGCGTGCGTCGGTGACGACTGGATCGGCGCGGAGCAGCGCCAGCACCCGCTCGAGGCGGCTCAAGCCCGGCGCGGCCGAATCGGCGCCGGGATCCGGCACCTGGATCGTGAGCGCGGCCTCCGCGCCCTGCTGCCAGTGGTGGGCGAGTCCCGCGGCGGCGAAGGCGCCGGCAAGCCCGAGGGCGGCAAGGAAGGCCATCGCGGCGACGAGGAAGGGCAGCAGCCTGTCGGAGAGGGCGCGCTGCAGCCCGAGGTCGTCGAAGCCTGCCGGGCGCAGCTTCGATCTAGCCATGCGTCACGAGGCGGCCATGATCGAGCCGGAGCGCCGGGGCGGCATGGCGGGCAACCAGGGCTTCGTTGTGGGTCGCGACCACGACCGTCGTGCCGAGCCGGACAAGCTCGTGCAGCAGGCGCATCAGCCGTTCGGCCTGCGCCTCGTCGAGATTGCCGGTCGGCTCGTCAGCAAGCAGCAGGCGCGGCCGGGTGATCACCGCACGGGCGATCGCAACACGCTGCTGCTCTCCACCGGAAAGCGTTTCGGGCGGGGATTCGAGCTTCCCCGCAAGGCCGACCCAACGCAGCATCTCGGCCACGTCGGCGCGGATCTGCCCCTCCGGTCGCCCGCCGATGCGCAGCGGCAACGCGACATTGTCGAAGGCGGAAAGGTGGGGTAGCAGGCGGAAATCCTGGAAGACGACGCCGATGCGCCGGCGCAAGCCGGGAAGCTGGCGCCGTCCGGCCCGCGCGATCTCGGTGCCAAGAAGGGTGAGGCTGCCCTCGGTCGGCCGTGCGGCGAGATACATCAGGCGGAGCAGGCTCGTCTTGCCGGCGCCCGAGGGGCCGAGCAGCCACCGGAACGCACCCTCCGGCACGGCAAAGGAAAGGTCGCGCAGGACGGAGGCGGGCGGTTGCCTGCCCGGCGCGGGGTAGCTCAGACCGACATGCTCGAATCGAATCATTCTCCCTCGGCCGTGCAGCATGCCATTTCCGCGCCCGGGCCGGCACACCCCCTGATCGCGGGGGCTTGCCTCCGGTCCGAGCCCGAACGATTCTCGGCCGATGCGCGTCACCTGCCCGTCCTGCGCGGCGGTCTACGACATTCCGGAGCCGATGCTCGGCGCCCGAGCCCGCACCTTGCGCTGCGGCCGCTGCATGGCGGAGTGGACGCTTCCGGTCCCGGATCAGGAGGAAGCGGAGTCGGCGGTACCACCGGCCGAGTTGCCCGAAATCGAGACCGAACCGGTGCCGCCGGCCGATGAGCGGCTGGAACCGCGGCTGACGCTCGAACCGCTTCCCGAGCCCGTGCCGGCGCTTGCCATCCCGGAAGGGGAGCGGCCGTTCGTGCGGGTCGCGGAGCGGGCGGCACCGCCGCAGGAGCCGCGCAACGGGGCGGCGTGGCTCGGCTGGATCGCGAGCCTCGTGCTGCTCGCCCTCCTCGCCTGGGGCGGCTACGCCTATCGCGACGCGGTGATGCACGCCTGGCCGCCGAGCGAACGGCTCTACACGCTGCTTGGACTCATGGCGCCGCATCAGCCGTGATCTCGGGGGCAAAGGCAAACCGGTAAGAGTAAGATATTAAAAAAGGAAAACCTTCTTTTTCTGAAGAAAAAGAAGCAAAAAGACTTTTCTCGTTTTCCGGACCTCGCGCTTGCTCGGGACTCCGAGCGAGAGATCAACGGGAAACGGAGAGAAGTTTTCTGGTTCTCTTTTTCAAAAGAGAACAATCTTCGTCATTCATCGGGGCGGAAAGGGCGGGGGCAAAGATCTGTACGATCTGGCCCGTAATCGCGTTTCGTGTGAAGCTAATGGATTGAAATCACACAATATTTTCCGTGAGGCCGGGTGCCGGCTCCCGCCCGGATCGGCCACAGAATGACAAGTTAGACCGACATGTTGAAGCGGATCGCGAGCAGACGGGACCGTCCGCCCGCTTCGGACTAAAACTGCTTGAGCAGTCGGTCGATATAGTCGCGGTCGGGCGTCGGCAGAGTCGGGTTGGCCTCCCGGCGGCGAAGCTCCTGCTGGATCGCGCGCGCCGTGGCGGCGACATCGCCGTTGGGAATATCGACGAAGCCATTGGGATCACCCCCGTCGGCCCGTTCGCCGGTCGGCCGGCCCAGCGGGTCCAGCCCGACACCCGGCGCCTGGCCGATGCCGCCCGGTGTCGGGTTGCCTGCGAACGGCCCGCCCGGCACGAGAAAACCCGCCATGCCGCCGCCCTGCTGCATCGCGCCCTGGCCGGCCTGAGCGGCCATCGCCGCCATTGCCTGGCGGCCACCCTGCTGGAGATCGGCGATCGCCTGGCGCTCCGAAGCGGCGGCTTCACGGTCCGCGCCGGCGCCGAGCGCGCCGGCAGCGCCGCGCATGGCGATGTCGGCCTTGCCGAGGGCGGGCGGAATCTTTCCGGTGGCGTCGGCAAAGCTGTTCATCATGACCCCGAGCACCTGCCGCAGCGCCTGCTGCATCGCCGCGTCGGCGCGACGCTGCGCAGCGGCGTCCGGCGTTCCCGCGGGCGCGCCGGGCGGCGTTCCGGGCTGCGCGCCAGGCTGAGCCCCAGGCTGAGCCCCTGGGGGAGACATGGCGTCCGACGTGGCCAGGCGGTGCTCGGCATGATCGAGCAGCCCGGCCTCGCGCTGCACCACGTCCCCGAGCGCGGCCATCGCCTGCTGGCCCTGCTGCATCTGCATCGCCTGCGCGAGGTCCCCCGCCGTGAGCGGACGTGCGTTCTGGAGCTGCTGGAGCAGCTTCTGCAGCTCCGCCATTTCCTGACGCGCGGCCGAAAGATCGCCGCGGTCAATCGCCTGACGCATCGCCTCGGCCATCCGCTCGAAGGTCTGCGCGTCGTACTGGCCGGCGGCGAAATTCTTGGGCAGCCGAAGGCTGTTGGGGTTGAGGGTCTTGGAGAGGGCTTCGATCTGCCGGCGGATCGCCTGTTCGAGGGCCTGAATCCGGCGGTCGAGCTCCTGCTGGCGCGGCCCGCCGGGATGGCCGGCCTCCGCCAGCGCCTGCTCGAGCGCGCGGGTCGCGGCGGCGAGCGCGCGGGCGGTCTCGGCCGTCGGCCCCGCCTCGTAATGCCAGGCGAGCTGCCAGAGCCGGTCCTCGGCGCGACCAATGGCGGACGGAGCGAGGTCGCGGGCGAGAAGGGAGGCGACGGCGCGGAGATTGAGGAAGGCGCCGAGATCGCCGTTCTGCGCCTCGGGCGTCTCGGAGAGCCGATCGAGGGCGATGATCGCGCCGACGCGGTTATCGGGATGGAGGACGAGCTGCTTGCGGACTTCGATCAAGGCCCGGGCGAGGGGATCGTGGAAGGCGATCTCAGGGAGGCGGAAGCGGACGGTCTCGCTTCGTCCTTCGAGGCCCGCGCCGTTGACGGCATGAAGCCTGGCGGTGACTTCCAGCCCGGCCCAGGGATTTGCGCTGAGATCGACGAGCGCGGCGCCACCCTCGTCGCGCGAATCGGTGCCGCCGAGCGGGATCGGCACGTTGAGCGCCGGCGCCTCGGGCCGCGCGGCGAGATGAAGCACGGCGCTGAGGCGGGTCACGCCGTAGGCGTCGTGCACGTGCCAGGGAAGGCGCGTGTCGTTGCTGCGGGAATCGGGGCCGGGCGTCGCGGTGAAATGCACCGTGGGCGCGGTGGCGGCGATCACCGCGAGATCCCAGGCGCCGAGCGGCACGGTCCCGCGGCTCAGGGTGAGGCGGCCGGACGAGGCAATCGTCGCCCCGGCCCGATAGCTCGCGGGGCCGAGCGTCTCGAAGGGCACGGCATGGCCGGCGAGGAACAGGCGCGGGACGAAGTTGCCGCCGGTGAGGCTGACGGCAAGGCGGGAGCCCGCCGGCACGGCGAGGCGCCCGCCGGGAGCGCGGAGGAAGATCGGCGGGAGATGGGTATAGGCCGGGGGCGTGATCCAGCCGGCAAGCTCGGCGGCGGGCGGTGGGGCGCCGGTCGGGATGTTCGGCGTGAAGGCGGCGGCGAGGCGATCGGGCGCATCGGGGCCGGCGACGCCGAGGGACGCGATCAGCAGGACGATCAGGCCCATCCTGAGCGCGCGTGGATCGCGCGCGGCAAGGTTGGGATGCGGAAGGCCGACGCGGATGCCGGCGAGGTGCGCCGCCATGCGGGCACGGTGTGCCTGCCAGAGGAGGGTCGCGGTGGCGCCGGTGATGGCGGAGCGGTCGGCAAGGGCCGCAAGCGGGCGATGGGCAAGGCGATTCGAGAGCTCGAGCCAGCGATCGGCGGCGGCGCGGGTCGGAAAGGAGAAGCGGGCGAGGCTGCGCACGGCGAGCAGAACCGTGCCGGCGGCGAAGAGGGCCAGGACCAGGAGGTGCGGCCAGGCCGGCAGGAGGGCGACGAGCCCCAGCAGCGAGACGGCGACGAAAAGCCCGATCAGCCCGAGCGGCGGCCAAAGGAGCGGCCACAGCCGCTCGAAAGCGAGCGTCAGCCGGGCCGCAGAACGCTGCCTCTCGAGCCGGCCCGTGCCGTCCTTCGCCGCCCGCTGCACAGACTCCACCCCTCCTTCAGGAAACCACCCTCCAGATTAGCTTATGTGGGCGCGCGACGACGAAGAAAAACGGACCGGGCAAGCGCCACGGTCAGAGACCGTTCTGAGAATGCGATGAGTCGGAGGCGCCGCAGGCGCCGGCCGGCGCGGCTTTCGAGAACCGGAGCGGAGCGGCCTTACGCGATCAATATGGCTTCTGGCGGAGAGCGAAGCGATCCGCCAAAGCCCAAGGGGAAGCCATGAAATTGATCGCCAAGACAACCGCCGTGAGCACCGGAAGCGGAAGTAAAGACGCGCCGGACGAC